>CANFTO010000095.1 GCA_947449945.1 Actinomycetota bacterium | reverse complement strand
GGTGTGGATGTTGAAGCAGGTGAACGCGCAGTTGAGCTGATGCGTGCATCAGTCAAAGCCGCACAACGCAAAGAAACAGTTGGTGACTTCGGTGGCTTTGCTGGTCTCTTTGATGCAAGTGCACTGATCAAATACCGCAAGCCCCTTCTTGCGACATCGACCGACGGTGTAGGAACCAAAATTGCTGTCGCACGTGCGATGGATGTGCATGACACAATTGGCATTGATCTTGTAGCGATGGTCGTTGACGATCTTGTGGTTTGCGGCGCAGAACCATTGTTCATGACTGACTACATCGCTACTGGATCCGTTGACCCAGAACGCATCGCTGCCGTAGTTTCCGGAATTGCTAAGGGGTGTGTGCTTGCTGGTTGCGCCCTCCTTGGTGGCGAGACGGCTGAGCATCCTGGCTTGATGGCTCCTGATGAGTACGACGTTGCTGGTGCAGGCACTGGTGTTGTTGAAGCTGATGAACTCCTTGGGCCAGATCGTGTGCAGGTTGGCGACGTCGTGATTGCCCTGGGCGCGTCAGGTTTACATTCGAATGGTTACTCACTTGCGCGTTATGTATTACTGGGTGATTCCGGCCCAGGCCTCAATGCGCACATTGCTGAACTTGGTCGCACTGTTGGTGAAGAAATGCTTGAGCCGACCCGCGTGTACTCACTTGATTGTCTTGCACTCGCAAAAGCTATACCGGTCCATGCATATAGCCATGTCACAGGCGGCGGGCTCGCGGCCAATATTGCGCGCGTTCTACCTGACACATTGGCCGCGGATATCAATCGCAGCAGCTGGCAGCCGCTTCCGATTTTTGATCTCATCACGCGCACGGGCAATGTTGCTCAATTGGAAAGCGAGCGCACGTTCAACATGGGCGTAGGCATGGTCGCATTAGTGAGTCCAACTGACGCCGATGCCGCAATCGCATTCTTGGAATCTCGGGGAATTCCAGCGTGGATGTGTGGCGAGGTCCGTGCACGTGAGTCGGGCGAGCATGGCGATGCTGAAGCTAAGGGTGGAAAAGGTGGAGCGGTGACCCTTCGAGGTGAATATCAGCGCTAATTAGCGCTCGTCTTCCTCGTCTTCTTCGTCATCTTCGTAGTACTTCGCATATGGATCCTCTTCGAGGTCCTCTTCAACGTCATCCTCGACAGCAAATGTACGCACAGGAACTTCACTGTTGGCTAACTCAGCTTGCAAACGGCTGAGATCGGTCTGTGGCCCGCCGTACTTCAACTCGCGAGCAACCTTGGTCTGCTTTGCCTTCGCTCGGCCGCGCCCCATGGCTCGACCCCCTCATCCGGGATTCGCCCCGGCTCGTTTGGACGGAAAATTCTTCGCGCGGACTACCGCTGCGCAGGTCAGTAGCGTACCTGTTCGGGGTGTCGGGGGTTATCAATGGGTTGGGTTTCTTGGGGGCCTCCTCATAGGTGACCCAGAAAAGGCCTATTCGTGAACATTTCTCCCAATTAATTAGGACAAACCCCTTGCCCTTCTGGGTGGCGAATGTCACAGTACGTCCCACGCCCGGCAAATTGCCGAGCCGACAGGAGGATCTCGTGACAGGTCGCGGGGCAGACATCGAGCAGTTGCTCACTCCATCAGAGGTAGCCGCCCTCTTCCGGGTTGATCCAAAGACCGTCACGCGATGGGCAAAAGCCGGAAAGTTGACCAGCATCCGCACGCTTGGTGGACATCGCCGTTATCGCGCGACAGAGGTCCAGGCGCTCCTTGAATCACAGGGGCCACTCGCAGCTCATACCGCCTAGGGCATACCCATCTCTGCCCGGTAAGCCGCAACTGCGGTCGGCAGGGTTGGGTACATCCGTTCCGCTCCGATTCGCTGTCCTACCCCGTGTCGATCAAGGTCACGCACGACATCGAGTTTCACTCTGACCAAGGCCAAAGTCACGCCAGCACGCGCGCAGTGACTGCGCAAACGCTCGAGGGCGTCAAGCCCAGTGATATCAACTTCGGTATTGGCTTCCATGTTGAGCAATAACCATTGAGGCGTGGGATCAGCTTTATCGACCGCCTCCTCGCATTTGGAAACAAAGTCCATTGCGTTTGCGAAGAACAACGGTGAGTCATACCGAAAGACCAGCAAACCAGGGATCTGCTCGGTGTGCTCGTAATCGGTGATGTCATGCCAACCAGGAACACCAGATACTTCACCGAGAATCGCTGAGTGCGGTCGAGCGACTCGGGTGAGGAGTTCGAACACCGATAGGGCGACGGCAAACAAGATGCCCCAGAGAATGTCGAACAGCAATACGGCCGCTGTGGCAGAGATTGCGAGGAAAAATTCGCGACTGCGGAATTTCAGAAGGCGGCGAAATTCCGAAATGTTAATAAGTTTTATTGCTGCGTAGGCAACAACACCGCCAAGCGCAGCAAGTGGAAAGCTTGCAAGCAATCCGCCAAAACCAAACAGCACGATTAGCGTTCCTGCAGCAGCTACGAGTGAGTACAACTGTGTGCGGGCACCCGCTGCTTCGCCAAGACTTGCTCGACTTGCACTTGAACTCACCGGGAAACCGTGTGCGATTCCTGCAACGATATTGGTCGCACCTAACGCCAGCAATTCTCGGTTTGGATTGATGTCGTGATGATGACGCTCGCCAAACATGCGACCAGTAAGCAAGTTATCCGTGTAGCCCACAATGAATACTCCGAAGGCTGGCAACAGCATCATGGAAAGGTCGCTTCCGGAAATGCCAGCAAAACTTGGGGTGGGAATTCCAGTTGCGATCGTTCCTACAGTGGCTACTCCGTGGTGTCCAAGGTCAAAGGCAGCAGTCATGATCGCTGTCGCTGCAATAACAATGAGCGGAACGGGAACCGCAGGGAAGCGTTTTCCTAACGTCACGAGCAGGACCGTGACACTTACACCCATAGCCAAGCTTGCCCATGAGAAGGAATCCCATGTTGCGTTTTGCGCAAACGACTGAATGTCTCCGAGGAAAGAATCACCCGAAATTTCAATACCTGTAATTTTTCCGAGCTGACTAACAATCATGATGACGGCGATTCCGGCCATGTAGCCAACAAGCACTGGTTTTGACAGCGCATCACCGATAAAGCCAAGCCGCAAAGCCCAGGCAAGCAACGCAAAAAGTCCACACATGAGCGCCAAGAGCGCAGCCAAGGTTGCGTAGCGACCCGAGTCGCCGATTGCTAACGGTGCAAGCGTTGCGGCAGTGAGTAATGCCGTTGTTGATTCAGGCCCGCTACTGAGGAGTCGCGATGTGCCAAGCAGGAAGTATGCAAGAAGCGTAAGTGCAATGATCCAAAGACCAACTTGCGCGGGCAGGCCTGCCAGCGTCGAGTAAGCCATCACCTGCGGCACAAGATACGCAGTGACTGTGAGGCCACCAAGGAGATCTCCGCGTAAATGGCGGCGCTCATAATGCCGTAGCGTTTGCAAACCCGTCTGAACGGGAAATGCAGAACGGCTACGGCGAAGTTTCACATGGACACGTTAGTTGCCATATGCACTAGTTAGCGCGTTGGCGTTTACTGATGAACCGATCAATAGCGACAAACACCAGTCCAAAGAGGATCCCGACGATCACCACGCCAACAATGTTGGCGAACACGGTTGCGTAGCCCCACTCTGCTGCGTTCACGAAACCATATGGGTAGGCGTCAATGATGGCCCCACGAATCATGACCAGCACAACCCAAGTCATCGGCAGGATGAGAGCTGGTAACACGAGTCGGTAGGTGAATAAGCGACGTGGTCCAAAAGCGATGAACACGATGATGGTTAATAGTGGCGTGATGTAGTGCTCGAGTGCATTCGATGCATATTCCCATCCGCGCAACTCGATTGTTGGAGCAAGAACTGCTGCAAAAATCAAACCAGTGACGGTAATCATGATGAGTGAATCGAGGCGCAGCACAGCAAAAACCTTGGAGTGGATCCGCGAACTTCCTCGCCAGATGAGAGTCAACACGATGGCAACAACGATGTTGCTGAGGTGGGTGAAGTAACTGCAGTAGTCACTCAAGCGACCGATGACTCCAGGCAGTCCGTCGGGATTAAAGCCGAAAAGAGTGGGATTGGTATTCGTGTTTGGGTATAACCCGAATAGCGTGACCAGGAAAGCAATGATGGGACCGATCCACGCGAGCAGAGCGTTCAGACCAAAAAAAGTTCGGGCGGCTGGAGTCGGCTTCAAGGCCAATTCGGCTGTCATAGCGCGCAGCCTAGGCACTTTTGAGGTGTTTTTCTCTGACCTAACCCAAACATTTGGCCGATGTATTTCAAACAAAGTGCAGGCATTCTTCTTTCAGTGACCCGCACCGTGTGGGCCGAAGCAAGGAGTAGCAATGTCTGATCAGCCTGAAAGCGCGGAAGCTGCAACCACGGAATTCACCCCAGTGGAAACCGCTCGAGTTGCCGCCCCGGTTGAAGCCGCGGTGTCACACGCCAATTCGAAGAAGCGAACCATATGGGCCGCAGCCCTCGGTGCAGGGGCTGTCTTACTGCTCGTGCTCGCAGGAATTGTCGGTTTCGCATTGGGTTCTCACCATGAAGGCCATGGCCGAAATGACATTGGTCGGGGCCAAATCGGCCAGATGATGCACGATTTTGATGGCGACCACGGCGGAATGATGGGTCAGTTCGGGCAGAACGGCCCCAGCCCTGATCAGCAATTTGGCGGTCCGATGATGGGCCAGCAGCGGGGCGGCCAGCAGGGCTTTGATCTCAGTCAGACCCCACAAGGTTCCACTGCAGTGCCACAAACGCAGCAGTAATTTCGTCTCCCCATATAAGGAAGGGCAGTCCCATAAGGGCTGCCCTTCCTTATTGCCGTTATCGATAGATAAAACCTATTACAAAACTAGAAACATTTGATTTGCACTATGGAATGCGGCTACCTAGTCTGCAAACATCCGCTCCGGATTTGAGAAAAGGATGGGAACCATGTCTGTAATTAACACCGAGATCAAGCCATTTTCCGCAACTGCATTTCACAAGGGTGCTTTCGTTCCTGTAACTGATGCAGATGTTCGCGGCAAGTGGGCAATCTTCTTCTTCTACCCAGCTGACTTCACCTTCGTGTGCCCAACCGAACTCGGTGATCTTGCTGATTTCTACCCAGAGTTCCAGAAGCTCGGCGTAGAGGTGTACTCAGTTTCAACCGACACTCATTTCGTGCACAAGGCATGGCATGAAACTTCAGATGCAATTAGCAAAATCACCTACCCAATGATTGGTGATCCAAACGGCGACATCACTCGCAATTTTGACAACATGCGTGAAGGTGTTGGACTTGCAGATCGCGGCACGTTCGTGATTGATCCGGAAGGCATCATCCAGCTCGTGGAAATCACTTCTGAAGGCGTTGGACGTAACGCTGCTGAGCTTCTCCGCAAGGTCAAGGCTGCTCAGTACGTTGCAGCTCACCCAGGTGAAGTATGCCCAGCAAAGTGGACCGAGGGCGAAGCCACTCTTGCTCCATCAATTGATCTCGTAGGCAAAATCTAATAATCCGGATGCTCGTTGGAGGGCTGAAGACCTCAGCCCTCCAACGCTTCGGTATCCATCACACGCCAATGCAAAAAGTGTCGTAATCCGATGCTGACGATTGGAGACATACATGCTTGACCAAGCGATCACCCAACAACTTGCCTCACACCTTGAGCGAGTGAAACTTCCAGTTGAACTTGCAGTGTCTCTTGACGATTCAAAAACATCAGTTGAGCTTCGTGAGCTCCTGAATGAAATAGAAGTGCTTTCGCCGCTGATCACAGTGAAAGAAGAAGCAAATACACGCACGCCATCATTTGCGGTCCGACGCGCAGGAACCAACATTGAAGTTCGTTTCGCTGGAATTCCGATGGGGCACGAGTTCACTTCCCTTGTACTCGCGTTGCTATGGGTTGGGGGTCATCCATCGACAGTGGAACCAGAAGTCATCGAGCAGATCAAGAATTTAGAGGGCGACTTTGCCTTTGAAACTTACATGTCACTGAGCTGCCAAAATTGCCCAGATGTTGTTCAGGCTCTGAACCTCTTGAGTATCAATAATCCGCGCATTTCTCACGTAGCCATTGATGGCGGTGTTTTTCCCGACGAAATTGAGAAGCGGGAAATTCTTGCTGTTCCGACTGTTTACCTCAATGGTGAAGTTTTCGGTCAAGGCCGAATGAGCATTGAACAAATCCTCGCCAAACTAGACACGAATGCGGGAACTAAGGCAGCAGAAGCAATCAAGAGCAAGGATGCTTTCGATGTGCTCGTTGTCGGAGGTGGCCCTGCCGGTGCCGCATCAGCCATTTACGCAGCTCGAAAAGGTATTCGCACTGGCGTAGTAAGCGAACGATTCGGTGGGCAAGTGTTGGACACCATGGGTATTGAAAACTTCATTTCAATAAGTCACACCGAAGGTCCGAAATTGGCGAGTGCACTTGAAGCTCACGTCAAGGAATATGGCGTTGACATCATGAATGCCCAGAAAGCAGCGAAGTTAGTGCCTGCTGATGCAAGTGGATTGATCACGGTAGAACTAGAAAGTGGGGCAACCCTCAAATCAAAGAGCGTGATTCTTTCAACTGGTGCGCGTTGGCGCACGATGAATGTGCCAGGCGAAGAGGAATACCGAAATAAGGGCGTGACATTTTGTCCGCATTGCGATGGACCACTCTTTAAAGGCAAGCGCATTGCCGTGATTGGTGGCGGTAACTCAGGTATCGAAGCAGCCATTGATCTTGCAGGCATTGTTGGTCACGTAACGGTGCTTGAATTCGACAGCAAATTGCGTGCCGATGAGGTACTCATTCGAAAGCTCAATTCACTGAATAACGTTGAGGTGATCCTTGATGCGCTTACGACGGAAGTTGTGGGTGACGGCTCTCGCGTAACTGGGCTGAAGTACCAATCGCGTGCGAACAATGAAGATCATGCGCTTGAACTTGATGGCATCTTTGTGCAGATTGGTCTACTTCCAAATACTGAATGGCTGCAGGGCTCAGTGGAACTCTCGCCACGAGGTGAAATTCTTATTGATCAGGCAGGTGCAACGAACCTTGCGGGCGTCTTTGCAGCAGGCGACAGC
>CANFTO010000094.1 GCA_947449945.1 Actinomycetota bacterium | reverse complement strand
GGGAGTTGGGTGCGATCCATGAGCAGTGGCGTGACATTGGCACCCAAGCAATGCGTGAGGTACTGCACAACGACCGACCAGAAGTGCCAACTGATGCAGGCAGTCGAGTACTTGTGCACGCCAGTGGGTTCCGAGTGTCGCCATATGCAGATGTGGCGCCAGCAACGCCAAGGTCCAAGTTGTGGCACAGCAGTCCAGGTAGCAGTGGTTGGTAAGGAGAAGGCGCAAGAATGGTCAGTGTGAGTCGTAATCAGGTGCGTCGCCCCGCCGGTGGCTCCGGAGTGGGCCAGAGCGACGCTGGTTGCACCATTTTGCATGTCGACATGGACGCATTCTTTGCTCTTGTCGAATTACGTACGCGTCCGGAACTCCACGGCAAGCCAGTGATCATTGGAGCAAGTGGTTCGCGAGGAGTCGTGCTTTCGGCAACCTATGAAGCACGCGCAATGGGTGTGCATTCTGCGATGCCGATGAGCCGTGCGCGGCGTTTAGCACCCACGGCGATCATCATCGCGCCTTCCATGCATAAATATTCGGAAGTCAGTCGTTCAGTGATGTCACTTTTTGCTTCAGTTACTCCTGCAGTTGAGCAGCTCAGCGTTGATGAAGCCTTCCTTGATGTCAGCGGTAGTTTGCGCCGGCTGGGAACACCGCGTGAGATCGGCGAAATGATTCGTGCCCGAGTGCACGACGAACAAGGCATTACCTGTTCTGTGGGTGTGGCCTCAACGAAGTTCATTGCCAAGCTTGCATCAACGCGGGCAAAGCCTGACGGATTAATGGTGGTGCCTGCTGATGAAGTGTTGGCCTTCTTGCACCCATTGCCCGTCAGTGCATTGTGGGGAGTGGGAGAGAAAACCGAAGAGCAACTCACACGCTTGGGCTTGACCACTGTTGCTGATATTGCTCATACGCCGGTAGCTACCTTGCAACGAGCATTAGGCGCAGCCTCTGGTGCGCACCTGCATGACTTGTCTTGGGGCCGCGATCAACGATCAGTGACGCCACATGTTGCCGATAAGAGTATTAGTGCCGAAGAAACCTTTGCTGACGACATTGATGATGTACCAACTCTGCATGCCCACTTCATGCAACTGAGTGATCAAGTGGGCAGTCGGTTGCGAAAGTCCGATCGGGTTGCGCGCAGTGTGCATATCAAGGTGCGCTTTGCTGACTTCAGCACGATCACGCGGTCCAAAACCTTGCATCAGACAACTGACGTCACGCAAGAAATCTACGAAACCGCGAAGCAGCTCTTTGATGCCTTAGGGCTTCAGCGGGTACGAGTTCGTCTCGTGGGGGTCAAGGTTGACGGGTTGCGAGAAGCCCAGGGCGCGGCCCAGCAGATGCTGTTGGGGGAGCCCGATCATGGGCGGCGCGATGCGGAAGTGGCCATTGACCAGCTTCGGGCCAAGTTTGGCAATCAAGCGGTGAAGTCGGCTCGATTGGTGACCTCGGAGGAGGAATAGCCGGTCTATTGGGAGTTGAGGTTTCGATTTGCTGAGCTTGTGCATAAACTTGAGGTAACCAGCGAAAAGAAGGGGGTCGTACACATGGCACTGTCAGAGCATGAGCAGCGACTACTCGAGCAGATGGAGCGTGCGCTCTATGCCGAGGACCCAAAGTTCGCTACCAGTCTTCGCTCGAACTCCATGGCTCGCGGTTCTCGCGGAAAAGCGGCTCTCGGTGTGCTTGTTGTGTTCGCCGGTATCGCTGTCTTGATCACAGGTATGGCGATGCAGTCAACGCCCGTTGGTATCGCAGGTTTCGCTGTGATGTTGGTGGGTGCGTTCTTAACGTATGCAGCATTCAAAACGCCAGCAGTCGCTGTTAATGAAACCACAATTGCAGCACCAAAGGCCACCGCTTCTAAAACGTCGTTCATGGATCGCGTTGAAGATCGCTGGCGTCGACGCCAAGGTGACTAGCACAAGCACGCTGCCTGCGGCTGCAGTAATGCTGCACGTTTGTTAGCGAGAGTTGCTATAAAAGTTTTTAGTAACTTCGTACGGTACACACTGTTTACTTGCACTACGTTGATTACTTTCGTCGACCTAAGGAGTAGCCATGCAAATGAGAAGTCTGGGACGTGAAGGCTTAGTCACATCGTGTATTGGCTACGGAGCCATGGGAACGGCGATGGGCTACGGACCTAGTGACGATCAAGAATCCATTGCCGCAATCCGTAAGGCATTTGAGTTGGGCGTCACCATGTTCGACACTGCTGAGCTGTACGGCTGGGGAGTAGGCGAACAATTGCTCGGCACTGCAGTAGCGCCTTTTCGTAGTGACATCACCATCGCAACCAAATTCGGCTTCACCAAGAAATACGGATTTGATTCTCGCCCAGAACATATCCGCGAGGTCGTGGAAAATAGCTTGCGAAATCTTCAAATAGACGTGATCGATGTGTTGTATCAACACCGACCAGACCCTGAAGTGCCAATTGAAGACGTTGTCGGCACGATGAAGGAGCTCATCGAAGAGGGCAAGGTGAAATACCTTGGTCTTTCCGAATCGAACGAAGAGGCAATTCGTCGCGGGCATGCCGTCCATCCAATTTCTGTTCTTCAGAATGAATATTCGATTTTTACCCACGAAACGGAATCTGTGTTACCAGTTCTTGAGGAATTGGGAATTGGATTTGTTGCATATTCGCCGCTTGCCCGCGGATTTCTCAGTGGTGCGGTCACGCCAGGTGATCAGTTGGATGCAACTGACTTCCGTTCGCGTTTAGGTTGGTGGCGAACAGAAAACTTCGACGCCAATTTGGCGATCGTTCACCAACTTACAGAACTTGCGGAATCAAAGGGTGTATCACTTTCGCAGCTTGCGCTGGCATGGTTGTTAGCAAAACAGGATTACATTGTTCCAATTCCTGGTTCGCGCAATAAGGACCGCGTCGCGCAAAATGTTGCTGCAGCAAACGTTGAATTAACGGATGCAGATATGGCTCGAATTGCTCAGATCGCTCCCCAGGGTGGAGTTGGTAGTCGGGGAGCGTAAAGCTTAACGCTGCTCACTTGTTGGCGCAGTGGCTGACACCGGCGGAGCAAGGTCGCAGGTACGTAATGCGGGTCGTCCGGCGAATCGATCGTTAATCCAACGCACCACATCTGGACCAATTGTCTCTGCTGTTAATTGATGGCTTACTTCGCCAACCCACAGCGTGCTGATCGTTGAACCAGCCTTGCACCATTGGTTTTGTAACACCGCATTTGGCCATGCCAGTACGACCTGATCCGCTGTACTTTGCCCAACAAATACAGGCATTGATGCAGGTAGCGGGCTTGGTGTTTGTTGCAAGCCCATTGATTTCCACTGAGCGTTATTGCTTGGGTTTTCAGTGAAGAAGTTCTGGCCAAAAACCTTGCGCAAGGCAAGGTTGAGTAATAGCGATTTACTCGACGTACATTGCTGTGAAATTGATTCTTCGCTATCAATACCTGCTTGCGTCACGACACCATTGATCGGCAAGGTCGGATTTATCACTGGCCACGACAGTGCAACTTCGGGTCCAATGCCCCAACCGATGACGCCATCCCATTGCGCACCCATGATCAAGTTCAGATTCGCTGCGGGAGCTGCTGCTGCAACGCCAAGTAGTTTGAGCTCTGGTGCGAGCGTTGGTGCAAGGTGGCCTGACCACAGTGCGCTATGGCCGCCTTGTGAATGACCCCACACCACATATCGATTACTTGCATCGATGTTTGGAATTTGGCGGGCTGCGCGAACTGAATTCACCACATCGCTGACTTCAGCTTGTGCAACTAAGTACAGGTTGGGTCCTTGAGTGCCAAGTCCGGTGTAGTCGGTGGCTGTAACTACCCAACCAAGTTGCATCATCTGATCGAGCCAGTTTGCGGTGTCACCTAGTGGATTCTCTGAACGCGATGGGGCACAGGCATCGCCTTGACCCACCGTTCCATGGGCCCACGCCACAACTGGGCGACCACCCGGGGGAGCTGGGGTAGTCGGGACAAAGACCATGCCGCTGGAGACTGCCATCGATCCGTCAGGCCGCTGCGAGGAATACAGCACCCGATAACTCGTGGCTCCAGGAACGTTCACGCCCAAAGGTTCAGAGCGAATCAGCGTGCCAGGCGCTGCTGGAATCGATGTAGGAGTGGCATAAAACGGGGCAAAAGCCTCCTGGCGTTGGTTAGCCGTCTGGTCGTTGGATGCCACCAGGGCAACGACCAGCAGAACTCCACTCAGGGCAATTGCACCAAGCACGAGTAGGACTTTTTTCACCGGTTGAGCTCCCTTGGATCGGTATTCGCACTCTAGAGGAGTTCCCTCCTAAAAAAAGTGGGTCAATTTCCCAAAATTCGTGCACTAGATGGTTGACGGTGGAGGAAAGTGGAGTACAGTGGCGCTTGCTGGAGTTAAGGATGAGTCCAGTGGGGCTGATGGGTCGGAAGTGATCCATCTCAACAAGGGGAGGTGGGGCAATGTTTCTTGGTACCCATGCTCCGCGCCTTGATGACAAGGGCCGCATCGTGCTTCCGGCCAAATTTCGTGAGGGTTTTGCTGCCGGGCTCGTGATGGCCAAGGGTCAGGACCGCTCAATCGTGGTGTGGCCAGCTGCCGAATTCGCTGCTCACGCTGAACGCCTCAATGAAGCTTCACGCTCGGATGCCAAGGTTCGCGCGTACCTGCGGGTGCTGTTCTCCGGTGCCTTTGACGAAGTGCCAGATAAGCAGGGTCGAGTAACGCTGCCAGTGCCTTTACGCGAGTACGCCGGTCTTGATCGCGATGTGATCGTCGTGGGTAATGGCAACACAGTAGAAATTTGGGATGCCTCCGCTTGGGAGAGCTACCTCGCAAACCAGGAAGACGCCTACTCCGACATTAGCGAGGAGGTCGTCCCCGGAATTTTGTAATCACGTGACCAGGCCTCCTCCCGCAGTTCTTGCATCCCTGACTCCACTTCCCCGGAGCCAGGCAAGTAACCAAGGGGCGGGCGGGGACCTGATCCCGTGACTACCGCACGACTGCACTTACTCCACAACCCGAGAAAACCGCGAAAGGCAAGTCAATGACCACCCCGTCGAACACCATCAACACCGTTGCTCACAGCGACGCTGTTCGTCATGGTGCTCGCGCATTTGGCTTGCTTATCGTTGCCAGCAGCTTGACGGCATTGACCTTGACTGCAATTTCAGCGCTCGTGAATGGGCTGGGTGCATGAGCGTCCACGTCCCCGTGATGCGCGAGCGCGTGTTCACACTTCTTGCGCCAGCGATAAGTGCACCAGATGCGATTTTGGTTGACGCAACCCTTGGCCTTGGTGGCCACGCAGAGTTTGCGCTCACGGAATTTCCGAAACTTCGTCTCGTTGGTCTTGATCGCGACACCGACGCACTTGAAAAGTCACGCCAGCGACTTGCGCCCTTCGGTGATCGCGTGACTTTCGTTCATGCAATTTACGACGAACTACCAGAAGTGCTTGCTGGACTTGGTCTTTCAGAAGTTCAAGGTTTGCTTTTTGACCTGGGTGTTTCTTCAATGCAACTTGATGAGCGCGATCGTGGTTTCTCGTACTCACAAGATGCGCCTCTTGATATGCGAATGGATCAATCACGGGGGATGACCGCAGCTGATGTGGTGAATACCTACAGTGCTGGTCAGCTCGCCGACATTCTTCGCGAATACGGCGATGAAAAATTTGCAATGCGCATTGCTCGTCGCATCGTTGAAGCTCGCACGGATGCTCCATTCACGAATTCGACTCGTCTTGTTGATCTTGTGCGCGAAGCGATCCCTGCTGCAACCCGCCGTACCGGCGGCAATCCAGCAAAGCGCACTTTCCAGGCGCTTCGCATCGAAGTAAATGGCGAACTTGATGCACTGCGTGCTGCTATTCCAGCTGCGATTGAGGCATTGGCTGTTAACGGTCGCCTTGTTGTGATGTCATACCAATCACTTGAAGATCGTTTTGTGAAGCAGGTCTTTGCTGATCAGACCACTGCAAAGGTTCCGCATGGCATGCCTGTGATCCCTGTTGATCACCAGCCCAAACTTCGTTTGCTTACTCGTGGTGCAGAAACCCCAACCGAGCAAGAACTTGAAGAGAATCCGCGTTCAGCCTCAGTTCGTGTTCGCGCAATTGAGCGGGTGGCAGCATGAGTCGTCACACGCCACGTGAAGTTGCCGGTCGCGCATTTCATGGCGCGGTAGCTGGCGCGACTGCTCTTGCTGCTGAAGTCACGGAATATGCCACGCGCGGCGCTGCGGCTCGTCATGAAGATCGTCCGCATCTCAAGCTTGTTTCACCCCTTCGCCCGGTCAAGGCAAGCCGCGGCACATTTGCCATGGTCATGGGCGCACTGCTCGTTGTTGGCCTTGGAGCAATGTTGTTGATTAATACGCAACTTGCTCAAGGTTCGTTTGCAATGAGTGAGCTCAAGAGTCAGCTCAGCACACTCACAGAACAAGAAGCCGTGTTGAGTGAACAAGTGGCTTCCGCAGCAGCTCCAGAATCACTCGCCAATAAGGCATATGCGCTCGGCATGGTTCCTAGCAAGAACCCAGTGTTCCTGAGCGTTCCTGATGGCAAAGTTCTTGGTAAGCCACGGCCAGCCGTTGGTGGTGGCGTTCCTGCGGCGATGACTGCGGATGCAACTGCCGCTGAAGCCGTGGATAACGGTGGGTTAGGTGCTCCAGCAGTTCCTGGCCCAAATTACGATCCAGCAACTGCCGATGCCAAGGCAAAAGCCACCAAGAAGAGTGAAGATTCCCTTTGGCAAGAGGTTCCCGTTCAGGTCGGCAACGTCGGCTCTGGTGATGCAGGTCTCGTAGCTGTACCGGTGCGGTAAATCTCATGAAGCAGATGACCGCGCCACCGCGTCAGCAGCGCAATTCTGGGGGCTCAAGCAACTACCGTCATCAAGTGGGAAAAGGTGGTCGAAGTAGGCGCGGTTCCGTGCTGCTCATCATCACCGCGATTGCGTTCTCGTTATTCGCTGTTCGACTTGTTGACCTCCAAGTCATTAAAGGCCCAGATCTCGCCGCAGCAGCGCTTGATCAACGTTTAAAAACCAAACCAATCCCTGCAATTCGGGGCAGCATTTTGGACGCTACGGGTCAACCGCTTGCCACCACGGTTGAAGCGCGCGATGTCACCGCAGATCAGACCTTGATCACTGACCCCGCTGCCGTTGGAGCTGCCCTAGCGCCGATCCTTGGAGTTGATCCAGGAGTTCTAGCAAATCGTTTGACTGGTACTCGTCGTTACATGTACATCGCCAAGGGCCTGTCTCCAGCAACCTGGCGCGAAATTGAAGCACTGCGCCTTCCAGGAATTTTCAGTGAACAAACACAGCGCCGCATGTATCCAGGTGGAGATCTTGC
>CANFTO010000093.1 GCA_947449945.1 Actinomycetota bacterium | reverse complement strand
GTCAACGACTTTAACCTTCAAAATATCTTCAAGTTTGCGCAACTGACCTGGACTGAGCTCACCATCACAAATCACTGTGTCCGCTTTTGTTGCCTTCACAATGTGATGCAACTCTTCGACCTTGCCCGAACCTAAGTAGGTCGAAGGATCTGGATGTTCACGACGTTGAATCACTGCTTCGAGAACTTCGGCACCTGCGGTTTCAGCGAGAGCTGCGAGTTCGCGCATACTGCGCTCGGCTTGCTCCAAAGTTCCTTGGGTCCACACACCAGCCAAGACAACTTTTTCCAGCTGCATTTGGCGATATTCGGCCTCACTGATGTCTTCAAGTTCAGTGGAGAATCCGGCGACACGACGAAGATTGGCGCGATCCTCAAGTTCAAGCTCACCCGTTGAAATACCACGGGGGTCATGTTCTTCGTAAAAGGTTTCTGTCATGGCTTACTTACGCTGGCAACAAAACCGTGCCACGGGCAACAAGGGTTGCTGGTCCTGTGAGTGAAAGATGTCCATTGCCCAGGAGACGTACAAAGACGGTGCCACCTGACACGTCGACCTGTACCCCACCTTCAGCGGTCAAATCCATATTCGGATAGCGCTCACTTGCTGCCCAAGCAACAGCACAAGCACCTGTTCCGCAGCTCATCGTTTCCCCAGCGCCACGTTCATGCACGCGCATCGCAACATGGTTTGGACCGCGTTGCACAACAAACTCAACGTTGACACCGTCAGGGAAAATTGTTGGTGGCAACACTGGAGGGGCTGCTTCTAGGCTGCCTATTTCGTCAAGATTTTCTACGAAGGTCACGGCATGCGGATTGGGCATCAACACCGCAACAGCTGGCCACAGTTCGTCTTGAATTCCCACCAATGGAATCGCATCGGTTTCGGGTTGACCAACAGGACCCATATCTACTGTGATGGATAGGTCCGGGTTCATTGTGCATTCGCGCAATCCCGCTCGAGTGGCAATCACTACATCAGATTCTGTGATCAGGCCAACTGCATCGAGGTAGCGAATGAACACACGAACACCATTGCCACACATTTCAGCGATGGAGCCATCTGCGTTGCGGTAGTCCATGAAGAACTCAGCAGACGCAGCGAGCTTTGAAAATTCAGGAACATGTTCCGTTCTCACCACGCGAAGAACGCCATCAGCACCAATACCGGTATGGCGATCACACAAGAATCGCACCTCATCGGCAGTGAGATCTCGCTTACCTAGAAGGTCAGCAACGATAACGAAGTCATTGGCTGTGCCATGACCCTTAATAAAGGGGATTTCATTGAGGGCAGCCATAGGTTTCAGTCTAAGTGACGAGCTCGCGCATAGGCCTCGTCGACTCGGGCCAACACCAATGGCCATGACTGCTGCGGCGCGATTGAGCGGTTGTGCTCCCCTAATTGCGCTAACAGCGCACGATCTTTGGCCAAACTCACGATTGCTGAGGCCATTGCTGAGTCGGTTTCAGCGAGTAACCCTTCTTGATGATCGCGAATGAATTGCGTCGTGCCCGTTTGGGATCGGGCAATGACCGGCAATCCAGCAGCTCGCGCTTCAAGCGCTGCGATACCAAATGACTCTTTTACCGAAGGCTGTACATAGACATCACTCATCGCAAATACTTCGCGAATTCCAGCGTGATCTAACCGGCCAGTGAAACTCACGAGATCATTGAGCCCATGTTGCTGAACAAAGCTCGTCGCACGGGAACGTTCGGGGCCATCACCCACTAATCGAAGATGGAGGCGCGTATTCACACCAACGCGTTCTTGTGCTGCTTTCACGATCTTGAGTAACGGCAGTGTGCGCTTGCGTGGCGCTAAGCGCATGACAGTGACCAAATTCAAGGTTGCGTGCTCATGCTGCCGCGCAGGTAATTGCCAGTCGGCAACATCAATACCGTTGGGCAATACGAGTACTTCACCAAGCGAAGGAACAGCACGCTCGATGGCTCGCGCCGCGACCGAACTGACGGCTGACACCGTTACTCCCCACTTCGACCACTTGGTAATCAATTCGCTGAGGCGATAGCCCGGGCTCGCCAGCGGCCCCCAAATTCCATGCACAGTGACTACCGTGGGAATCTTCAATTGATGCGCTGCGCGAATGGCTCCCCAAGCAAAGGGTGAGATCACCCCAACATGGACATGAATAACATCCACAGGCGATTCACGTAGCGCCTTCACCACATGGTGACGGGTACGTGGATGAATGGGCAGATCACCAGGAATGTTCGCAGTAATCCGGGTGATAGGCAGGCCATCTATGCGTTCTGAGCTGTTGCTTAAGGCGCCGGGAGTAGCCGTGATGATCGCCACTTCATTGCCTGCCGCCGCCTGATGCATAGCCAAAGCGCGCACCTGTGTCTCAATGCCACCCGTTCGAGGCAGGTAGCAGTCGGTGACGTGGGCGATTCTCACCGTGTGACCGTACGACAAGATAGGACGATCATGACAATCCCCACGCCTGCACGCACGCTGGTCTTTGTGCATGCCCATCCAGATGATGAGGCATTACTCACGGCCGGCACTATGGCTCGCGCCGTTGCTGAAGGTCAACGGGTGGTCTTGATTGTCGCCACCAATGGTGCTGCTGGGCTTACTTCCTCAGGCAATGAACTTTCACTCGCAGCGATGCGATCCAGCGAACTTGAAGTATCTGCCGCTGCCCTTGGGGTACATCGCGTGGTTTCCCTTGGATACGCAGACTCAGGATTACATGGTGAAGTCGCTGACGGCCTAGCCCATGTTGATCGATTCACTGTAGCCAAGCGCATCGCGGAGATTCTTGATGAAGAAGCGGCCGACGTTGTGGTGGGTTACGACCCATCAGGTGGGTACGGTCACCCAGACCACCTAGCAGTGCATCGAGCCGTTCGGGCTGCCAGCGTGCTGGCTAAGAAAGCACCAACATTGTTCGAAGTGACCTTGCCACGCGAACCAATTGCGGGTGCCGTACGAATCGCTGGTCGGTTACACCTCACTCCTGGCGATTTCGACGCGCATTCCTTTGATTCTGCTTGGACACCCAAATCAGAGATCACTCATCGTATTGATGTGCGCGACTACTGGAATGAAAAGAAAGCTTCACTTCGTGCCCATGCATCACAGCATGAAGCGGACGGTCAGATTCGCACCCTTGCAGTACTCACGCGACTACCTAAACCCATTGCAACGCTGCTGCTTGGAACTGAGTACTACTGCTTGGTGTCGGCCCCAAAAAGCTCGCAAACTTTGGCCACCAATTCAGAATCGTTGTAGTCCAACCACGTGATGCGCGAGTCACCTGCAAACCAACGCTGCTGACGCCGAGCAAATTTCTTTGTAATTGCAATGGTGGTTTCGATTGCTTCCTCTAATGTGCAATCGCCATCGAGATATTCGAGGATTTGCGTATAACCAAGTGCCCTCGATGCGGTGACAGAATTTTTCAGATCTGGTAATGCTCGAACTTCATCGACAAATCCGTCAGCAATCATTTGATGCACACGCCTAGCAATGCGCTCATCCATTTCCTGCCGTGGAATATGCAGACCAATCCGAACTGTGGAATATAACTCCACTGGTTCAGGTAACTTGGCGTTATAAGGCTCACCCGTGAGTTCAATAACTTCTAATGCCCGCACTAATCGGCGCCCATTCGTCGGCAGCATTACAGCTGCTGAAGTTGGGTCCACTTTCGCCAACTGGCGATGCAGAGCAAGCGGGCCTTCTTGTTCAAGCAGTGCTTCAAACTTCGCGCGAACCTGCGGATCTGTGGGTGGGAATTGCAAGTCATCGAGAATCGCTGACACATATAACCCCGAGCCACCGACAACAATCGGCACCGCGCCACGCGCTAGTACATCGTTGATGGCCGCACGCGCGGTGTCTTGATAATCCGAAACGGTGAGCACGTGATTACTTGGCCATACATCAAGAAGATGATGACGGATCCCACCGCGCTCTTCTTGCGTAGGTGAAGCCGTTCCAATATCCATACCGACATAGGCCTGCATGGAGTCGGCACTAATGATTTCGGCAGATCGACCCTGCTTGATGAGCTCTTGCGCGACTTTGACGCTCAGCGAACTCTTACCTACAGCAGTCGGCCCCACGGTCACTAACACTTGATTCACGAACCAAGCCTTATCGTTGTGCTGACTCATGCGCGCCACGACGCAACGAGGTAGTTCACCCCAAACGGTGCTGATTCGAGAATCCGTGCACTGTGACTTGGCGTGCACGCATGAGCAAGCACCTGCCACACCGGCAATCCGCGACACCACAGGCGATCAGCGGTGGACTGCTCAATTGTGAGAATCAATGCAAGATCAGCGTTCCCAATCGCCTCATTGATTGCTTCATCAAAAGAAATGGCATCGGGCTGGATATAGCCCGGTGCCTTCTCAGTTCGGGTTGCTGTTCCGTCGCCCACAGCGACCACAAGCGTGCGTTGATGCTCGCTCTTGGCCAGGAGTTCCTTTGAAATGACCTCACGGAGCGCGGGTGTGGCTTCTGAATCAACCACGAGTGCCTTAACTTCGCCATTCCAGCCTGCTGCAACAACCACAGAGGCACCCACGGTGATGGCCTGTGGCAATTCTTCAACACCAGTGCCTACCGGATAACGGCCAGAACCACCGAAACTACGAGTACTACCGATGCCACCGTGCTCAAACCAAGTTGTGGTGTCGCCCGCGCCAATAATGACAACAAGATCGGCATCTTGTTGAAGTTCAGCCACGAGTTCTATTGATGCTGCACGTTCATCGGCAAGCAACGATTCAATGTCGACATCTGGGCAAAGCAACGGAGCTGCCGGAATAAACGCAACTCCGGTGATCATGGTTGGCCTACCCGAATCGTTGGCATCCCGAGGGAAACTCCTGGCGCTTCTGGTGGGAGTTCACTGAGATCGCCCGCTTTGGTTCGACGCACTGAAATCAACTTGTCCGAAACCATGTGGAAGGGGGCCGCATGCGTAATTTCGGCGGTCACCACATCACCAGGGCGAGGCCTGGGTTGATGTGGATCGACTGTGACGTGCACTAAGCGGTAGTCAGGCGTGCGGCCTGAAACACGATCCGTGTCACCATCCTTACGGCCTTCGCCTTGGGCAACGAGCACTTCAACGATCTTGCCCATTTGCTTGAGGTTTTCTTCCCATGCAATTTGATTACCCACAGCGACCAGACGCTCATAGCGATCTTGTTTCACTGCATGCGGGATCTGATCAGGCATTTCTGCTGCTTCTGTTCCAGGGCGCGGTGAATATAAGAAGGTGTACGCCATTGCAAAGCGCGCTTGCTTGACGACATGAAGAGTCTGCTGAAAATCTTCCTCAGTTTCGCCTGGAAAGCCGACGATGATGTCAGTGGTGATAGCTGCATCAGGCATTGCTGCGCGAACCTTGTCGATAATTCCCAGGTATTTATCTTGACGGTAACTACGACGCATCGCTCGCAGGATCTCATTTGAACCTGACTGCAAAGGCATATGCAATTGGTTCATCACGTTTGGTGTTGCAGCCATTGCCTCGATGACATCATCGGTGAATTCACCCGGGTGAGGTGAGGTGAAACGCACACGTTCAAGACCTTCGATTTCCCCGCATGCCCGCAACAACTTGCTAAACGCTTCTCGATCACCAAACTCCACGCCATAGGCATTGACATTCTGACCAAGCAGCGTGATTTCTGAAACTCCCTGTTCAACAAGTGCTTCAATCTCAGCCAGGATCTCCCCCGGCCGACGATCGCGCTCCTTGCCGCGCAATGAAGGCACGATGCAATAGGTACAGGTGTTGTTGCAGCCCACACTGATCGATACCCATGCGGCATACGCTGATTCACGCTTGGCGGGAAGAACAGAGGGAAACTCCACTAAGGATTCCTTGATCTCCACTTGAGCTTCTTGCTCGATACGAGCACGCTCAAGTAACACTGGTAATGAACCGATGTTGTGGGTTCCGAATACGACGTCAACCACAGGTGATTTCTGAGTGATCACGTGCTGATCTTTTTGAGCCAAACATCCACCTACGGCAATTTGCATGCCCGGGTTCTTGGCCTTAATCGGAACTAATTGACTCAGGTTCCCGTACAGCTTGTTGTCCGCGTTCTCACGCACCGCGCAAGTGTTGAACACGATGAGATCAGGAGTGGTGCCCTCATCGAACTTGATGTAGCCAGCCTCCTCGAGCATGCCGGCTAGGCGCTCAGAGTCATGCACGTTCATTTGGCACCCATGGGTGCGCACTTCATAGGTGCGAGGGGCCGGCTGATTCACCCCGACAGTCTAGAGACTGGCCTTAGCCCTTACTTGCCTTGGTTGTGGCATGCACAACGGTGGTCTTCTTGGCGGTCGCAGTGTTGTACTTCTTGGTGTAACTGACGCTCTTCACCGACCCAGCGCTTGTTGAGGCACTTCCACCAGCGGAAACCGTTGACGCTGTATCGGCTGCTCGAGTGGCAATGAGCCCACCGATACCGAAGAAGACGCCAGCTGCCAACACCGATGACATCAGCTTTTGCTTGGTCGAGGTTGGGCGATTGATCTGAGCTTGGTTCCGGTTCGTGTTCATGGAGATAACAATGCTCCGGCGGCATTCGTGCTCCATACGGCTCAGGTAAACCCTGAGTTAAGTCTTCTCACACCCTGTCGTTCCCCTTGTTGCAGGTGTTCGTGACGTACCGTTGAGCGCATGCGCTTCCTCAATTCCTTCCTCATTGCCGGTGCGGCAACCACGCTTGCTGCCTGCAGTGCGGCCTCGAGCACTCCCATGACCGGCTCATCAAGCCAACCTGATCAAGCTCAAGCGTCAGAATCGTTCTCGCCACTCACCGGGCTCCCAGAGGCTGCACCGACACCCGTATTGATCGTCAAGATGGACAACACCCGCAATGCCCAACCACATGCTGGTTTGAAGGATGCGGATGTGGTGTATCTGGAGGAAGTGGAATACGGGATCACCCGAATTGCAGCGGTGTACTCGAGCAAGATTCCTGACCACATTGGACCAACTCGTTCAGCACGCATTACTGATATCGATCTCACCGCTCAATACGGCACTCCCGCCTTTGCATTCTCCGGCGTACAGCGCAAGATGTGGCCGGCAATTAATGCGTCGACTGTTGTTGACGTATCCCCCAATAAGAATGCGTCGGCATATGCTCGCGACCATTCACGCAAAATGCCGTACAACCTGTTCCTCAATGGGCAAAAGGTCTTGGCTTGGGCTGCCGATAAAGGCGTTGCCACAGATAAGAACATCGGGTTCGTTTTCTCCAATGATGTTCCCGAAGGTGGCACGACAAACACAGGTGCCAAGATGACGTGGAGCGAAGCGTCCGCGGAATTTACCTACGACCCAACGTCAGGGCTCTACAACGTCGCGTTGAATGGTGTTCCCGCAACGGCGAGTGAAACCG
>CANFTO010000092.1 GCA_947449945.1 Actinomycetota bacterium | reverse complement strand
ATGACAACTGGTGAGGTACTTCTCGTTGCCGATGGCCAAGGTCATCGCGCTCAAGGCCAAATAATTGTCGAAGGCAATCAGGTCACCGTTAATGTCACATCGGTAGAAGTCATCCGCCGCCCAAACCCAACCTTCACCGTGGTTCAGGCGTTGACCAAGGGTGACCATGGTGAGTTGGCCATTGATCTCATGACGCAGGTTGGAGTCGATCGGATTATTCCTTGGTCAGCTTCACGCTCAATCGTTCAATGGAAGGGTGATCGAGCCAATAAGTCACTCACCAAGTGGCAGTTGGCGGCCAAAGCCGCTACCAAGCAATCTCGACAGGCTTGGAGTCCACAGATTTCCGATGCCATGAGCACTCAAGAAATTCGCGCCTTGATGTCGCAGTTCAGTGCCACGTTTGTCCTGCATGAATCGTCGACCAACCCATTGGCATCTGTTGACCTGCCAAGTTCAGGCGAGATTTGTCTGATCGTTGGACCTGAAGGGGGCATCTCCGAGGAGGAAGTCTCGGCCTTCCAAGATGCCGGGGCACAGATTGCCTCACTTGGTGATTCGGTGCTGCGCGCATCCTTGGCTGGCGCAATTGGGGTTGGCGTGCTCAGTACCCGCCTTCGTTGGACCCAAACGCCTTCCAAAAACGTGGAAGGATGAGGCTCGTGATTGATTGCTTGTTTTGTCGCATCGTGGCTGGTGAAATTCCAGCCGATGTTGTGCTTCGCACCGACGAGGTTGTTGCGTTCCGAGACATCAGTCCGCAGGCCCCCATGCACGTGCTCGTGATTCCCGTTGAGCACCACACCAATGTTGCGGAGTTGTCGGCTAATGCGCCTCATCTCACCGCCAAGGTTTTAGATGCCGCTGCTGCCGTCGCAGCGCAAGAAGGTCTCGGAGATCAGTTTCGATTGGTTTTCAATACCGGTGCAGAAGTTGGGCAATCAGTTTTTCATGTGCACGGGCATGTGTTAGGCGGAAGGGATTTCACATGGCCACCGGGGTAAGCGCATGAGTATTCCTACATCAGCTCCGCGTTCAGAAGCTCGCATCACGATCCCAACAACTCAATCGATGGTTGCTTTGCTCGGTACTAGTGATGCCTACTTACGTGCAATTGAAGCCGCATTCCCAGACGTTGATATTTTGGTGCGCGGCAATGAAATTGCACTGAGTGGCGATCCAATTGAGTTAGGTGTGGCAGAAACCCTGCTCGGCGAAATGATGTCCGTGATTCGCACAGGTCAAACACTGACATTAGAAACAGTCGAGCGCAGCATCACCTTGTTACGAAGTGGTTCAAGTCCAACCGAGGTGCTCACCCAAAACATTCTGAGTAATCGTGGTCGCACCATTCGTGCCAAAACCCTGAATCAGAAGCGTTATGTCGATGCGATCGACAACAACACCATTGTGTTCGGTATTGGCCCTGCGGGTACAGGAAAGACTTACCTGGCAATGGCAAAGGCGGTACAGGCGCTTCAGTCAAAGAAAGTTACGCGCATTATTTTGACGCGACCTGCGGTTGAAGCTGGTGAACATCTAGGTTTCTTACCAGGAACGTTGTCAGAAAAGATCGATCCATATCTACGCCCGCTTTATGACGCGTTGCACGACATGATTGATCCTGAATCAATTCCGCATTTGATTACTACAGGCACGATTGAGGTTGCACCTCTTGCCTACATGCGTGGACGAACTTTGAATGATGCATTCATCATTCTTGATGAAGCTCAGAACACTTCAGCTGAGCAGATGAAGATGTTCCTCACTCGCCTTGGTTTTGGATCCACCATGGTCATCACCGGCGACGTCACTCAGGTCGACCTTCCAGGAGGAGTGGCTAGTGGTCTACGGGTGGTTACTGAAATTCTTGATGGAGTCGAGGACGTTTCGTTTTGCCGGTTAAGTGCCGGTGACGTTGTTCGCCACAAGTTGGTAGGCCGCATTGTTGAGGCTTATGACCGCTACGACCTTCATCGGCAAGCATGACGCTGACGCTTGACAATGAGACCGACTACGTCGTTGATCTTGCAACGCTTGAGCGGCAAGCGCGTTTCCTCATTGATGCGCTTCGATTGCACCCTGAAGTTGAACTCTCGATCACGATGATTGACACCGCACAGATGGAAGCCCTGCATATTGAATGGATGGATGAACCAGGGGCGACTGACATTTTGTCATTTCCCATGGATGAACTGCGGCCTTCAGATGCGCCAGAGCCGGGCATGCTAGGGGACATCGTGATATGCCCTGAATATGTTGTCGCTGATAACGAACGACATGGCATGGAGCTGGCTGCTCGTATTGAATTTCTTCTCGTTCATGGAATGTTGCATCTGATCGGTTATGACCACGCTACGGACGAGGAATACACCGCTATGTTTGCGTTTCAAGACGAACTACTAGCGCTATGGAAATCTGCGAATCAGGGGAGCGAACGTGGCTAGTGCCTGGTTGATCGTGCTGGCAGTGGTGCTGGTGGTGTGTGCCGGCTTCTTGGTGAGTATGGAAACAGCCATTGGTCGAGTTTCGCGATCGCGCATTGAAGAAATTCGCAAAGAAAAGCCCAAGTCTGCTGATCGGCTCCTGCGCTTACTTGAAGACCGTGCACGATATGTGAATGTGCTGCTCTTTCTTTCCACTGTTGCAACAGTGGGAGCAACAGTCATTGCAAGCTATGTATGTGTTGACACCCTCGCTCTTGGCCATGGTTGGTCTGTTGGTGGCGCGCTCTTGGCTGCTCTTGCGATCATGGTTGTGGTGTCGTATGTGGCTTTGGGTGTTGCCCCGCGAACCCTCGGTCGCCAGCACGCTGATCGCATTGCCTTGCGCTCTGCAGGGCTGATTCGTGGGCTCGCCACAATTTTGGGACCGATCACCGCATTGCTCATTGTTTTAGGAAATGCTCTTACTCCGGGCAAGGGATATCGGGAAGGCCCATTCGCTTCGCAGGCTGAATTGCGTGAACTCGTCGATCTTGCTGAAGCCGATGACCTCATCGAGGATGATGAACGTCAGATGATTCATTCAGTGTTCGAATTGGGTGACACGTATGCACGTGAAGTAATGGTGCCGCGCACTGAAATGGTCGTCATTGAACGATCGAAAACCTTGCGCCAAGGCCTCTCGCTGGGTTTGCGCTCGGGATTTAGTCGTATACCGGTGATAGGCGAGAACGCAGATGACATCGTTGGCGTTCTCTACCTCAAGGATTTAGTGCGCCGCAGTTTTGATCATCGCGATGCGGAAGATGGCGAACGGGTTGAATCGCTGATGCGGTCGGTGTTCTTTGTTCCTGATAGCAAGGCCGTGGATGAGCTTCTCAAAGACATGCAGGCTGCGCGTGTCCACCTGGCAATCGCTGTTGATGAATATGGCGGCACAGCGGGCCTGGTGACCATTGAAGATATTTTGGAAGAAATCGTCGGCGAAATTGCTGACGAATACGACACTGAAATGCCTGAAGTCACTGAACTCGAAGGCGGTAGTTACCGAATTAGCTCACGCATGCACGTTGATGATGTCGCCGAGCTACTTTCTATAGAAATTGATGCGGATGAAGAGGGGATCGACACGGTGCTGGGCCTCATGGCCAAGCGTCTTGGTCGGGTCGCAATTTCTGGATCTTCAATAACCGAAGATGGATATACCTTCACCGCCGAAGCATCAGGTGGTCGTCGCAATCGGGTGAGCTCAATTCGGGTTGATCCAGTCGAGGTTGAAGAAAGTGACGAAACATGAGTGATCTCAGTGCTGAAGATGCCAAGTTAGTGACCTTGGCTCGTGGTGCTCGCGGTCGTATCGGAGTAACACAAGGTGCTGCAGTTCGTGACGAAATGGGTCGCACCTACGCAGGCGCCACTGTTGATCGTCTACATCTGAAGCTCTCGGCACTTGAGTTGGCAGTAGCTCAAGCGATTGCTGCTGGCGCAACTGGTTTGGAATGTGCAGTAGTTGTGGGTGGAACAGATATCGATACGGCTTGTGTCGTTGATCTTGGTGGAAACGGAGTGCCTGTATTGCTGTGTGCAGCAGATGGCTCTGTTCAAGAACGACGGGAGTCGTGATGGAGCATCACAGTGGGTTTGTATCGATCGTTGGTCGACCAAACGTTGGCAAGTCGACCCTGACTAATCGGATCATTGGCCAAAAGATTGCGATCATGTCCTCGCGTCCGCAAACAACGCGTCGCATCATTCGAGGCATTCTCACCACCGAAGATGCGCAATTGATTCTGGTTGATACGCCCGGCCTACATCGCCCGCGCACGCTCTTGGGTGAGCGCCTCAATGATCAGGTTCGTGAAACCTGGGCAACGGTCGATGCCATTGGTCTGTGCTTGCCGGCTGACGAGCAAATCGGACCTGGCGATCGATTCATCGCTGGCCAGATCGTGGAGCTTGGCAATAAGCCGATTGTGGTGATTGTGACCAAGGCAGACAAAGTCAATCGTGAAACCTTGGCTGAGCGTTTATTGGATGCTCAGCTCTTGGGTGAACAACTCGGAGTTTCATGGGCTTCGATCATTCCGGTTTCGTCGAATAACGGTGAAAATATCGATGAACTCGTTGCGGTGTTCACCAAGTTGCTGCCGGTAGGACCAGACCTCTACATCGATGGTGAAGTCACTGATGAGCCATTGGAAATCATGATTGCCGAACTCATCCGTGAAGCAGCACTTGAAGGTGTAGAAGACGAATTGCCACACTCCATTGCTGTGACTATCGAGGAAATGAGTGAGAGGGAAGATCGCCCAGCAGATAAGCCAATGATGGATATTCACGCGAATCTTTTTGTTGAGCGCGATAGTCAAAAGGGAATCATCATCGGCAAGGGTGGCTCACGCTTGAAGCATGTGGGAGCGAAGTCGCGTCAAGGCATTGAGCATCTCGTGGGGATGCCTGTCTATCTCAATATTCGGGTGAAGGTAGCCAAGGATTGGCAAAAGAATCCAAAGCAGCTCCGAAAGCTTGGGTTCTAAGGGCAATCTAGGCGTGGCAGCCCCGTAGGGGGAACATGTCAGAACACAATGTCCTGTGCCGCTTTATCGTGACGAAGCTATCGTGCTGCGTACCCAAAAATTGGGTGAAGCAGATCGCATCGTCACGCTCTTAACTCGCAATAACGGACGTGTTCGAGCTGTAGCTCGCGGAGTGCGCAAAACCTCAAGCCGCATCGGTGCTCGCCTTGAACCTTTTAGCCATGTAGACGTTCAGTTCTATGAAGGCCGAAACCTCGACAACATTTCACAGGTAGAAATTATTGATCCGCACGGAGCTAATCTCACCAGCGACTACGGACGATGGACAACTGCCAATGCGATGGTGGAAACCGCAGAGCGACTCACACCAGTGGAGCGCGAACCGGCTGTTCAGCAATACGTGCTGTTGCTCTCAGGATTGCGTTCGCTTGTTTCTGGTGAGCACGATGCACCGTTGATTTTGGATGCTTACCTGCTTCGCTCACTTTCAATCGCCGGTTGGTCACCTTCATTTGACGAGTGCGCTCGCTGTGGAATGGCCGGGCCGCACCGTGCGTTCTCGGTGACCGGTGGTGGGATGGTGTGTAGTGAATGTCGGCCGCCTGGTTCGGCTACACCCTCCATTGCGGCAGTTGCACTTCTTGCAGCACTCCTCAGCGGAGATTGGCCAGTTGCAGATAACAGCGAGGTGCGGGAACGTCGCGAAGCCAGCGGACTTGTGGCAGCCTTCCTTCAGTGGCATCTCGAGCGTGGCTTGAGGTCATTGCCCCTTGTTGACCGTGACGATCGAAAGCTTGGTTCATGAAGAAGCAGTTGCGCCTGCCGCCTGAGCATCCAACAGGCGTGAAGCCACCGAAGTTGCAACCAGAACTGATCCCCAAGCATGTGGCGATCGTGATGGACGGCAATGGTCGTTGGGCCAAGGAGCGCGGATTGCCACGCACAGCTGGACACGAACAAGGTGAAGCAGCCCTTCTTGATTGTGTGCATGGTGCGCTTGAACTGGGCATTGGTCACATTTCTGCGTATGCATTTTCAACTGAAAACTGGAAGCGTTCGCCCGAAGAAGTGCGCTTCCTTATGGGTTTCAATCGCGATGTGATTCGTCGTCGTCGGGATGAAATGAATGAAATGGGTGTACGCATTCGTTGGGCCGGGCGTCGACCAAAACTGTGGGCAAGTGTGATCAAAGAATTGGAAGAGGCTGAAGCGCTCACTGCAAAGAACAAGAAACTCACATTGACCATGTGCGTGAACTACGGCGGCCGGGCTGAAATCGCCGATGCTGCTGCCGCTATGGCGCGCGATGTGAAGTCAGGAAAACTGAATCCGGAAAAAATCGACGAGCGAATGTTCCATCGCTACCTTGATGAGCCAGATATGCCCGATGTTGATTTGTTTGTTCGCTCATCGGGTGAGCAGCGCACGAGCAACTTTCTGTTGTGGCAGTCTGCGTATGCAGAATTGGTATTTCTTGACACCCTTTGGCCTGATTTTGATCGCCGCCACCTGTGGCATGCGTGTGAAGTCTTTGCTTCACGTGATCGTCGTTATGGCGGAGCAGCGCCGAATCAATTCCCACCGAAGTAACTGCAGCAAAATTAGCCAGAGCATTGGGCACAGAGCCCAAAGAGTTCCATGGTGTGGCTTACTTGAGTAAATCCGTGAGTTGCTGCCACGCCATCAGCCCAACGTTCAACAGTGGGCCCAGTAATTTCTACGGTCTTACCGCATTGGCGGCACACAAGATGGTGATGGTGTGCGTTGCTGCATTTGCGATACACCGCCTCGCCTTCATCACTTGTGATGGAATCAACTTCGCCTGCATTGGCAAGTGACTGAAGTGCGCGGTACACCGTGGTCAAGCCTATTGATGCTCCGCGCCCACGAAGTTCATCGTGAATTTGTTGAGCAGAGCGGAAGTCATCGAGATCAGCAAGGAGATCGGCAACAGCAGTGCGTTGCTTAGTTTGACGTTGCGGAATGCTCATGCCAGTTCCTTGCGGCGGCGGCGAATAGGAACGGCGATCAAGGCCAGTACTGCGAAGCAGGCAAGAGCCAGGATCACAATTGCTGGGCCGGGCGGTACTTCGATGTAGAAGGATCCTGCCAGGCCTGTGATGCTTGCGATCAAACCAATGATCACCGCGATCACGGCAGTTGATCGAAATGATCGAGTCAGCTGTTGGGCTGCTGCAACGGGAACGATCATGATCGCGCTGACGAGCAGTAAGCCAACAACGCGCATACCAACAACTACCACGATCGCAGCAAGGACAGCCATGAGTGTGCTCATCACCCGTACTTTGATGCCTTGCACTTGAGCAATATCTGGATCGAGGCTCACCGCGAAAAGTTCGCGCCCGAAGATCGCCAAGATCACGAGCACCGTGACTGCAAGTGCGACCAGGGCCCAAATGTCGCTGGTAGCAACGGTTGAAAGCGAACCAAAGCGGTATGAGTTCAATGATGAGGAGGCTTTGCCTGGTGCCAGACT
>CANFTO010000091.1 GCA_947449945.1 Actinomycetota bacterium | reverse complement strand
TGCTGTGACTTCACATCGTCGCCAGAAACGTCATCTGGGTACACCAACTCGCGAGGCACCACCGCATCATCAGGGTTAAACCACGATGCAATCGCAGTGATGAACGTCAAACCACCGCGTGGCCCACCGGATTCCAACACCGTGACCATGCGCAGTTGACCAGTCACGGGATACGTGGTCGTACCGCTGACTTCGATCATTTGTTTGCCATCGCGCTCGCCGATCACGTTGAACGTTGGGCCAGGAGCCATGCGCACAAATGGAACGGGTAGCACGAGGGCTATCAAGACCAACACCATCAGGCTGATGCCGCTGATGAACAGCACGCGGGCCCGCTTAGACATTGGCGACTTCAAGAAGTGATGACTCACGGGCGAAGCTCATCTGGGTCCACTGGTTCCTCTGGGGGAAGTGGCCGCTCCATGGCATCTTGGAACGCGCGCAGGGTTTGCATCCCTTCTGCGCCTTCCATTGGGCGATCTGGGCGACCTCGATAAAACGCATATCCAAGCGCGAGCACGGTTGCCCCCAGCGGGATCAACCACCACATCAGCGCTGCCATGTGTTCACCGTACCTAAGTGATGTCGGGCCATGAAATGAAGAGACCCCCAAGGTCTCGCCGCGCACCATGCACCTTCCCCTTGCGCATGGTGGCTCGTTATCCCCGGGGGTCGGGCGCAAACTTAGGTAGGCCAGCGACATGAGTCAATCAAAATCAGCCGACGAGTCCTCCACCCTGTGGACAACACTGGGGATTACCCGTTGATAACTCGTTGATAGGTGTGGAGCACCCGTTGATAACCCTGTGGATGATTCTCACGAAGGTCAGCAAAAACCTACCCTGAACAGGGGAAACCTTACGCACACCTTGTGGAAGAAAAAAGATTTACTCGTCGCTAGCTTGTGAACGCTCGATGAACCCCAGTGGATCTTTCAGGTCATCGGCATCGGGAAGCAGATCTGGATGACCCCAAAGCGCATCACGCACATCAGTTCCGCCTTGGCTGCGCAATGCAGCAAACAACGTCGCTGCTTCACGCAGGGAGCGTGGCCGCAATTCCAAACCCACGAGCGAGCCGAATGCCTTCTCCGCTGGCCCACCGGCAGCTCGCCGACGTCGCATAGTTTCTCGCAGCGCAATAGCCGATGGCATGCGCTCACTGGTCGCCGTGGTTACGACATCGTCAACCCAACCTTCGACAACAGCGAGCAAGGTTTCCAAGCGAGCCAGCGCTGCACGCTGTTCTTCAGTGTCTTCTGGTTGCATTAAGCCGGAGGTCATCAACTCCTGAAGCGCTTGCGGATTTGACATGTCAACGTCTTGCATCAACTCCTGCATTCGACCTTGATCCACTCGCAAACCTGCCACATACGCTTCGATAGCACCGATCGCGCGAGCACGCAACCAAGGCACATGCGCAAACAAACGTTGATGCGCACATTCGCGAAGTGCGAGATATAAACGAACATCGTCAGCAGAAACTTCAAGACCTTCACCAAAGGCAGTTGCATTACTCGGCACTAACGCAACTACAGCGTTTTCTGTTAACGGAATACCAATGTCTGATGCGCTCACAACCTCGCGCGCGAGCGCAGCAAGTGACGTACCGAGTTGATTGCTAAAGGCAACAGCACTGAGTTGCTGCATCATGCCCATCATCGGGGCCAGCATCGCCTTCATTTCTTCAGGCACTTCCATTGGCAATTGATCGAGCGGCATTGCGCCTTGCATTTGTTTTGCCACTGGCTCAACGATGCGCGTCCACACTGGAAGTGTTGCCTCAAGCCATTGCGCACGACTCCACGCCTGGGGTGCAACGGTGACTTCAGGGAAGGTGCAGGCTTCATCGAGCCAATGATTGGCGAGCTCGACACTCGCAATGACTGTTCTCAGCTCTGCATCAGCGACTACTGGGTCACCTGTGGTCTGCAAGGCCTTGCGAGCAACGTCTTGCACCACATTCCAGGCCACTGGGCCGGAGTTGGTAGGTGCCTGCGAAAGCATCTGTCCAAATTGCTGGAGGGCTTCACCAAGGGAAGCCATATCGAAGGGCTGATTAGGGTCGCCGCCGACGCCGAACCCGAAAGGCATGTTGCTCATACAAGAACCGTAACCCGAATGCGTCAGGGCGGGACATCCGAAGATGTCCCGCCCTGACGAAGTTCGATTAAGCCTTACCCAAAATACGGGTGACCTTGGTGCCGCACGTTGGGCAGATGCCCTTGGCGAAACGACGACCATTGGTTTCTTCAACGTGACCGGTGAACTCGCGCTTAGCCTTGCACTTCACGCAGTATGCCTCGCCGGTGTAGCTCTCTTCAGCCATGTGGCTCTCCTCTTGTCATGACCCACGTGGGGTATCAAATACCGCGTGGATCGCGGCTACCCGCTAGGCGGGCGATCTCCACATTAGGGCACACAAGGCCCCTTGCCCCTGAAACCGCGCCTAGGGGTTGAGCGTGTTTTTCAGATTTTTTACCATCATTTCATCTCAAAACGGACACTCACCTAGGCTCATACCTCATAAGCCCTGTGGGTCACATCTGGTTATCCACAGGATTTCATCCCCATGGTTTTCCCGTGACTGACCACTGGCTGACCCACCCACAAGCCCGTCCCCGCTACCGACCTCAGTGCCCACTGCTGTGGCGAAGTGACCGTCTGGCTCAGATTGGTGAAGGCCGGCGACACATCGTGACCCCACTTGATCAACCCATGGCCTCATGGCTGCTGTCGCTCAGTGGTTTATCCACGATGACCGAAATCAATGACCAACTCACAGCACTGGGCCTTGAGCACTCACGTGCCCACGCGCTATTGCACTTAGCCACGCACGCGGGCGCAATTGATGATGCCTCACAGTTGCCGACAAGTTGGCGTTATGTGGACCCCACAACCCGAACTGCCACAGAGCCCGATCACTCCGCTGCCGTGCTGGCCTTCGGTGATCCTCACCTTGCCAATGCACTTATTGACCAACGTCATCGCACGAATGTGTTGTTGATTGCACCTACGAATCAACGGCCGCATCCGCTCTTGCGCGATTGTGTTGAACAGGCGATCAGCGCAGCTGGATTGAGTTTCACCTCAGATCCGTTTACCGCCGACCTCACCGTGATTCTTGGATCACACCCGGTCATTGGCAGCGAAGTGGCCTCAGTGGAAGTTGCGCTCCCAAACAACGCTCACCTGTTTGTTGCCAGCTACGGGGATCGCGCCATAGCTGGGCCACTGGTGATCCCTGGCCACACCAGTTGCTTGCGTTGCGCGTATTTGCACACGCGTGATGCAGATCCACAGTGGCCGCATGTCTCTTTACAACTCACGCACGCCATCGCCAAAGTGAAGAACGCCCCCACTGATCGACTTCTCACCTCGTTGATCGCCGGCTACGTGGGCAAGTTGGCGCGAGCGTGGACGGATCGAAACCTGACTCACTCACAATGGAAGAACTTTTCCTATGAGTTACGACTTCCTGAGTGTGAGGTTCAGATTGAAGCCCGACCACCTCACCCGCTATGCCAATGCCAGTGGACTATCGAGGCTGACCTGTCTGAGTAAACATCGAAGGGTGACAATGACTCCATGGTTGAACTACCCAAAGGCTCAATCCGACGCAGTGTGAAAGTTGCGTCGCTCCCGGCAACCTATGCAGGTCGAGCTGCATTGGGCTTTGGCAAGCGCGTGGGCGGCAAAAGCGCCGAATCAGTAAGCGCTGAAATACAGATGCGGACCGCTGAACAACTCTTCAAAGTTTTGGGAGAACTCAAAGGTGGGGCCATGAAATTTGGCCAGGCCTTGAGCATCTTTGAAGCCGCGATGCCGGAAGAGTTTGCGGCTCCCTATCGCGAAACCCTCACCAAACTTCAAGATTCTGCCCCTCCTATGGAAGCTAAGCGCATCCATGAAATCTTGGAAAAGGAACTTGGACCAGATTGGCGCAAACGATTCAAGAAATTCAATGACAAGCCGGCGGCATCTGCATCCATAGGCCAAGTCCATAAGGCCATTTGGCATGACGGACGCGAAGTTGCCGTCAAAGTGCAGTACCCAGGCGCAGATAAAGCATTAACTGCTGACCTCAATCAGATGGCGCGATTAGGCAAGATGACGGCATCGTGGATTCCCGGCATGGACATCAAACCACTCATTGACGAACTTAAAGCGCGCATGATTGAAGAGCTCGACTACATCAACGAAGCAGACAATCAACGCCAGTTCGCTAATGCGTATGAAGGTGACCCAGATGTTGTCGTGCCTCACGTAGTGGTTTCTGCGCCGCACGTCTTGGTCAGCGAATGGGTTGAAGGCACGCCACTGTCAAAAGTGATTAAAGACGGCACCAAAGCAGAACGAGACTTCGCCGGAACTCAATACATTCGCTTCCTACTTTCTGGCCCAGCCCGCATAGGGCTTTTGCACGCAGATCCGCATCCAGGGAACTACCGCATCACTCCTGATGGAAAGTTCTGCGCATTGGATTTTGGGGCAGTTGCAAAACTTCCTGAAGGGTTACCGCGACCCATGGGAACACTGCTTCGCGTTGCTCAACTCGGGGATGCCGACACGGTTGTAGAGGGCCTACGCGAAGAAGGATTCATCAAGCCAAAGATTGACTTGGATCCTGAACAGCTGCTCCAGTATTTAGATCCCTTTGTCGAACCAAGCATCTACGAGGAGTTCACCTTCACCCGTGACTGGATGCGCGCGCAGTTCAACCGCACCAGTGACTTCCGCGATCCTGACTTCACTATTGGGTTGAAACTCAACCTGCCACCTGAATATGCACTTATTCATCGCGTGTGGCTCGGTGGCATTGGTGTGCTGTGCCAGCTTGACGCAACCGTGCCAATGCGCGGGGAAATTGAGAAATGGGTCCCGGGTTACAAGCCCGAGTAGATCAAGGTCAGTGCTGAGAGCGAATGACGCCCAGGATGTCCTCACCAAACTCAGCCAACTTTGCTGGCCCGATCCCTGGAATATCAGCGAGTTCATCGAGCGAATCTGGCTTTTGTTCGGCAATAGCCAACAACGTTGCATCGGTGCAAATGACGTAAGCAGGAATTTCTCGTTCACGTGATAGCACCAACCGCCATTGGCGAAGCGCACCGAAGGTATGTTCATCGCGATCTACTGGGCAGGTATGGCAATGACCAAGGGTGCGCTCTTGCGCAGTGACTAAAGCCTTATTACAGACACGACATTTTGCTGGGCCCTTGCGCACACGTTCACTACGCGGTTTATTCGAACCTAACTGCACGCGAGCTGAAGCACCACCCGCAATTTCATTTGCGCTGAACGCACGCAGGAACGGGCTTGGTTGACGACTTGACCGGCCACCAGGTTGACGAGCCTTCGCCCATGAGCAATGCAAAAAATCCTTAGCCCGCGTGACACCGACGTAAAAGAGTCGCCGCTCTTCTTCGATCGCTTCATCAGTTTCGGCGTATTGCAGTGGCAACAGCCCTTCGCTGCAACCAACAATGAATACTGCACTCCATTCCAAACCCTTGGCTGAGTGCAAGGACGCAAGGGTTACGGCATCAGCAACAGGTGCATGTTGATTTTCGGCACGTCGATCAAGTTCGCCGATAAAGGCCGAAAGATCGAGTTCAGCATGCTCATCAGCCAGAGCGACGAGCGCTGAGAGCGACTCCCAACGTTCGCGCACAGCTCCACCACCCTTGGGCGGTGCTTCTGCCCAACCTGCAGCACCAAGCACTGCTCGCACTTCATCACCCAGTGCTCCTGCGCTTGCGCCTGCGCGTGCTGCACCACGAAGACGAGTCACACCTTCACGCACCTCGGCACGATCAAAGAAACGCTCAACACCTCGCAACATGATCGGCACGCCACGTTCTGTTAGTGCAGATTCAAGTTCAGCAGATTGCGCATTCACACGGAACAGCACAGCGATGTCTTTTGCTGATGTTCCCTTGGCGATGAGATCAGCGATTTCGCCGGCAACTGATGTGGCTTCGTCAACATCATCGTCATACGCTTTCACCGCTGGCTTCACTCCGCCCGTGCGCACGGCACGCAACTGAAGTGATGCCGGCGTCGATGCTTGGGCAATCACTGCATTCGCTGTGGCAACAATTGGTTCAGCACAGCGATAGCAATTCACTAATTCGATCTGCGAAGCATCCGTGAATTCTTTACGGAAGTTGATCAGGAAATCAGGCGAGGCACCCGTGAATGAGTAAATGGTCTGACTCACATCGCCAACCACGCACACATCGTCACGATCTCCACGCCATAAATTCAACAGTCGATGTTGCACAGGGTTGATGTCCTGATATTCGTCAACTGTGAACCATCGATAGTTCTGGTGCACTTCATCCAAAATATCTGGACGCGAACGCAACGCACCAACCGTGACGAGCAGTACGTCTTCGAAATCTAAATACCCGCGGCGAGCTTTGAGGTCGTCGTATGCGGCATACGTGCGCGAGACATCACCAACATCCATGCTCCAAGTGCGCGTTAATGATTTTTGATCGCGCCCAAGATCACTGGCTTCCAATTCATGCACCTTGGACCACTCGATGTCCGATGCAAGATCTCGCACGAGTGCTTGATCAGTTGACAGGCCGCACGATGCCGCGGCTTCGGCAACCAGCCGTGCCTTGCTCGGCAGCAACTGCGGAAACTCATTACTGGATAGACGTGGCCAGAAGTAGCGCAATTGGCGAAGGGCTGCAGCATGGAAGGTGCGTATGCCCACGCCTTCCACCCCAAGATCGCGCAGACGCGAACGCATCTCCCCTGCCGCGCGGGTAGTGAAAGTGACCGCCAAGGTGCGCCGCGGTTCATGTGCGCCTGTGGCTGCCGCATACGCAATGCGATGAGTAATGGCTCGGGTTTTTCCAGTGCCAGCCCCGGCAAGCACCACGACAGGCCCGTGCACGGCAGCGGCAACAGCCCGCTGCTCGTCATCGAGCGCCTCGAGGATGGACTCTGGGGTCATTCCTCGCACGGTAGTGCCCTAGTCCGACACCTGCTGCACCGGTTACCGTGTACTCATGATCATGTACAGCACTCCATGGTGCGGCTACTGCCAGCGCCTCAAGGCTCAGTTCGGCCGTGAAGGAATTGCCTTCGAAGAGGTCGACATTGAGCAAGATCCAGCCGCTGCAGCCATGGTCGAGCAGGTCAATGGTGGTAACCAGACTGTGCCAACGATTGTGTTCGCCGATGGAACTGCAATGACCAACCCATCGCTGGCTCAGGTCAAAGAAAAGCTTGCTGCGCTCTAGCGCGACCAGTTGCCCGGAAGTGACTCGCCGAACCATCGTTCAATGAGTTGACGCGAGATCGAAGTACTCGGTGGCAGCTTCAGCTCACCGCTTTCACAGGCTGAGCGCATTTCATCACGAGTGAACCAACGCGCTTCAGCAATCTCGTGTTGATCAACGTTGATCTCATTGCGCTCCGCGAGCGCTTGGTAGCCGAGCATGAGCGAAGCCGGGAACGGCCACGGTTGACTTCCGCAGTAGGTCAGCGCCTGATTTGATTTACCAATCACTACACCGGTTTCTTCGAAAACTTCACGCCGCACTGCATCTTCAGCAGATTCACCCGGTTCAACAAACCCAGCGATGGTCGACATTTGACCTTCAGGCCAACTTGCTTGTCGGCCAAGCAATGCTCGATCGTCAGCATCACGAACGAGCACAATGATCGCCGGATCAGTGCGCGGGAAATGATCCATCTCATGCGCTGCGCAACGCAGGGTCCAGCCGGCTTGGGTCACCACAAGCACTTCACCGCACACCGTGCAACACTGATGCTTATTGCGCCAGTTATCCAGCCCAACCGCGGTAACCAATGCCGAAGCATGCAGGTCGGGAAGATTGCGCGCTTCCCGCAAACCCACCCAG
>CANFTO010000090.1 GCA_947449945.1 Actinomycetota bacterium | reverse complement strand
TCTGACCGAACGGGCGCACCACCTTGGACTCATTTAGCCGTTAGGGTTATCAACATGCTTAAGCGCAGCAAGAAGACTCCATTACCTCCCGGCAAATACCGCATGGGCGGCAAGCACTTTAAGAACGACAAGGCGTTCATTAAGACGGCTGTTGGCGATGTGAAGCGCTTGGAGCAGTACGCCGGATTGAATAAAGATTCAGCGTTGCTGGACTGGGGTTGCGGCGCTGGTCGCCTCGGCGTGGGCGTGCGTGAGTACTTCGGTCAGATCCGCGACTATCACGGCGTTGATATTCAAAAGGAACTCATTGATTGGGCTGATGAAAACCTTGCCGGCCCAGGCATGCGCTTCACTTATGTGAACGTCAGCAATGAGCGTTACAACCCAGACGGTTCACCAGAACGCACCCTTGCTGCTGACCCTGGCAGCGTTGATGTGTTCTACGCATACTCAGTTTTCTCACACATGAATGACGAAGACACTCCTGCGTATCTCAAGTTGATTTCGGAAGCGCTGAGTGAAAACGGCAAGGCATTTGTTACCTGCTTTGTTGAAGAAGATGTTGCTGGCTGGGAAGAAAACCCAGAAGGTTACGGACCACTTGATTGGAAAGGCCGCTTGCACTGCACCCGCTTTGCGCGCTGGCACTTTGAAGATCACGTGAATGCAGCGCGTCTAGCTGTTGATCGTTTTGAGTACGGGCAAGAGACCGATGGTCAAAGCTTGTACGTGTTGCGCAAGCGCTAAAACGCTACTCAGCAACCAGAATCGTGCCTAGGAGCGAAGTACTTATGCGTGCGAGTTTCGCATCGGTAGTCAGCAAGGCAGAAGCGGAAGAAACAACCGCGGTCGCAACAATCGTTGCGTCAGGCAACCGCATGCCAGGAATAGTTGCGCGTAACTCCGCGGCCTTCATCGAGATCGCGCGATCAAGATCAATCACGACAATCGGTAAACGGTCAATCGCGTTGAGACATCGCGAAACCGCTTGATCCCCAACGGAATATGGCCGCACCAGAATTTCAGCAAGTGTTGTAGCGGCGATTGCAAGTGAATGACCTTGGCGCAATGCAGAAACAATTGCCGACGAGCTCGCTGCATGATGAATGTCAGTGTCGTCAAGAAGTGCGATGAGCACTCCGGAATCAACGAGCGTGGTTGACATGGCGCACTAGTTCCACTCGTTACGAAGTTCGTCGATGCTGAAGCCTTGGTAGATCCCGCTCATAGAGCCGGCGATGGTGCCCAAGGTCGCCTCGGGGCGTTCGAGAACGATGGCCCCAGGGCCAGCTGCTCGGGCAAAGAGCAGATCCCCCACCTCAATCCCACTAGCTCGCAGCACCTCAACGGGCAAGGTCACCTGATTCTTGGAACTGACCCGACTTGCCCCTCGCACCCGACGCGAAGGCAATACCTTTACAACTGAACTCATAAGTAAAGGTTATGAGGTGGCAGCGGTTTACACAATGTGCACCTATTCGTGACCTTTGAGGCCGGTGTCATTCAGCCCGATCGGACGTATGGTCAGTTAGGGTCCAAAAACCTTTGTTATCAACAACCTTGGAGTTTCTTCATGCGTCGTGCCCTTATTGCAGCTGTAGCTGGAGCGATCACGCTCGGATCAGTTGCTATGGCAGTTCCTTCCCAAGCAGCGTCAGTGGGTAACCCACTTCCTGTTACCGAGTTCGGTCAGCACGTTCCTGGCATCGCTGCCGGCGTGAAGCCAACCGTGCCTTTTGGCACCATCCGTCTTTGGGACTCAGGCGTGGCCTGGGGCCAGGTCAACCAGGCCAAGGGCAAGTTCTGGTGGAACGGTCTTGATCAGGCCATCGGCAATGCAAACTCGCAGAAGGTTTCATCCCTTTATGTTCTTGGTTCAACCCCTACGTGGGCCGCTACCAACAAGAGCCAAGGCACCTACCCAAATAAGGGTGCAGCATCCATGCCAGGCATGGCGAACTGGAAGAACTGGGTCACCGCAGTTGTGCAGAAGTACGCCAACTCAATTGACTCCTACCAAATTTGGAACGAAGCAAACCTCACCAACTTCTTTGCAGGCACTCCACAGCAGATGGCAGATCTCACTGCTGCTGCGTACAAGATCATTAAGGCTGGCGATCCATCAGCCAAGGTTGTTTCGGCATCAAGCACCGTTCGCTTGACTGCTCGTTACAACAAGTTCTTCCCTGCGTACTTGACCGCATTGAAGAAGAAGGGTTGGCCAGTGGATGCCATTGCAATTCACAGCTACCCAGCGGCAAATGAAGGTCCAGCAGAGCGTGTGAACTACATCAACAAGACCAAGGCCGACATGACAAAGGCTGGCGTTCCTGCAGGCGTTGAGTTGTGGGACACCGAAGTGAACTACGGCATTCAAGGTCCAGGTTCAATTCCTGCACAGAACATTGCACCTGCAACGGGCGCTGGTTGGGTAGCAACCACCTACCTCGACAACCTCACCCTGGGTGTGGCTCGTAGCTACTGGTACTTCTGGGCCCCAGCTGATGGTCGCGTCGGCATCGTCACCAACGATGGCACTCCTGCAGCAACGGCCTACGGCACCATCGAGCGCTGGATTGGCAACGCGTTCTACAGCTGTGGCCGTGGCACCAACGGTGCAGCAAATACCTGCCAGATGGGCGACAACAACAACCCAGAGGTTGTTGCTTGGGTGTCATCAGGTTCCGGAAAATTCACTGTCCCAGCGGGGGCAACGGTTCAGTGTGACGTCATGAATTCATGTTCCGCAGTAGCTCCAGGAACACCAGTAACGATTGGAAGTAGTCCTCTATGGTTCGGTTCAGCAGCGCGCGCAGCAGTAAATCAGCAAGGCTCGGGCTTCTAGCTCTAGCCGCTGGTTTAATCCTCACCGCTTGCGGTGGGAGCAGCGACTCAGGTACTGACAACGGTGGCGGTGGCGGCGTTGATCCAAACGCCGTCAAGCCAAGTCTGGTTGGCATGCAAATTGAAGGCGCGGAAGTTGAAGCTTGGTCTTCAGCACCATTCGGTGCTCTTCGTTTGTGGGACAACGGCACTGCTTGGTCACAGATTGAACTAAGCAAGGGCAAGTACAAGTGGCACAACCTTGACGGTGCGTTGAAGAACGCTGAGTCAAAGGGAATGAACGACATCCTCATGGTGTTGGGAACCACGCCTACTTGGGCTGCTTCGAAGAAGACCACCCCGGTCTATCCGCCATACCCAGGTGCCAACAGCGCACCAGCAAACATGGCTGACTGGGATACCTGGGTCACTCAGGTTGTCACTCGCTACAAGGGTCGGATTTCTTCATATGAAATCTGGAACGAAGCGAACCTGAAGATGTTCTTCAACGGAACACCAAAGCAAATGGCTGAGATGACCAAGCGTGCTTACGACATCATCAAGGCAAATGATCCAGAAGCCAAGGTTGTATCGGCTTCGCCTTCATTGCGTTTGCAGTCAGCATTTGATGGTTTCTATGTGAAGTACTTGGCTGAGTTGGCAAAGCTCAACTGGCCGATTGACGTACTTGCCATGCACACCTATCCAAAGGCTGATGGCGATCCCGTTGCACGTGGTGCATTGATCACTATGGCCAAGAAGGCGATCACCGCAGCTGGTGCTCCAGCAACCCTGCCAATTTGGGATACCGAACTGAACTACGGACTTGCTGGCCCAGGTGCATTGCCTGCCAACAAGATCAAGGGCGCAAAGGCTGCAGGTTGGGTTGTCCGTACCTACATCGACAACCTTCGCCTTGGCGTTGAGCGTTCGTACTGGTACATCTGGACCCAGAAGCCATACGCACTTCTTGGCATTCAGGCCTACCCAGGTGCTCCTGCTGAACAGGGATTCTTCGCAATCGAAAACTGGGTCGTTGGCTCAACCTTCGATGGCTGTACGCAGACCGGTAACACCGTGGTCTGTAACTTCACTCGTGCTGGACAAAAGTCAGTAGTTGCCTGGGCCGAAACTGGCACAGCTAACTACACGGCTCCTGAAGGTTCCACGCTTCTGTGTGATCCGGCAGCCAAGTGCTCCCAGGTCGCCGCGGGTGCTCAGGTTCCACTTACTGAGATCCCAGTACGGATTTACCTCCAGTCATAAGACTGATCAAAAAGCGGGCAGTTCCTTCTCAGGAACTGCCCGCTTTTGCTTTGCGCTGTTAGCCTTTGGCCTCTACGCAACAGCAAGGAGCATCATGAGTCACGAGGTAACCGATAACGGTTCCTCGCCGACCGATGCCACGTCACATCAGCGCACCCCCGCTCGTATTGGTTGGTCGGCTGCTCATTCGCGCCGCGACCGCCCGCATCTGCGTCGCGATCCTTTGCGCGTCTATGCGACCCGAGCAGTGATTTGGGATTTCATCGCGATCACTATTGCCGGTATCACTGGCTTCACTCTTCGCTGGGCAATCCCATTCAACGTTGAAATTAACGATCCAACGTATGTGTCACTCGTAGTGATTGTGATCATCGCGTGGATGGGTGTGATGGCTCTTCGCGGTGCCTATGACACGCGAGTGCTCGGTGTGGGTTCGGAAGAATTCAAACGTGTGGTGAGTGCATCAGCAACAGTGTTCGGTGCCGTTGCGATTGTGGTGTTTGCCCTCAAACTTGATCTTTCCCGTGGCTTCGTATTGATCACCTTCGTTGTTGGTTTAACACTGCTGTTGATTGTGCGTTGGTCCTTACGCGCCTGGTTACGTCATGAACGTCGTTACGGTCACTTCCTGCACCGCACTGTTGTGATTGGTGCCGAACCACAGAAGTCGGAAATTATCGACATGCTTGATCGCGACCCTGTCGCGGGTTTCACCGTTGTTGATGATGTGCAAGAACCAGCTGCCGATATTTCTGAAGATGCGCTTGACGCCTGGCTTGATGAAATCATGGCAGTGATTGCTCTTGAAGACGCAGATACCGTTGCTATTGCTGGCTCTCCAGCCATTGGCCCCCGCGTTGTGCAGCGACTTGCTTGGCGCTTAGAAGGCCCACGCGTTGACCTTCTGGTCGCACCTGCAGTCGGCGATGTTGCTGGTCCTCGCGTTACGATGCGTATGGCTGCAGATCTTCCGCTCTTGCATCTTGATGAACCACATCTGACCGGACCAAAGCGTGCAATTAAACGCGCCTTTGATCTGATCGCCGGCTTCTTTATGTTCTTAGTGTTCTTGCCATTCATGGTCGTTGCCGCAGTCGGCGTGCGCTTCACGAGCCGTGGCCCGATCTTCTACATGCAAGAACGTGTTGGTCGCGGTGGTGAACTTATTCGCGTTGCCAAGTTCCGTTCGATGTATGTCGGTTCTGACAAACATCGTGAATCAATCATTGGTAACCCCGATGAAAACATCACCACGCGCTACCGCCGCGATCCACGCATTACGCCGTTTGGTCGCTTCCTGCGCCGCTGGTCGATTGACGAAACTCCGCAGGTGTTCAACGTGCTCCTTGGATCCATGTCGATGGTGGGGCCGCGCCCAGTGCTCGTCGATGAACTCCCGCTCCTTGGGGATGCCGACCACCGACGCCACCTCACCAAGCCAGGTCTCACGGGCCTATGGCAGGTCTCGGGCCGCAAGGAAGTCGACTGGGATGAGCGCATGCGCCTAGATCTGGACTATGTCGAACACTGGTCCCCGGCCCTTGATCTGGTGATCATGGCCAAGACAGTCAAGGCCGTGCTCGTCGGCGACGGCGCCTACTAAACCGGCCCTAGGTATCAATCAGGTCACAGAGGGCCTTCGCCTCATAAAACCCCCCGAATCGTTACCTATACTCACCAAGTGTCCCGACTAACTCCACGCATCTGGCTCGGCGTGGGCGCGGGCATCATCGTGGGCCTGTTCGTCATCTGGCTCCAGGTCTCCATCTTCACCTCATTGGCCTCCTTGGGCGTGGGAGCTCGCAGTTACCAAACCAGCCTTCAGGGCGTAGCCGACCAGGTTGGCGCGGGCGAATATGAGGGTGCCAAAAGCGACCTGAAAGATGCCCAAGCAGCAGCAACCAACATCATCGACTCGGCGCACGGCTTCAACATGACCGTGCTGGGCAAGATCCCGGGCATCAACACCGCGGTGAATAACTGGGAACGCCTGACTGGCGCAGTTGAGAACATCACCGGCAGCACCGACGACATGCTCACGTTGTTTGGTGACCTTTCAGGCAAGAGTGGCAACGGCAAGATTTTTAATGACGGCGCTATTGATATCGCTGCCTTGAAGGCATTGCCACCACGTGTGAAGTCCATTGACCAAGGCATTAGCGCGACCTACAACAACTTGCAAAGCGTGCAAGCAAACGGACCACTTTCTGGACCTCTTGCGTCAGTACAAACAAAAGCGTTGACCACCATTGCACCAATTCAAGATGCGATGAAGGCACTTGTTGATTTAGCTCCGCAACTTCCTGATGCACTTGGTGCGAACGGGCCGCGACGCTACTTAATTGCAATTGGTAACCAAGCTGAGATGCGCGCATCGGGTGGCGCACCACTCACCTTGATTTTGGTTGAGTTTGATCAAGGTCGCATCACCATTCCAATTAAGGGTCAGACAAGTACCGAACTATTCCCACCGCTGAATGCACCAGTGAAGTGGTGGGGACCAGCGAAGAACCCGTTCTTTGACACCAACCCTCGCTTCCAGCCAATGGTGGTGACAGACACTCATCCAAATTTCCTTTACAGCGCAAGGGAAATGAGTGGTGCCTGGCAAGGTGGCGGTTACCCAGTTGTTGACGGTGTGGTCACCATCGACCTCACGGCAATTGGCTCTGTGCTCAATGCAATGGGCCCAATTCAGTCACCTGCGTACGGCGAAGTCACTGGCGACAAGCTTGGTCAGATCCTCTTGATTGACGCGTATGCGAAGTATGGGCAAGCCGATGCAGTGAAGCGTCAGGCCGCAAACCAAGCATTAATTGATCAGTTGTTGACCAAGTTACTCAGCGGCGACGAGCTTGTGAGTGCTGCAAAGGCAATGGCGAAGTCTGCGCCAGGGCGTCACTTCCAGGTGTGGATGGCGAATCCTGATTTCCAGAACGTCATTGTGAAAAGTGGCGCCAGTGGTGATGTGCAGGCGCCAAAAACCGGCGACTGGTCATCTGTGTACACGCAAAATGGAAACCAGAGCAAGGTTGACGTATTCCAAGAACGCAAGGTCGTCGTCAATGCATCAGTGAACCCTGATGGTTCTGCGCATGTCACCCAAGATGTGATCCTGACGAATGCAACACCAAAGGATCGACCAGAAGGCCCACCCGAGCGCATTGGTTATGAAACTAGTTGGCTCAAGGCCGCGTACATCATGTATGTACCGGACACCGCAACCAATTACCAAACCATGTATCCAGCTGGCTTTGCGGTGCGTCCGTTCAAGAACCATCCGCAGCTTGGCAAGGGCTACGTGGACGACGGCTTTGGTCACAAGCTCGTGCGGGTAGTGGGGTGGACCGCTCCGCAAGCTTCGTCCACGGTGTCCGAAAGCTACGACCTGCCTGCCGGCACCTTCGGAAAGAACGGCAATCTGACCTACACCCTGCAAGCTGATCCGCAATCGCTCTTTAAGGCTTCAACGATCACCGTGCGTGTGACTGCACCAAGTGGCTACTCACCAGTTGAATCTGACGGCATGGTGGTCAATGGTCAAACTGCTGAAGTCAGTGCCGTTCAAGAAGGCCCAGTGAATGTTGTAGTGCAGATGGCGAAGGGTCGCTGATGCAGCAACCAACACCATTCAAAAGCAGTGCACTCAGCGAAGTCATTCTCGGCGCGTTAGCAATCATTGCTGCACTACTGCTGTGGATAAGCCCACCAGTTGGCTTCTTGCTCACCGTTGTGTTGTTCGCACTGCTGCCACCATGGGGTCGAAGCATCACTGAGCGCGCAATCATCAGCGTCACCGTGATCGCTGGCTTGGTCGCATTGACAATTCCACGCGGCAGCGATGTTCCTGTTACACAAAGCAGCG
>CANFTO010000089.1 GCA_947449945.1 Actinomycetota bacterium | reverse complement strand
CGGTCAGAAAGGTTGCCAAACACAGGGCTCAGGGTAACGGCTGCAGTAATTCGCCCATCACAGTCACCTTGACTGCGGCTGCATGGTGCTCGTTCAATGGGTTTCCTTGTCGATCTACGAGGAAAAGGACATCGACTGCGTCTGATCCAAGTGTGGAAACCCTTGCTCCCATGATGGCTGCATCTGTGGAGGCGATAGCCCGGGTCACCCGATACAGCAGCCCCGGGGCGTCGTGGGCTCGCACCTCAAGTATCGATGTGTGCTCAGACGCATTTTCGATCATGTCGACAACAGGTGCCGCTGCTTGCACCGTGGGTCGGTACGCCTCATCGCGTTTGCGTAGGCGTTCAGCGATATCGAATTTTCCATCTATGGCTTTGCGAAGCTGCTCGGTGAGTCGTTCCATTTGAGGTAACTCACCGAACATGGGATGCACATTCCACACTTGCACCGCGCGATCACCGACGGTCATCACTTTTGCCGCGCGCACTTCTAGCTGATGAACGGCAAGCACTCCTGCAACTGTGGCCAGCAAACCGATGCGGTCAGGGGCAACCAAGGTGAGTTCATGTCCGTCAGCAACCTCATTCATCACAACCCAGATGCCTGGCTGTTGAATGGCGATGAGTTGGTCATCTGTGAGTTGCGGTTGTTCCGGTAACGGTCGACCGGCAATTGCAGCATGCGTGCGTTTCACAAGATCTTTGATCAGACTTTGACGCCAGCTACTCCACATCGCTGATCCGGTAGCGATGGAATCCGCCTCGGTTAATGCGGCCAAGAGATCCAAGGTTTGTGCATCCAGGATTCGCTCGGTAACGAATGCAACAGTCGATGGATCATCAAGGTCACGCCTTGTTGCTGTTTCCGCGAGGAGCAAGTGATGGCGCACCAAAGTTACGACTATGGCGATGTCATCAGCCTGAAATCCCATTCCTTGCAACACACTTTGAACTAACTGCGCTCCCACATCGCTGTGGTCACCATCGCGAGCTTTTCCAAAATCATGAAACAGTGCGGCCAACAACAGGAGGTCTGGTCGATCAACTTTACGTGTGAGCGCACTTGCTTGAATAACGCATTCAACCAAGTGTCGATCTACGGTGTATTTGTGCAAGGCGTTACGTTGCGGTGCTGAGCGAAGCACACTCCATCCTGGAATCAACGCACTGATTGCATCAACTTGATCGAGCGCTTCCCACACTGGCAACGTTGCCGAACCTGCGCCTAGTAACGACAGGAAATCATCGCGTGCTGATTGATTCCATGGCAAGGCGAGTAATGGGCCTTCATGAGCAAGGCGGGAAACGGCATGCGGTGCAAGTGGAATACCTGCTTGCGCTGCTGCTGCAGCCGCTCTCAGTAGTAAACCGGGATCGTTCTCCGGGCGAGCCTCGATAGCAAGAACTGCTTCACCCGCTTCGATGACCACACCGTCGGTAAGCGGAACTCGCTGCGGACTTCCCTTCTTGAACACACGCAAACCTGGGCGGCTTGGCCGCATCGTTAATCGTTGAACTCGATGCCATGTCGTATCTGACGTATACGCAATAACTCTCGCCGCCGCGTAGACCTGTCGCAAAAGATCATCTGCATCATTGAGGCCCATTACTTCTGCGACTGCATCTTGTTCTTGCAATAGCAAACGATCGCTATTGCGTTGAGTGACTTGATGCAAGGCATCTCGAACATTCTGTAAAAAAGTAATGCCCTCTTGCCATTGCATTTGCGTGACATCAGTGATCCACGATGCTGAAATCGCGCGCAGAACTGTCGCTTCGCGCAGACCGCCGTACGCTTCTTTCAAATCTGGCTCGAGCATGTTGGCAAGCTCACCGAATCGTTCTCGCCGCTGGTCAACAAGTGCTCGCAGTTCAATGACTCGATTCGCAGCAGTTGCGCGCCAATCAGAATAAATCGCCTTTTTTAATTGCTCTGCGATTACCGGATCACCGGCAATTAATCGCATATCGAGTAAACCCAGGATCACCTTGATGTCTTCGCTTGCAAGCCTGCGGGCCTCTGCGACGGTGCGCACGCTGTGATCAAGGGACAGACCCGAATCCCAAATCGGGTACCAAAGTTCTTGTGCGATAGCAGCAGCTCGACGGGGATCAATTCGATGCAAGAGCACCAAATCCAGATCAGAGCCCGGAGCAAGGTCTTGTCGACCGTGGCCACCAACAGCCACTAAGCACACACCATCAGCTAGAGGGTGTGACGCGGTGAAGACTCCAGCAAGCCAGGAGTCTGTGAGTTGTGCTAATTCCGTGCGGCGCTCTGGACCAAATGGCCCAGGGCGCCGCACGATGGCAGTTCGTTCGCTGATGAATCCTTCGCTATCGAATGGTTCACCGGCGCTTTTCATCTGCCTATTGAATTACAGAGCGTCCGCGCCGCGTTCGCCGGTACGCACTCGAACAACTGACTCGACTGAGGAAACCCAGACCTTGCCATCGCCGATACGTCCAGTTTGCGCTGCGCCAACAATGGCATCGACCACTCGGTCTGCATCAGCATCGTCTACGACGACTTCAATACGAACCTTTGGCACGAGGTCAACGGTGTACTCGGCACCGCGGTAGACCTCCGTGTGGCCACGCTGACGGCCGAAGCCGCTTGCCTCTGAAACGGTGAGACCATGGATCCCCGCCGCTTCCAGAGAGACCTTCACATCTTCAAGCTTGAATGGCTTGATAATCGCTGTGATGAGCTTCATGACTAGTTCTCCTCTGCTCGTGCTGCCAAGTGACCGTGACCCATGCCCGCAAAGACACCGCCACCGCCGCTATCACCAAACTCGTAAGCGGACTCAGCATGTTCTGCAAGGTCAACTCCGAGTACTTCATCTTCTTGGCTCACACGGAAGCCCATGGTGAACTTGATCGCGTATCCGATGATGAAGGCGACAATGAGTGAGTAGAACAACACTGCGAAGGCGCCAACTGCTTGCTTACCAAGTTGATCGAACCCGCCACCATAGAAGAGTCCGTTGACTGCAGCTGGAGCTGCATCGGTAGCAAGGAAGCCAATCAACAGGGTGCCAACGATGCCACCAACAAGGTGAACGCCCACGACGTCGAGTGAATCATCGAATTTGAAGAGATACTTCAATCCGACTGCGAGTGCACACACCACACCTGCAATAACACCAATGATGATTGCACCGATTGGCGTGACAGCCGAACATGATGGAGTAATTGCAACGAGGCCTGCGACGATGCCAGAAGCAGCACCAAGTGATGTTGCATGACCGTCACGAAGCTTCTCTACAACCAACCAGCCAATTGCTGCTGCACAGGTAGCGATGAAGGTGTTGTAGAACACCACTGCTGATGCGTTGTTCGCTGCCAGAGCTGAACCAGCATTGAAGCCAAACCAGCCGAACCAGAGCAGACCTGCACCGATCATGACCAACGTGAGGTTATGCGGCTTCATCGCCTGCTTTGGCCAACCGATGCGGCGGCCGAGCACGATTGCAAGTGCGAGTGCTGCTGCACCAGCGTTGATGTGGACTGCAGTTCCGCCTGCAAAGTCGATCACGCCAAGCTTGAAGATCCAGCCACTTGATGCCCAGACCCAGTGAGCGACTGGGAAGTACACGAGTGTTGCCCAGATAGCTGCGAACAGCATCCATGGCCAAAAGCGGGTGCGGTCAGCAATTGCGCCTGCGATCAAACCAACCGTGATGCAAGCAAACATTGCCTGGAAGGCCACGAAAGCCATAGCAGGGTACGTCGCTTCAGGGTTATCAGTGATCAGTGAAGTCAAGCCAATGTTGTCTGAGATGTTGCCAAGCCATGCGTTATCTGTAACTCCAGCTGCATCTGTACCAAATGCCATGCCATAGCCAAAGAAGGTCCAGAGGACGCCAACGATGAACAACGCGCCCATAACCATCATGAGCATGTTCAGCACTGACTTTTGCCGAACCATGCCTCCATAAAAGAAAGCGAGGCCGGGGATCATCAACAACACCAAAGCCGCTGAGGTCAGCAGCCAGGCGGTGTTGCCTGTATCTAACGCCGATTTCATTTCCAGTCTCCTTTCGAACCACACCATGTGGCCGGTCGCGTATGTCGACAAGGAGGAGACTGACGGATCGAGGTTTCCCTCAGTAGCGCGAATGATTACCGTTGCGTCACGAAATCACGACTTAAGTAACGTCTGTGTTAACGAATGAACGATTCAGGCTCAAATACGAGTATTTGCGAGGGTCGAATAGACCATCGTGGACCACATTTCTGCCAAACGATGGCGCTGTTCGTCGTCCATCTGCTCAGGGGACATTGCCGTGGCTCCCAAGATCATGCCCAATGCGATCACTGCAAGGGTTTCAGCTTCTTTGCGATGAAAGACCACCCCGTCGAAATTCAAAATCGCATCAGCCATCGTTGTGACTAACTCATGGCGGGCCTGGTCAATACGTTCTGCAATCCCCGGATTCATGCGAGCATGCGCAAGTGCCTCAAGACGAGCCCAGCGAACCTGGTCACGTTCCATGCTAAAGATTTCTTTGGCTTGCTCACGGATCGCGATACGTAACTCGTCCAGATCGGTAGGAAAATGTGCGATAGCAGCGAGATCAGTTGCGACTAACCCCTTGAAGATGCGCGCATAGGCTTCGGCAACAAGATCTTCACGATCAACAAAGTACTTATATATCAACGCCGCGCTAACATCAGCTTCCTTACAGATATCAGCGATACGAACCTCATGGCCGGCTTTCAAACATGCCTCAGTGGCAATGAGCAGACGTTCGCGACCAGCGGGTCGTTGAACAGCTCCTTCGGCCTTACCCATGAATGATCGCCTCCACAAACTCAACCGCGTCAAAGGGAGCCAGATCATCAGGGCCTTCGCCCAGACCTACTAACTTGACCGGTACTCCGAGTTCGCGTTGCACCGCGACCACAATTCCGCCTCGAGCAGTTCCGTCTAGTTTTGTTAGCACGACACCAGTGACGTCCACCACTTCAGCGAAGACTCGCGCTTGAACGAGACCGTTTTGACCAGTAGTCGCATCGAGGACCAACAACACTTCGTCAACCGGCGATTGCTTTTCAATGACCCGTTTAACTTTGCCGAGTTCATCCATCAGACCTGTTTTTGTGTGCAATCGACCTGCTGTATCGATGACTGCCGTGTCCAGTTGTGCTTCGATGGCTGTCGTAACCGCGTCAAAAGCCACTGCAGCCGGATCTCCCCCTTCGGGTCCACGCACGACAGGAGCTCCGACACGATCACCCCACGTTTGCAACTGTTCAGCTGCTGCAGCACGGAAGGTATCTGCTGCTCCCAGCAACACAGTTTGATCTTCTGCAATGAGCAATCGAGCTAACTTGCCGGTCGTAGTGGTCTTGCCTGTTCCATTGACTCCCACAACAAGAACCACCGCTGGTCGACCCTCAACCTTGGTGTTGAGCGTGCGATTGAGATTTGGATTGACTAACTCAAGCAGGCTTGCACGTAGCAAGTCCGTGAGCCGCTCTTGAGACGGATGACCTTCCACTTGCACTGCAGTGCGCAGCGCTTCCAACAGTTCCATCGTGGGCGCAACCCCAAGATCGGCAGCCAGAAGCGTCTCTTCAATTTCTTCCCAGGTATCTGCATCAAGGTTGTCGCGGCCAAGCAAGCCAAGAAGGCCTTTACCAATCGCGTTATTGGAGCGAGCAAGCCGGGCACGCAATCGATGCATGCGCCCCACAGCTGAGTCTGGGATTTCAAACCCAAGGACTGCCTCTTCGCTATCTGGGGATTGCGTTTCAATGACGGGTTCTGGAATGACATTCAGTGCGTCAGAAATAACAATCTGATCAATTGACTGCCGAGGGGTATCCCTTGGAATTGAATCGTCATCGCCAACACCTGGTGCGTAATCGATTCCTGGACGAGGTGCCTGCTTTTGTGTTTCATTCCTACGAGAAACGAAGATGCTTACTGCCACAAGCAGAACAACAATGACAGCTAACGCTATCCACACTTGCGCACTCATGATGCAGTAGCAGACTCACGCAAACGTTGGCCGATCACCTGTGTTACGCCATCGCCACGCATTGAAACGCCATACAGCGCATCTGCAATTTCCATCGTGCGCTTTTGGTGAGTAATCACGATGAGCTGTGAACTGTCACGAAGCTCTTCAATGATGTCGATCAAGCGACCGAGGTTGACATCGTCAAGTGCCGCTTCAACTTCGTCGAGAACATAGAAGGGTGACGGGCGCGCCTTGAACAGCGCTACTAAGAAGGCGACAGCGGTTAAGGATCGCTCCCCGCCCGAAAGCAGTGACAAACGCTTCACTTTCTTACCAGGTGGGCGAGCTTCCACATCCACACCCGTGGTGAGCATGTTAGTTGGGTCCGTGAGGATCAAGCGGCCTTCACCACCTGGGAACAAACGACTAAAGACACCTTCGAACTCGCGTTCGATTTCGGTGTACGCCTCTGTGAACACTTGCTCAACGCGAGCGTCAACCTCTTTAACGATATCCAGGAGGTCATCGCGTGTGCGGCGGAGGTCATCGAGTTGTTCAGAGAGGAATCGATGACGCTCTTCCATCGCATTAAATTCTTCAAGCGCGAGTGGGTTGACCTTGCCGAGTAATGCCAGGCCTCGCTCAGCTTCTTTCAGCCGCTTTTCTTGTTCAACACGAACGAATGGGTATGGCTGTGGTTCAGGAGCATCTTCAGGAACTTCGTCGCCGGGAACAACCAAGCTCGGTGGAACCATCTGATCTGGACCGTATTCAGCCGTGAGCACATCGGCTTCGATGCCAAATTCTTCCATCGCCCGATCAACGACTTGTTCTATTCGCATACGTTGTTCGGCACGAGCAACTTCATCGCGGTGGACTGAATCCTTAAGGAGATCAAACTCCGCGGCAAGTTCGCGAATCTTGGCGCGAACTCCCACTAATGACTCGTCGCGTTCCTTACGTTGCTTCTCGGCAAGAGCGCGGTCGGCACTTGCTTGAGCAACTGAACTCTCAATGCGAGACAGGGCAGCTTTCGCCCCACTCAGCACCGCTTGGGCCGTTACCAGATCGCGGGCACGTTGTTCACGGCGCTGAATTGCCGCCACTCGCGCTTCACGTTCAGCGTTTGCGGCTCGTTCCAGCTGCTCAGCACGGATACCAACGGCTGTTACTCGCTCTTCGCCTGTACGCAATAACAGGCGTGCGTCTACCTCTGCTTGGCGAGCAGCCTTCGCCGCCTCACCATAAACTTCGCGCCGATCATCGCTGACTTCCACTTCAGGCTCTTCTTGCGCTGAAGCGAACCGTTCTTGCAATTGCTCAAGGTTGGCCACGTCGGTGCTGTGGGCAACCTCTGCAGCACTCAAGGTTGCAGTAAGTCGATCGGCTTCAGCTGCCGCAGCGCGTGCTATCTGGCCAAGCTGACCGAGTTGCTCAGCAACAGCTGCCATACGCGCATCTGATTCGTGCAAGCCACTCAAAGCCTGCTCAACTGCAGCAGCGGCAGCCTGCTGAACCTGCTTGGCCGTAACCATGTCGAATCGAGCGCGCTCTGCATTGTGAACAGCTTGCTGTAGTGCAGCTTCAGTTTCATCGTAAGCAGCCTGCACTTCCAACAAACTCAATGTGCTCTGTGAACCACCGTGCACGACGTCACGTGAAAACACGTCGCCAGCAGATGTAACAAACATCAAATCTGAATGTTGCTGCGATTGCTGCGCAGCAACATTCACAGATTCAACAAGAACCGCGCCATCAAGCAGGCGATCAACAACTGAACGAAGCGCATCATCACATCGCACACGATCACGCAGCCACACACCTATCGGTGCACTGCCACGGGTTGATGCTGGCGAATTCAACCCATCGCTTGCAACAACAAGTGCTGCGCGCCCGGCGTCTTGCTCCTTCAACAGCACTAATGAGCTCACTGCAGCTTGAACTCCACGGACCACAACGGCATCAGCAAGATCGCCTAGAACTGCGGCAACAGCCGCTTCGGCTCCATGGTCAATATGCAATTGCTTTGCCAATGGTCCAACAAATCCAGGAACACGATCGGAGGCCCCACCCAGTGCACCGCCAGCATCCTTACGAGTCAACGACATCGACAAAGCTTCAAGGCGAGCACTCAGCGCGGCGCGTTCACGCTCACTGGTTGATTCGATGCCGCGCAACCGCTCAACTTCAGCATCAGCAGCAATAAGCGCTGCCTCAGCGCGCTCGTGGT
>CANFTO010000088.1 GCA_947449945.1 Actinomycetota bacterium | reverse complement strand
TAACTGGTGAAACTGGTGCGGGTAAGACCATGGTCCTCACGGGCTTAAGTTTGTTGGCTGGCGGTAAGGCCGAGAGTTCCATTGTCCGTCGAGGCGCCGCTGAAGCCTCCGTTGAAGGCAACTGGCTTGTAGCGTCGAACAGCGAGAAGTTGATTTATCGACTTCAAGAAGCCGGCGCGCCTCCCGATATCGATGCAGATGCGGCGGAGATTATTTTGGCCCGCACAGTGCCAGCTGAGGGTCGCGGTCGCGCGGTGGCCTGTGGGAGAACAGTCCCTCGTTCATTGCTTGAAGAAGTTTCTGGTGAATTGATTGCTATTCACGGACAGGCAGATCAATGGCAATTGCGTTCACCAGATCGTCAACGCGAGATGTTGGATCGATTTGCTGGAGCACCGTGCCGTGACACTTTGTTGGAATTTCGCAATGCTTTTCAAACATGGCGAGCCAATGTTGCAGAACTAGAAAATCTCACCACTCATCGTTTTGAACGTGAGCGTGAAGCTGCGCAATTACGCATTGGTTTGGAAGAGATCAACGCCGTGAATCCTGAAGTGGGAGAGGATGAATCACTTGATGTGCAGGCTGCACGATTAGCCAATGCAGGTGCGCTACTTGAGGATCTCACCCTCGCGCATGACACATTGGTGGGCAATGAAGTTGGTGATGGTGTCCTAGGGGATGTCGCAATCGCACTCAAAGCAATCGATCGCTTGTCCACTATTGATCCATCCTTGGGTGACCTTCGTAGTCAACTTCAGCAGGTCAATGCGCTGCTCGCCGACGCAGGTACTGAAATGGCCGGGTACTTACATGAGCTCGAAGCTGATCCTGCACGCCAAGCCTGGGTAGAAGAACGCCGCGCTGCGTTGCGTAAGTTACTGAAGTCATATGGCCCGCACATTGATGATGTGCTGGCCTGGCAAACGACAGCTGAGCGCACGCTTGCGAGTCTTGATGGGGGAGATGAGCGTGTTGAAGATCTACGTCAACTCGTAGTCGTCAGTGGGCAGGCAGTGATAAAAGTCGCAAACCGATTGACGGAAATTCGTAGGCATGCAGCCAACGAGTTGGCGGATGCAGTGAGTCATGAATTGCGATCATTAGCGATGCCTGATGCGCAATTAGTCATTGATATTGCGTCGAGCGCGAATATCGATGACTTCAACAGCAATGGAGCAGATGCGATGACATTCCTGCTGAGGCCGCATCCAGGTGCTGATGCTGCCCCTGTAACCAAGGCAGCCTCTGGCGGTGAACTTTCGCGAGTGATGTTGGCCATTGAAGTGACCATGGCAGGCCGGCATTCGGTGCCGACCTTTGTCTTCGATGAGGTCGATGCCGGCATTGGAGGCCGTACAGCAGTTGAAGTGGGTCGACGCCTTGCCAAATTAGCTACGGAGGCGCAAGTCATCGTGGTGACTCACCTTCCGCAGGTCGCAGCATTCGCTGACCGGCATCTGGTGGTGGAGAAATCTAGCGATGGGGTGATCACTGCTTCCAGCGTGAAGGATGTGACGGGACCACAGCGAGCTGCGGAACTAGCGCGGATGCTCTCAGGCCTAGATGAATCAGATTCTGGACTCGCACACGCCGAGGAACTCCTTGCCATGGCAGCAGGGGAGCGAACTCGCTGATAGTCTGGTCTTCCATGAGTGCCCAGCGCCAAACCAAGCATCTGTTCGTTACTGGAGGCGTCGCCTCTTCACTTGGCAAGGGGCTCACGGCCTCAAGTCTGGGCAACCTTTTGAAGTCACGCGGGCTTCGCGTCACGATGCAAAAACTGGATCCGTATCTCAACGTTGATCCAGGCACTATGAATCCCTTCCAGCATGGCGAAGTGTTCGTCACGGATGATGGCGCCGAAACCGACCTTGACGTCGGACATTACGAACGCTTCCTTGATACCGATCTTCACGGCTCCGCAAACGTGACGACTGGCCAGGTGTATTCAAACGTGATCGCCAAAGAACGGCGCGGGGAGTATTTGGGCGATACCGTTCAAGTAATTCCACACATCACCAACGAGATTAAGTCTCGTATTCGTCGTATGGCAGGCCCCGATGTTGACGTGGTCATCACTGAAGTAGGTGGCACGGTCGGCGATATCGAATCATTGCCATTCCTTGAAGCAATCCGTCAAGTACGCCATGAAGTTGGGCGCGACAACACATTCTTTTTGCATGTCTCGCTTTTGCCATTCATAGGCCCTTCAGGTGAATTGAAAACCAAGCCAACGCAGCATTCAGTTGCAGCGCTGCGCAATATTGGTATTCAGCCAGACGCGATTGTGCTTCGCGCCGACCGTCCTGTTCCATCAGCGATTAAACGCAAGATTTCGTTGATGTGTGACGTTGATCTTGAAGCCGTTGTCGCGGCTACCGATGCGCCGAGCATCTATGACATTCCAAAGGTCCTTCACTCTGAAGGCCTTGATGCTTATGTTGTTCGTCGTCTTGATTTGCCTTTCCGGGATGTTGACTGGACGAGCTGGGATGCGCTGTTGAAGCATGTGCATAGTCCAGCGCATGAAGTGAACATTGGACTTGTTGGTAAATACATTGATTTACCTGACGCCTACCTTTCAGTTACCGAAGCCCTTCGTGCTGGTGGTTTCCACCACAGCACGAAGGTGAACATTCATTGGGTGGCTAGCGATGATTGCGCAACTGAGGCAGGTGCGACACAAGCCATCGGTCACTTAGATGCGATCTGCGTTCCAGGAGGATTTGGTGTGCGCGGACTTGAAGGAAAACTCGGTGCACTGACATATGCGCGCACGCATGGGATTCCAACCCTTGGCCTTTGCCTTGGATTGCAATGCATGGTTATTGAATATGCACGAAATGTTGCGGGTCTCACCGATGCCAATTCACTTGAATTTGATGAATCAACTCAACATCCGGTTGTTGCAACGATGGCCGATCAGCGAGATGTGATCTCAGGTGATCGCGATATGGGCGGAACGATGCGTCTAGGTCTTTATCCTGCGAAGTTGCAGGAAGGATCAGTTGTTGCTGGTGCCTACGGGGCTCCGTACGTCGATGAGCGTCATCGTCATCGTTATGAAGTCAATAACGCTTACCGACCACAACTTGAAGAAGCTGGATTAGTGTTTTCGGGTACCTCTCCAGATGGTCGCCTCGTTGAATTCGTTGAGCTACCAGCTGATGTGCATCCATATTACGTTTCCACTCAGGCGCACCCTGAATTCCGCTCGCGTCCAACCCGCGCACATCCGCTTTTCGCGGGCCTTGCAGCAGCCGCACTTGTGCGTCAGCAACAAGCAGCAGTCACCGCCTAGTTTTGAAATGACTGACGAGAATTGGATCGGACCCGTTGTTGACGGTGGAGGATCCTTTCCCATCGTGAGTACTGATGCCCAGTTCGAGGGCAAAGTGTGGAGTATTCGCAGTGACACCGTTGATTTTGACGGGAGAATTATCGAACGAGACATTGTGATTCACCCAGGTGCGGTTGCAGTGATTGCGATCGATGACGAAGACCGCGTGCTCTTAATTCGGCAATATCGTCATCCAATAGCAACGTATATTTTCGAGCCCCCGGCTGGGTTACTTGATGTTGCTGGCGAGGCACCGGAAATAACAGCTCAACGTGAACTTGCTGAAGAATCTGGTTACCAAGCGCGTCATTGGCACGTGCTTGTTGATTTCTTGAATTCGCCTGGAGGCTCGAGCGAAGCAATTCGGATCTATCTTGCGCGCGATTTACATGAACTACCTGAAGGTCGCCCATTAACCGGTGAGGCTGAAGAAATGTTCTTGCCTCGTACCTGGGTGGATCTTGAAGACGCAAAAGATCTCGTGCTCTCCGGTGCAATAAGCGGGCCTACAGCTGTCGCTGGGATTTTGGCCGCATGGGCATTCCGAGCACAGGGTTGGAGCGGGCTTCGTGAGGTGAATGAACCTTGGGCAATGCGCGACTCACTCCTGCGGGAAGGGCGCATCCCAGTGAACTTCAATAAGAAGAATCTTCACTAGCCGTGCAGCTCGATCGTGAAATTGGTGGATACCTCAATCACCTTGCTATTGAACGGGGTCTTGCAGCCAACACATTAGGCGCCTATCGGCGTGATCTGGCCAGATATGCCCAATGGTGCACATTGCGAGAGCTGGTGAGTGCGCAGGCTGTTGCTGAGTCCGATGTTTCTGACTTCGCCGCCTCACTGCGCGACCCATCCCTGGGTGTGCCATTGGCCGCTTCAAGCGCCGGGCGAACGTTGATCGCCGTTCGAGGGTTTCATCGCTTTGCTGTCGATGAGGGGATGGCTACGCAAGACCCGAGCTACCGGGTCACGCCCGCAGCCAGTGGTAAGCGGCTGCCTAAAGCCTTGACCATTGAGCAGGTCAGTGACCTTCTGCAAGCTGCGGGAAATATTGAGACTCCCGGTGGTCTTCGCGATCGTGCCCTCGTGGAACTTTTATATGGAACGGGTGCTCGTATCAGCGAAGCTATTGGGACCGACCTTGACGATCTCAATATCTCCGACCGTTCCATGGTGGTGACGGGTAAAGGTAATAAACAGCGGCTCGTGCCGCTTGGGGATTTCGCTATCACCGCCCTAGAGGAGTATTTCGTGCGTGGTAGGCCAGCGTTCATCATGAAAGGCAAGGGGACGCCCGCGGTATTTGTGAATGCGCGTGGGTCACGGCTTTCTCGCCAAAGTGCCTACGCAGTTGTGAGCCAGGCTGCTGCCAAGGCTCATTTGGACGTAGAAGTCAGCCCTCACACTCTTCGACACTCATATGCCACCCATTTGCTCCAAGGCGGAGCGGATGTGCGCGTGGTGCAGGAACTGCTGGGTCACGCCTCGGTCACGACTACGCAGATTTACACGGCAGTCACGGCCGACACGCTCCGCGAGGTTTATGCCACGAGCCATCCGCGCGCCTAGGGGCTTGCCCATTAGGCTGGGGTGTTCATTCAATGGTGCTTGTCGAGAGGGATGGCTATGAGTTCGGAAGAGAAGTCAGCGGCCGCGTCGGCGCCTGCCGCGGTCTCAATTCCTGAGCCTGCTGCGTTGACCTCACACGGCCCAGCCCGGGTGATTGCCATGGTCAATCAAAAAGGCGGCGTAGGAAAGACCACTTCCACAGTGTCATTAGGAGCAGCCCTTGCCGGCTATGGCCGCAAGGTCCTTCTGGTTGATTTTGATCCGCAGGGTGCGCTGTCAGTGTCATTTGGCGTTAATCCAAACGAAATGGAACTTACGGTCTACAACGTTCTGACTGATCATGAATGCAACGTCCGCGATGTCGTGATCCATACCGATGTTGAAAATCTTGACTTACTCCCGAGCAATATTGATCTCTCAGCTGCCGAACTCCAACTTGTGAGTGAAGTTGGCCGTGAGTATGCACTTGGTCGCGCAATTGCGCCGCTTATGGCCGATTACGACATCGTATTGATCGACTGTCAGCCTTCATTGGGTCTGTTAACTCTCAATGCATTGACTGCCAGTACGGGCGTCATCATTCCAATGGAAACTGAATACTTCGCCCTTCGTGGTGTTGCTCTTCTGCAAGACACCATCAACAAAGTGAAAGCGCGCCTGAATCCGGATCTTGTCATTCTTGGTGTGTTGCCCACGATGTATGACCCTCGCACCTTGCATAGCCGTGAAGTGCTTCAAACCGTGCAGCAAGCATTTGGTGACCAAGTATTTAAGACTGCAATCCATCGCACAGTGAAGTTCCCTGACGCAGCAGTTGCAGGAGAGCCAATCACGCAGTTCGCTCCGACCAGTTCAGGAGCCGATGCATACCGCCAATTGGCGCGGGAGGTATTAGCCCGGTGACCGGGACGCAAATTGCGCAAGAAGTCGTAGAGCCTGACGAATCCGCGCCCGAAACTACTCCGTCGCAAGCTCCCGCTTCCGAAGGTTTTTCTGTTCGCGTTGGTGATTTTGATGGTCCGTTCGATTTGCTGTTATCACTGATCTCCAAACATAAGCTAGAAGTTACCGAACTTGCCCTACACACGGTCACGGATGAATTCATCAAGTACATCCGTGAACAGGGGAAAACCTGGGACCTTGATGAAGCAAGTAGTTTCCTCGTTGTCGCTGCAACCTTGTTGGACCTCAAGGCAGCGCGGTTATTGCCTAGTGGTGAAGTTGAGGATGAGGAAGATCTTGCACTGCTTGAAGCTCGCGACCTCTTGTTTGCTCGCTTACTCCAGTACCGCGCATACAAGGAAGTCTCAGCAATTTTTGCTGATCGCATGGCGAATGCCAATAAGCGCTTTCCTCGTACCGTTGGTTTAGAAGCGCAATTTTCTGCATTGCTCCCAGAGGTGCTGCTGGGGCTGGGTCCGGATCAATTCGCAGCCTTAGCGGCGAAAGCTCTTGCGCCAAAGCCCGTTGAGGAAGTTGGCATCGGGCACATTCACGTGCAAAAGGTAAATGTGCGCGAACAAGCGCAAATCATCATTGATCGCTTACGCAGGGTTCGAACGAGTACGTTCCGTGCACTCATTGCAGACTGCGATACGACCATGTTGGTCGTTGGTCGGTTCTTGGCGTTACTCGAGCTTTACCGAGAAGCAGCGGTCGCTTTCGAGCAGATTACGCCGCTCGGTGATCTCACGATTCGTTGGACGGGTAATGACACGGATGAAATCAGAGTGACCGATGAATTTGACGAGGAACGTCCCATTGATTTAGTGGCTCCCGTTACGCAGGCCGCAGCCCAAGTTGAAGCCCAAGACATTCAGGCAGTTGATTTCGATGAAAGTGACATGAAGGAGCAAGGCGATGAGTGACGTGCAAGATGACGTGCAGTCAAACGAGGCTGTCCTTGACGAAGGCATTCAGGAAGAGCTTGACGCCACGGATGCTGCTGAAGAACCTGAGGAATTAGGCGCTCCAAGCCTTGCTGCTGCAATCGAAGCATTGTTGTTGCTGGCAGATGAACCAATGAGCGTTGTTGCATTGGCTCAAGCCACTCGGCAAACCACTGATGATGTTGAGGAGACTGTTCGCGCGCTGGTCCGAGATTACAACGAAGCGGTTCGTGGGTTTGAACTCCGTGAAATTGCTGGTGGATGGCGTTATTACACGCGTGCCGAATGTTCGCCAGTTGTTGAACGCTACGTGCTTGATGGTCAACAGGCTCGGTTGACTCAAGCCTCCCTTGAGACGTTGGCTGTGATTGCCTATCGCCAGCCAGTTACACGCGGTCGTGTTGGTGCGGTCCGTGGTGTGAACGTCGATGGTGTGATTCGCACCCTCGTAGCACGTGGTTTGATCGAAGAAGCAGGGCACGAAGATGAGTCACAGGCAATTCTTTACCGCACGACATCTACTTTCCTTGAGCGCCTTGGTATCGCATCACTCGACGATCTTCCACCCCTAGCTGAACACCTACCAGATCTTGCCGATCTCGAGGATGTTCTCGATTCCGTTGCTTTTGGTGACTAATGACTGAACAGCAACCCGAGCTCGATACGGAACTGCGTTTACAGAAGGTCTTGGCAAAAGCTGGCATTGGAAGTCGTCGTCGATGTGAGCAGTTGATCGAAGAGGGTCGAGTAAGCGTGAATGGCGCCGTTGTTGAAGAACAGGGCATGCGCATTGACCCGACAACGGCAGTAGTGCATGTCGACGGCAAGCGAATTCCAACAGCACCAGACAACATTGTGTTAGTGATGAACAAGCCTCGTGGAGTGATCACCACGATGGATGACGAACAGGGCCGCCCATGCGTTGGTGACATGGTGGCTGATCGCCCTGAACGACTGTTTTACATCGGCCGACTCGACGCTGATACGGAAGGACTGTTACTCCTCACGAATGACGGAGAGTTAGCCAATCGCGTGGGTCACCCTGCACATGGTGTTGATAAGACATATGTGGCAACGGTAGATGGCACTGTGACGCAGCAGACCCTGCGATTATTGAAGAGTGGCGTGGAATTGGATGATGGCCAGATGAGAGTGGATGCTGTCCGCATCATCCAGCAGGCAAAGGACCGTGCAATGGTGGAATTAGTGATTCACGAGGGGCGAAATCGCATTGTTCGGCGGCTCATGGACAGCGTGGGTCATCCCGTGATTGATCTTGTGCGGACTCGCATTGGGCCGTTGTACTTAGGCAATCTCAAGCCAGGCCAAGTCATTGAGCTCACAGGATCGGACTTGCACTCCCTCTATACGGCCGTTGGTCTGTAGGCTGCCGCCATGCGTGCAATCAGGGGAGCGGTATGCCTCAGCAAGGACGAATCCGCTGAAATGACCGAGGCGGTGGGCGAAATGC
>CANFTO010000087.1 GCA_947449945.1 Actinomycetota bacterium | reverse complement strand
GTGCCTCAACTGGAGCGATGGTTGGCACTAGCCCAGGCACCTGGACCCCAATCACGGTAAAAAAGGCTGATAAAGGCAAGACCATCAAGTTGGTTAAAGAACAGGCCTTCATCTTCCATGGCTTTGTTGACAAGGTGAAGTTCAAGTCAAGCAATCCAAAGGTTGTTGTTGTCAGCAACGCCGAGGGTAACGGAAAGGTCACCGCTTCAGCTGGTGGTCACGCTGTAGCCGCAGGAACCGCAAAGGTCACCGCAACGAACGGTAAGACTGTTGTTGCCACGTACACCTTCGAAGTGAAGTAACGCAACGATTCAGTGCTTAAGCAAGACGAAGGCCCGCTGCTCATGCAGCGGGCCTTCGTTATTGACGTTGTCAGCCGTTACTTGACGGTGTAGTTCCAGGTCTGCGAGTAAGCACTCCACTGACCTGCAATCGCGGGCGCAGACGCGACCACCTTGCACTTACCAGCCTTGACGAGTTTCAGTTGAACTGCGCCACCTGACTTCACAATCTTGCATGACGCCGCTCCACTGGTGACCTTCCAACTTATCGGCTTATTCACATTGGTAACTGTTCCAGCCTTTGCCAAGGTCAAAGTCTTGCCTTTTTTGTAGGTACCTGACTTAGGAGCTGACACAGCAGCTGTTTGTGCGCCTGTGGATGTTGAGACCGAGAAGACCAATCGACCCGCGGCAAAACCATTGCCGCCAGGAGTGGTTGCCGTAACTGTGCAGTTACCGCCAACACCTTGAACCGTAAAGGTATTTGTGGCCTGGTTGTAGGCACATGGACCAACGACTGCGATCGACACGGGCGTTCCCGAAGCTGAAGAGATATTCGCTTGCACCGATGCACCATTTGCCAGGACATAGGTTGCGTTATTCAAAATTGCGCCTTGTGCACCTGCTGGATCGATCGTGATGACGTCTGCCTTCAATGGCGCAACGACCGCAACGATCTTTGAATCTGATGATGCTGAAACTCCATTGCCCCCTGAGTAGGTTGCCGTGACTCGTGGATTACCAAGTGACGTCGGAACCCAAATAAGTGACGCAGCACCATTGGCAACATTTGCGGTGCCGACGGTACGTGAATCAACGACGAATGTGACTGAACCTGTACCGCTATTCGGGTTGATCGTTGCCGTTAATTGCACCGATGAATTGATGTAGTTAGTCTGCGGAACGACCAATGCAACCGATGACGCCTGTGAGGAAACACGAGTCGTGGTTGTTGGGCTTGCCTTCGATGAATCCGCACTGCGGTCACCACCGTAGGTTGCATAGAACGAAATATTTCCATTCGTTCCAGCTGGAATCGCATAGTTCAACGTCGCCACACCTTGGCCATTGAGATTTGCATTTCCGATAGTGCGGCCATTGGAGAGGTAGAAAGCCATCGAACCGGTTGGCACATAAGAACCAACTTTGGCGCGGGCCTGAGCGTTCAACGCGATCGTCGTACCAGCACCAGCAGTACCTGGGGATGAAATCGACACAGTCGATCCAACGGTGCTGATGTAGGCAGATGTGGAGTCACTGCCGCCACCGCTGTACGAAGCCGAAACATTGATTCGACCGCCACCACTTGATGGAACCCAAGGAGTCTGGGCGTCATATCCCTGTGATGGTCCAACAGTGTCAGTGCCCACAACAGCACCATTTGCGGTAAAGGTAACGGTGCCCTCTGCGCCAATGCCGCTGGTGTTCGACACATGTGCGGTCAGCGTTTCCTGAACACCAACAACGCCATCTGGTGCAACGAGATTCACCGATGATGCAGCAGATGCTGGCACTGCCAACAACACACCTGATCCAATGACCGCGACAGCAGCCGCAATTCCCACGATTCGTTTCATGAAGCAAACATCCTTAAGTCAAGATCGCCTCTTGTATAAGAGCGATCATCTCTAGGTTAACGCACTTCACCCCAAAATCCGGATTCAACTAAGGTCGATCCATGGCCGAAATCACCATGCTGACTGTCGCTAATCGTGCAGAAATCCAAAATGGCAATCTCTATGGCCTAGGGATCGGCTGGAATTGGACTTTTTGTCCCGTGCCACCGATGTCTCTTGTCGTGCGAACCCACGTGAGCCCAAGTCGTATGGGTCTAGGTGATCTGACATGGAATTTTGTGCTGTCGGACGCAGACGGCCAACCTGTAGACGTTCCGCTGGCGATGAACTTTGAGTATCACGCTGGTGCCACCATGCCAAATGGTTCCTATCCAGGCGCTGAGATCCCACTTTGGGCAATCTTTCATTTTGCACCGATCAATCTGGCGCCTGGTCGTTTTCAATGGCGAGTGACCTTCGATGACGCCGCAGCTACATACCCATTTACGGTCGTCGATCCACAACTATCTAACGAAAGTTAATAATCTCAAGCAAGATTTACGTTGTTGGAATTTCAAAGGCTGAGGTTCGGATAAGGCCAGCAGCACGGCCTTTCGCAGAAATAACCAGGGCCATCTTTCGGGATGCTTCGTCGATCATTTCCGAACCAAGCATTACTGCGCCACGTGCACCACCATCCACTGAGGTGTAGTAGTCATACGCATCCAAAATTAATTCCGCATGATCGTAATCAGCTTGCCTAGGAGCAAATACTTCATTTGCCGCTTCAATTTGATCTGGATGCAATACCCATTTGCCGTCGAAACCCAAGGCAGCTGAACGACCAGCAACTCGCCTAAAACCTTCAAGATCCTTAATCGCAAGATACGGACCATCAATAGCCAGGCGGTCATAAGCCCTGGCAGCAATCAAAATGCTCATCAAAATAAAGTGGTAGGCATCGCCGACGTCATAACCTTGTGGTTGCTCTCCAACAACCAGCGTGCGCATATTTATCGATGCCATGAAATCAGCGGGGCCGAAGATCACTGTTTCTAATCGAGGTGAAGCCGCGGAGATTGCGTTGACATGTGTGAGCCCAAGTGCTGTTTCAATCTGGGCTTCGATCCCAATGCGACCAACAGGCAAACCCAGTGATTGCTCAAGTCCGGTAATCAGCGCATCAAGAGCAACGATTTGCTCGGCAGTTTGCACCTTAGGCAACATGATGCAATCGAGTGTTGACCCGGCGCCCTCAATTACAGTGGTGACGTCGTCGATCGCCCAGGGTGTGGCCCAATCATTAACGCGCACCGAACAAATCTTTTCGCCATAACCACCTTCATTGAGGGCAGCAATGATGTTCTTGCGTGCATCTGCCTTGGCAACTGGAGCAACCGCATCTTCAAGATCCATAAACAATGAATCAGCGCCCAAACCCTTGGCCTTGTCCAGCATCTTGGTACTTGAGCCCGGAACAGCCAACGTAGAGCGGCGGCTACGACCTTTACCTGCGGTTTCCATCGAACTCATACCTTTCACACGCATCTTGACTCCGCAAGCCTATGACAGAGCAATGCAACAAGCGTGAATGCGGCGTAGAGTGACTCCATGGCCATCAGGCTGTATCTCAGTTCACAAGGGTTGGGTGACAACCCTGAGTTACTTCAGCTGCCTGCATCAAGCCAAAAGCGGGCCTTAATTGTGCTCAATGCCTTAGATCCCTATCCAAGTGCCCGGCAGTGCGCGCTACCCGACGAAATGGCTGATCTGGCGGCCTTGGGGTATCAATCTCGCGAACTTGATCTTCGAAATCATTTCCAACGCTCGACTGACAACCATCAACACAATCTCGACAAGACTTCGATGCTCACGAGTCTCTTAGCCCAAAGTGATCTCATCTGGGTTACTGGTGGAAACACATTCACCTTGGCTAGGGCCATGACCCAAAGTCACTTCAAAGAAGCGCTCAACAGGGCAAGTAGTCTTACCCAACACACCATTACATACGGCGGCTACTCAGCTGGCGCAGCTGTGGCAGGGCCCGATCTGCAGGGAATCCAGTTTATGGACGATCCAAACATCACACCAGATTTATACGACCCTGATGTTGCGGCAACGTCACTTAACTTTGTGTCACATCGAATCATTCCCCATGTTCAATCACACTCTGACGACGGTGTGAATGCTGACAAAGCACTCAACTACTTAACGGAACGAAATCTTGAGTATCGGGCCTTACAAGACGGCGAGGTTTGGGTTACATCTGTCTAGAGGCGTACATCGCCTCATCTGCTTCTTGAATAAGCGAAAAAAGATCTCTGTCCACACCGTTTGCACATCCCAATGAAATTTCGCAATCCCAGGCATGAGATATCTCCGAATCATCAAGATGTAAGTAGATACGTTCTATAAATTCCTGCATAGATGGCGTTGGCCCGATACCGAGCACTAAGAATTCATCTCCACCCCAACGTGCAACTACATCCGCATCACGAGAGGTTGCACTGACTGCTTGAGCAACGCGCTCGATCACTCGATCACCCATTGTGTGACCGAATGTATCGTTGACCTGCTTGAGCCCGACGATGTCTACGAACACAACAAAAACCGGTGAATCGGCACGCGCCGCCATGGCTCGAAGATGAACTGCAGATTCATGTAATCCATGTCTATTCAGCAGCCCTGTGGCCTGATCTCGAATGGCGAGATCCTCAATCGTGATTGAAGCAACTGCAAGCTCCCAAGCAGAGCGTCGTCGTGCAAAGAGGAGCGCAGCTGATGCGCCAACTCCTGTGAGCACCGTGACAATCCATCCTGCCGCGAAATCAGGGTTGTAGGTGATCAATGCATAGGCGACGATTGCCACCATAATTCCAGCTGAAATGAGAAATGGTTTCCACATGGCCAACAAGCCACCAAAGAGCACCATGGTCATCACAATCACGCCAACCGCGGTACCCGTGTTGTCAACTGAATACTGATAAGACAGCGCCAACGCGTTGACCACAATTGCCGAAGCGAAAATCCATGGCGTGTATCGCAATGGAATCAATCCGCTCTTGATAGCAAGAGCACAGCTCACGAAAAACAGGCCCTGAATAACATCGGAAATGTAATAGCCCAGTGGCGCAATGATTCCCACAAGCGCAAAACCAGTATCGAAAAACACGATGAGTACGGCGAGCACAAGCATCACCCATGGAGTTTCACGAGCCACTTGTTCAGTAATGATCTGGTCGCGTTTTCGAGCAATTCGAGTCTCCACAACGCTCCCCTGTTTCGTGGGTCAACAATGACGAAGCAGTAAGCATCGCTTTTGCAGACTCAGACGCAAGAGTCTGGACATAGGTTCCCCGGTCAATGTCCGGTCTATCGCCTTGCGACATCCCGTATTCGCGGGCTCATCACAGGAGTTATTCCCCGTAAATGAAATATTCAATATCGCGGATTGCAACGGCCAATGGCGCAGTGAGTGTCGGGCTCACCCCCACCTTGATGCCTATCCGCAGGCATTCCTTGTAGTAATGAATGATCTCGGCCGGAGTGCCATGAAACTTATTGAGCTCTCCCAGACCATAAATCTGCAGATCAGTCACCAATGCGCGTGAGTTATGGACCTTGTCCGCAATGGAAACCATCACTAACTCAGCTGGCTCCGTTTCAAGCCGATCAAGGTAATTTTGTTTACGTTCCCAGTACCCCATCCAATGATCATCGTCATCCACGTTGTCTGAGCAACCCAAAACGATTCCGGCTACACGCGGACCGAATAATCGCTGAATGTCGGCAAGGCGTGCACTGCCACCTGCATCTTCAACTGCGTCATGCAAAAGGCCGGCAATAGCTTGATCTTCGTCGCCACCAGCTTCGATGATCAACGAAGACACACCCAAGAGATGCGACATATAGGCGATGTTGCCGCCCTTGCGGCTTTGCCACGAATGCGCATGTGATGCATAGGCCACGGCATTGAAATACCGGTCACTTAGCACCAAGTGCGGGCGGGCCATGCCTGTCTCCTTTTGATCGGACATTCATCTGTCCTATGAGTGAATCAGACCCATCTTAGGCAACCACAACTGCTGGATAGACCAAACCAAAATATTCCAGGGCGCTGACTGGCTATTAACAGTGCTACAGTCAAAAAGTAGCCGGGTTTATCGCGGCAAAACATTATGCGGCTTATTGAACAAGCCACGGGGATGAATAGTTTTCTTCAGGATCGGCAGCGTTGGGCTGCGGGATGACCATTGGAAGTAGGCCCTTCGTGGGTACCAAAATCGGGGTTCTTGCTACATATCCATCAACACCATGTGGCATTGCCACCTTCACCGAAGCACTTGTGAAACACCTTGGTGAGCTCAAGGTTGATGTGGGAGTTATTCGCATGGTCGACAGGCCTGAAGTGATGCAAGCACCAGTTGTAGGTCAGTGGCTCATTCACGACTTACACGACGCCTCATCCGTGGCTGCGCAACTCAATACGTTTGATGTTGCGGTGATCCAACATGAATATGGAATCTTCGGCGGCCTAGATGGGCAATACATTCTTGCGGTTCTTGATCTGCTCACGGTGCCTGTGATCACTGTGCTTCACACGGTGCTCTCAGCTCCAACTCCGAATCAATATCGGGTGCTTGAACATCTTTGCGCGCGATCATCGGCTCTTGTCACGATGACCATCACCGCACAAGAACGCCTCGTGGACCAATGGCACATCAATCCCGCACGCATCCATGTGATCAGTCACGGCGCCGTAGATAACCGCATGAGTGTGGCCAACCCGTCGCGCATCACGCTTCAGTCAAGCAACGGCATTCACCTAGCTCCGCAATTTCTGACTTGGGGACTCTTGGGTGAAGGCAAAGGGATCGAGTGGGCTTTGCAAGCAATGGCCGCACTCAAGGATCTCAAGCCAGCACCTACCTACTCCATCGTCGGGCAAACCCACCCTCGAGTACTTGAGCGCAATGGCGAGCACTATCGATCCAAACTTGAAGTGCTTGTTGATCAGCTCGGACTTTCAGAGCAAGTCAACTTCAATGCGACGTACCTCTCAGGCCCAGATCTTCGTTTAATTGTGCGCAAGGCTGATGTCATTGTGTTGCCCTATGACTCCGTAGATCAAGTCACTTCCGGAGTGCTGACTGAAGCTTTTGCTGCTGGTAAACCTGTAATTTCCACTGCATTCCCCCATGCGGTTGAACTGCTCTCTAGCGGGGCTGGCTTACTGGTTCCTCAAGGAGATCCAGATGCTTTGGCAGCAGCAATGCGGCGAATGATTACCGAGCCAGGACTGGCCGCGGCAACGACTCAGCGATCACATGAACTAGCCACGAGTTTGCTCTGGCCTGCAGTAGCGCAGCAATATATTGACTTGACCCACACCGTCATCGCGCACTCATTCGTGTCTGTGGCTTGATGACGTTAGACGAGCAGCAACCTGCAAGCTATCAACACCTTTTATCGATGACGACCCACATCGGTCTCTACGAACATGCTCTGGGTGATCAACCTCGACTCGACCATGCTTATTGTGTTGACGATGCCGCTCGCGCACTGATTGTTACCACCCGAGAGTCGCAGCCCGCTCCACCAATCAACAATGCCGTACATATCTACTTGGCATTTCTCGAAGCGGCCATTACTCCAAGCGGACTCATTCATAATCGACGAGATCTGGACGGCAATTGGACAGATCGAGCTTCGACGGATGACCATTGGGGCCGTGCAATATGGGCTTTAGGCACTGCCGCTGCAACATCGCTGGACCTCATTGTGAGTTCCCAAAGTTTCATTGCTGCCACCACCTTGATGCAACAACGCTCACCTTGGCCTCGGTCGATGGCGTATTCAGCTTTAGGAGCAGCACAGATCTTGCTCATCGATCCACACCACGAACCAGCACTGTCATTAGTGAATGATGTGAAAGAACTCCTGCCTCATACCCGCAATGACACCTTCTGGCCTTGGCCAGAAGATCGACTCACATATGCGAACGCCGTCATCCCCCAAGCCATGATCGCCATTGCTACTGTGCAACGCAACGATTCGTTGATGCGAGATGGGCTGCAACTCTTGAGATGGCTCGTGAACACTCAGCTACTCAATGGGCAGCTTTCCCTAGTGTCTTCCCAGGGGTTTTCACGCGGTTCCACTCCACCGGCCTTTGCCCAGCAGCCAATCGAAGCAGCGTGTCTTGCTGAAGCTTGTGCACAAGCGTTCGATGCCACTGCGGATCCGTACTGGCTTAGCGTGATTGAGCTGTGCCTGCGGTGGTTTAACGGCGCGAATGACCTTGGTGAACCTGTGTGTATTCCCTCAACAGGAGCCGGACTTGATGGGCTCGAAAATGATCGAGTAAGCCTGAATCAAGGGGCTGAATCCACACTCGCATATCTGTCTACCGTTCAACTTTTTCGTACATATAACGACCAAGCCACGCACATGAACCC
>CANFTO010000086.1 GCA_947449945.1 Actinomycetota bacterium | reverse complement strand
ATGACCTAGCTGGCCACGTGGTTCCAGAGTCCTTTGAGCAGGGAATTTTGATCCTGGCGGCCGAATCCACCACCTGGGCAACCCAAGTGCGCCTCATGCTGCCTCAACTGCGTAAAAACATCGACGCTGCGGTTGGCACGGGGGTGGTCAGCGATATTCGCATCCAAGGACCCAAAGGCCCCTCATGGAAGTCCGGCCCACGCCACGTCAAAGGTAGGGGCCCACGCGATACCTACGGGTGATCCCACGAGGCAAATCAGCCCGGTCAGGGCGATTATTAGCACCGTTCCATACACGGGTTCTAGCCCCGGGGGGTCAAACGGCGCTAGAGGCCGCCACGGGCCGACACATCCCTAGGAACCACCGAAAAACAGGTAGAATCAACACATTGTTGTTTTTGCCTGAGGAGGCCGGTTTCACGTGTCGTATGACGCCAGTGCCATTCAAGTTCTCGAAGGCCTTGATGCAGTTCGTAAACGCCCCGGTATGTACATCGGTTCCACCGGTGAGCGTGGTCTGCACCATTTGGTCTACGAGGTCGTCGATAACTCTGTAGATGAGGCGATGGCTGGCTATGCCACCACCATCTCGGTCACTCTTCTTGCCAATGGCGGCGTTCGCGTCGTCGACGACGGACGCGGTATTCCGGTCGACATCGTCGAAAGCGAAGGCAAGCCAGCAGTTGAAGTGGTGCTCACGGTGCTGCACGCCGGTGGCAAGTTCGGCGGAGGCGGTTACTCAGTTTCCGGTGGTCTGCACGGCGTGGGTGTGTCTGTTGTGAACGCACTGTCCAAGAAACTCGAAGTTGAAGTTCGCCGTAATGAAAGCGTCTATCGCCAAAGTTATGTCTCTGGTGTTCCCCAGGCTGAACTATCGAAGGATGAAGCGGCCGACCACACCGGAACCACGGTCACCTTCTGGGCTGACGAAGACATCTTCGAAACGACCACGTATGACTTCACCACCCTTGCACGCCGCTTCCAAGAAATGGCCTTCCTCAATAAGGGCCTCACCTTGGAACTCACCGATGAACGCTTGGTCGTTGAGGCACCTGCAAATGCTGGCAGTGATGCGGAAGTAACCGACGCGATTGAATTTGTTGCACCAGCTGATGAAGCTGATCGCGTCCGCAGTGTGCGGTACCACTACGAAGGTGGCATTGCAGATTTCGTTGAACACATCAACGCAAGCAAGGGCGCTTCACACCCACACATCATTTACTTCGAAGCTGAAGCTGAAGATAAGCAAATGAGTGCAGAAGTTGCGCTTCAGTGGAACAACACCTATTCAGAATCGGTGTACACCTTCGCGAACACCATCAACACCCATGAAGGTGGAACACACGAAGAAGGTTTCCGTACTGCGTTGACTTCATTAGTGAATAAATTCGCGCGTGAGTGGAACATTCTGAAAGAAAAGGATGCGAACTTAAGCGGTGAAGATATTCGTGAAGGTCTCACCGCCATCATCAGTGTGAAGTTGACCGAGCCACAGTTTGAGGGTCAGACAAAGACCAAGCTTGGTAACACTGAAATGAAGGCTTTCGTTCAAAAAGCTGTGAATGATCAGCTTGGTGAATGGCTTGAGAAGAACCCAGCAGAAGGCAAGGAAATCGCACGCAAGAGTGTGAATGCTTCTGCTGCTCGCATTGCTGCACGTAAAGCACGTGACCTTGCACGTAACCGCAAGGGATTGCTCGGCGGTGCAGGTATGCCAGGAAAGCTCATCGACTGCTCAAGCCGCGAGCCCGAGGAGTGTGAGGTCTACATCGTGGAGGGCGACTCCGCAGGTGGCTCAGCTCGTCAAGGCCGAGATCCCAAGCGTCAAGCAATCCTGCCAATTCGCGGTAAGATTTTGAATGTTGAAAAAGCTCGTATTGACAAGGTGTTGCAGAACACTGAAGTTCAAGCACTTGTGTCGGCATTCGGCACTGGCATTCAAGATGAGTTTGACATCAATCGTCTTCGCTACCACAAGGTGGTGTTGATGGCTGACGCTGACGTTGACGGCCAACACATCCGCACCTTGTTGCTGACCTTGTTGTTCCGCTTTATGCGTCCACTTGTTGAAGGTGGCTTCGTCTACCTTGCACAGCCACCGCTGTACAAAATCAAATGGTCACGTGATGACGCAAACTTCGCGTACTCAGATCGCGAACGCGATGCCATCGTTGAAGCAGGTATTGCTGCTGGCAAGCGTCTTCCCAAGGAAGAAGCAGTGCAGCGTTACAAGGGCCTTGGTGAAATGAACGCAGATGAACTCTGGGACACGACCATGGACCCAGAACATCGCGTACTGCTTCAGGTCACACTCGAAGATGCTGCGCAAGCAGACGAAATGTTTAGTGTGCTTATGGGCGAAGACGTAGAAGCCCGCCGTAATTTCATCCAGCAGAACGCACGCGACGTGCGCTTCCTCGACATCTAGTTTCAGGAGTTATTGGTGTCTGAAGAAATTGGCGTGATCGATCATCACGGCCGCATTGAACCGGTTGACCTACAAACCGAAATGCAGCGCTCGTACCTGGACTATTCAATGTCCGTCATCGTGTCACGTGCACTTCCTGACGTACGCGATGGCTTAAAGCCGGTGCACCGTCGCGTGTTGTACGCAATGTACGACGGTGGCTACCGCCCGGATCGCAACTTCTCCAAGAGTGCCCGCGTTGTTGGCGACGTCATGGGTAATTACCACCCACATGGTGACTCGGCAATTTATGACGCTCTTGTGCGTTTGGCGCAGCCATGGTCATTGCGCTACCCATTGGTCCAAGGCCAAGGCAACTTTGGTTCCCCTGGCAACGACCCTGCTGCTGCTCAGCGCTACACGGAATGTCGCATGGCTCCATTGGCGATGGAAATGGTGCGCGACATCGACGAAGAAACCGTCGACTTCGGACCAAACTACGACGGCCGCACCCAAGAACCACTCGTGTTGCCAAGTCGCTTCCCGAACTTGTTGGTCAATGGCAGCTCGGGCATCGCCGTGGGAATGGCCACCAACATTCCACCGCATAACCTGCGCGAAATTGCAGCGGCTGCGCAATGGGTGCTTTCTCATCCAGAAGCAACGGTGGAGGAGCGTCAGGCCGCGCTCATTGAAATCGTGAAGGGACCTGACTTCCCAACTGGCGCACTCATCGTTGGTCGCCGCGGCATTGATGATGCCTATCGCACGGGTCGTGGATCAATCACGATGCGCGCGGTGGTGACGGTCGAAGAAGATGCACGCGGTCGCCAAATTTTGGTGGTCACTGAACTTCCGTACCAGGTCAACCCTGACAACTTGTTACTTCGTATTGCCGAGCAGGTTGGTGAAGGCAAGCTCACTGGTATTGCTGATGTACGTGACGATTCATCTTCACGTACCGGTATGCGTTTGATCATTGAACTCAAGCGCGATGCGGTAGCTCAGGTCGTGTTGAACCAACTGTTTAAGCACACCCAGCTTCAAGACAATTTCGGCGCGAACATGCTGGCCATCGTTGACGGTGTACCACGCACGCTCACCCTCGAGGCATTTATTCGGCACTGGGTTACCCACCAGATTGAAGTGATTCAGCGTCGCACGCGCTACCGCTTGCGCAAGGCTGAAGAGCGCGCGCATATTTTGCGCGGTTACCTCAAAGCCCTTGACGCCCTTGATGAAGTCATTGCATTGATTCGTGCATCTGCAACAGTTGAAGATGCTCGTACCGGCTTGATGGAACTGCTCGACATTGACGAATTGCAAGCAACGGCAATTCTTGACATGCAACTGCGCCGTCTTGCTGCGTTGGAACACCAGAAGATTCTTGATGAGTACGAAGAATTGCAGACCCGGATCAACGATTACAACGACATCCTTGGTTCACCTGAACGTCAGCGGACCATCGTGTCTGATGAACTCAACGAAATCACCGAGAAGTATGGCGATGATCGCCGCACAGACTTCGCGGCCTTCGATGGCGATGTTGCTGACGAAGATCTCATTGCTGTTGACGATGTTGTGGTCACGATTACTGCTGGTGGTTACGCCAAGCGCACCAAGACTGAGCTCTACCGTGAGCAGCGTCGTGGCGGTAAGGGCGTGAAGGGCGCGCAACTTCGTCAAGACGATGTTGTTGAGCACATGTTTGTCACCACGACCCACCACTGGTTGCTGTTCTTTACGAACAAGGGTCGCGTGTATCGCGCGAAGGGTTACCAACTCCCTGAAGCTGGTCGTGATGCACGTGGACAACACGTAGCAAACCTCTTGGCCTTCCAACCAGATGAAACAATTGCTCAGGTTCTTGCCATTGAGAACTATGAAGCTGGCGAACACTTGGTGTTGGCAACCCGACGTGGCATGGTGAAGAAGACTCGTTTGAGTGAATACGACACCAATCGCACCGGCGGCATCATTGCCATCAACCTTGCCGATGAAGATGAAGTGATCTCAGCTCGTTTAGTTTCTGAGAATGATCACTTGATTATGTTCTCTCGCAAGGGCATGTCTGCACGCTTTGATGCCAAGGATGAAACCTTGCGTCCAATGGGCCGCGCTACAGGCGGAGTGATCGGCATGCGCTTCCGCGGCGACGATGCATTGTTGGCTATGGATGTCATTCGCGAAGGCGCATTCGTTGTCACGATCACTGATGGTGGCTTTGCTAAGCGCACCAATGTTGATGAGTGGGCTCCCAAGGGTCGAGGCATTCTTGGCGTGCGCGCCATGAAGCTCGTTGAAGAACGTGGCTCGATGGTTGGCGCAATGGTCTGCGATGAAACTGACCAGATCTTCGCGATTGCATCCAATGGTGTGGTGATTCGCACCAGCGTTGCTCAGGTTCGTCCATCAGGTCGCGACACCATGGGTGTGCGTTTGATGAATCTGGCTGAAGGCGATGCAATCGTGGCTGTTGCTCGTGGCGGCGAAGCCGATGACGAGGAGCTTGACGACGCTGAGATTGCTGACAGCACTGATGCGGAACCCACACAAGAAGTGAGTGAAACACCGCAAGCACCAATCGCTGAATAAGAACACAACATAAGTGAAGGGCCCGATGAACATCGGGCCCTTCACTTATTACAGGAACAGATGTGTGTAGTGCACTACTTCTTTACTGTGAACGTATAGGAATTTGATTCAACATGGCCGTCAGCACACACCACGCGATAGGCAACGGTGTACTTTCCAACGCTTATCTGCGGTGAAACTGAGGTAGAGATCGTGCGGTCTTTTACGATTGATCCACCAACATGCACAGCTTTTCCCTCGGCAGAATTCACCACGACCATCGATGCAGCAGGAATGAGTGCTGAATCAAAGGTAATGGCTATAGAAGCTGGGGCTGAACGAAGAACTGCATTTGCTCCAGGCGTTTGTCTGACTACTTCACCGTGAGCACTTGCACTGATTGCCCCCACCGTCACACTGGCGGTGCAGGCCAGTGCGACGGTGAGAGCGGTCCGTGGGATCAGCGCATTCATAACTAGTTGACGACAACTGATGCTGGTGTGGAATTCACCCAGGCTGAGGTAAGTCCACCTTGACTTGACTGAATTCGCACGTAATACGTTGTGCCAGTCCGAAGCCCATTCAACGTTGTTGAATTCGCACCGGTATTCGTATTGGTGGTGTTCGACAAGCCTTGGGTGAAGGTCGAGTTGGTTGCACTTTGTACTCGATAACTCACACCATTGACCGACGTCCATCGCACGTTAATGCTTTGACGGCCTGCAGTAATCGTTACGTTTGTTGGTGCGGCTGGTCCTGGCGCGGCATCAGGGAAGGTTGGGGCCTTCACGGTGACACTCGAGGACCATGGTGAATAACCACTCGCGCCTTCTGCACGCACTCGGTAGTAGTAGGTCACTCCACTGTCCACGCTTTGATCCGCGAAGCTTGAGGCAGTTGCAGGAACTACGCCACCAAGGGTGGTGTGTGTACCTTGCCAGTTCACGGCCGAACCGCCTGTGATTCCTTGCGTATCACTGAGTGTTTGCACAGCATTTGAGAAATCAGAAGTCGTTGAGCGCTGCACGACATAGTTCGTTGCGAACTTGTAGTTGGTCTTCGACCAGGTCACATTGACTTGACCGAAAGCCCCACCACTAGAGCCAGCTGTTGCCTTGACGTTCGTTGCAACCGTTGGTGAACCTGCGTAGACCACTGGGCGCATCATGTCGTTCTCTTCATGTCCCAAGAGATGGCAATGCCAGATGTATTCCCAGCCATAGTTAGTTTTCGCATTGGAAACCAAGTCTGGTTGTCCGGTTGTCTGATCGTAGGTTGCAATTTGCGCAGACTCGGGCATCGTCGGATCAATCTGGCGAATGCTGTCACCAATCTTGAACGGCAACTCGGGAGTTACCGGACGCATTGCAACAATGGCATCTTCAAGCGGATTCATCCGAACCGATTCTTTCCAGCCAGTCTCGTTATCGTCTGGTGGTCGGATCGCCCCATCCCAGCCAACACGATTGATGAGCTGCACATCGAAGAGGTGGAAGTGGATGGTGTGTGTATCAACGCCATTGTGCGTGATCTTCCAGATCGCGGTGCCGTCATTGGCGGTACCAATACGAACACCAACCTGCGAAGGCGATAATGCTTCTGTCGCTGGAGCGGCATACCCCATTGGCATAGTGGTCTGCGTTGTTGAGTTAGTGAACGGCATTTCTACACCCAATGTCGCATTCATGCGACCAAAGTTCATTTCAAAGAGTTCCTGAATGGCTTTTGGTTCCATGTTTATTGTGACATTCGATACCGATTTCGAATTCATCGAGGATGTAGCAGTTGCCTGCGTTCCACCGTCGTACAGCGGTGCACTGATTGATACCGCAGGAGCGGAGAGGTACTGATCGCCAGCTTCACTCAATACGATTGCGGAGATCTTTCCGGTTTCATAATCAATGACCGCTTTGGCCTGAGCTCCTCTACCAAGGGCATATGGATTCACGAGTTCTCCACTGAGTGGTTCAGCGATCGTGACTGAAGCTCCCGTTGTGTAGCCAGAGCCACCATTGGTAATCACCACAGACTTCACACCACCATTGGTATCAAAGACAAGCGTGCCAGTCGCGGCTACACCATTGATTGGCTTACTGATGGTGATGGTTGTAGTTGAAGGATATTTCGAACCGTGATCGATGACTTGAACACCGGTCACTACACCCGTAGGACTAATAATCGGCTGTAATCGCGCTTTTGTCCCACCTGTCCCAAACGATGCAGACAAGGTGCACACCGGCGCGTACCCTGCACCACCACTGTTGGTGAGATTGACACCACTGAGTGATCCACCGGCAGAGGTTGGAAATGACAGGGAATTGGCTTGGATCGTTGAATAAACATCACTTTGACCAATTGGATCGCCTGGGTAGGCAGCTGCAAAAGCAGTTGAAGGAACGATTGGCTTCGGTTGAGTCTGAGCGAACCACTTTGGAACAGCGTCTTCCAATGCAGCTGTATCAAATGGATGCGGAGTGGAGCCATCCAAACGGAACTGCATGATGGTGCGTGTGTTTGGCCCGTAACCTGGGATCGTTGAAGGTGCGCCACCAGTTTCTGTTTGATCTACGTTATTTGAGTAGTAATCATTACGCGGATCAAATGCAGGCACAGGTGTTGGTGAGTCGTTATAAAGAATCACATTTTTGCAACCAGCTGCTGCAGCAGCTGAGAAGTCATAGACCACATCGGCACGTTCAGCAGGTCCCAAGAACAGCGCACGTTGTTCAGTGTTGAGAACAACAATGTCTCGACGGTTGTACACATACGTGACCGGACCGTTATGGATAGTTGCCACATTGGGCAACACTCCACTTTCCGTACCAATTTGCAGGAAGTTACCAACAGCGGCCGCTGGACTTGGAACGCCACCCTCGCGACCGTCGGTAGGCCAGTCAGACGGAAGTCCACTGCCCTTAGTTGCTGGAACCATCGGTACTTCGCCGGCAGCTGCATTCTGTGGCTTATGTTGAGAAGTGTTCAGCCACATGGAAGCCGTGTTCGTTGTGGCTTGTGCACCAGTGGCTCGATACAGCGACTTATCTGTTGGCTTATCTGCTGCGGAGCAATACATCTGAAGGTTCCAATAGCGATCATTAGATGAATTAAGAATGCGGAAGCGATAAGCCTGAGGCTTCACATCAAGGTAGGGGTACGCCACGCCATTTACTACTGGCGTATCGACATAGGCCTCAGGAACCTGACTCACATCAGAGCTCATGTTGGCATCCATTACAGCCTGGTCCATCGCCTTTTTCGCGTTGGCAATTGAGTTGCTCTGTCCACGGCCCTGGTTGCTATTTTTCAATAGCGCGTTATACGCATCCGTCAGCTTCTT
>CANFTO010000085.1 GCA_947449945.1 Actinomycetota bacterium | reverse complement strand
GAATCACAATCGAATCTGCTGCGGCTGCTGCACCGCGCTTCTCAGCGCGCTTTTCTTTGATTGACTTGGAAGGCTTTTTCACGTTCTTCTTTGAGGTCTTCTCGCCCATGGCGTTTTCCCTTATTAGCGCGGTCTGAACGACGGCGATAATTCGACCATACGCCTTATTCATCCAAGTGCGAGACTTTCAGCATCATGGAAACCCAGGAAAGGAAAAGACCCCCAGTTTCCTGGGGGTCTTCTTAGTCCGAGTATCAACAATCTCGTGCGCCCGAAGGGATTCGAACCCCTAACCTTCTGATCCGTAGTCAGATGCTCTATCCGTTGAGCTACGGGCGCGTTCGTAAGAACGAGGACCAAGTCTAGCCTGCCTTGCTCTGCCCTCCTGACAGGGTCGATTTACTCTATAAAGATCAGGGACCCCGACCAAAGTCGAGGTCCCTGATCTTGCAGCGGAGACGAGAGGATTTGAACCTCCGAAGGATTTGACTCCTTACCTCATTAGCAGTGAGGCGCACTCGACCGGGCTATGCGACGTCTCCAACGATGAGCGGATGAATCTTATCGGGCACACTTTGGTGCTATGACCACCACATTGGCTATTGACTGCGGAGGCGGCGGAATCAAGGGCAGCGTCCTTGATGACACCGGCACCATGCGGGCCCAACCCGTGCGAGTGCCAACCCCATACCCGCTCTCCCCTGCCCTATTTGTGGAGACCCTGACTGCTTTGTCCCAGCAGCTACCCAAGGCCGATCGAGCCACCATCGGCCTGCCGGGGATGATCCGGCACGGCGTCGTCATTAAGACCCCGCACTACATCACCAAGTCGGGCCCGCGCAGCAAGGTGCTTCCTGAACTCGTCGAGGCCTGGGAAGGCTTTGATGCTCGAGCCGCACTCACCGAAGCACTCGGCATTCCTTGCAAAGTATTGAATGACGCGGAAGTGCACGCAGCTGGTGTGATTACTGGGCAAGGTCTTGAAGTTGTGCTGACCCTTGGCACCGGTCTGGGCTTTGCCCTCTTTGATGGTGGGCACCTAGCTCCGCATCTGGAGCTTTCTCAAATACCTGTGAAGCCAGACGTAGTCTTCGACAACTACATCGGCGAGCCGGAGCGCCGTCGACTTGGTGATGCGCTGTGGTCTCGTCGCGTTGTTCGTCTCGTTGACAGCCTGCGTCCCGTATTTCTTTGGGATCGTCTTTATGTTGGTGGTGGTAACTCACGGCATCTCACACCAACATCAACGGCTCGCCTTGGCGATGAGACAGTGATCGTTCCCAACGGAGCAGCGTTGGTTGGTGGCTCGCGAATTTGGCTTTTGGAATCTCGGTAAAACACACCAGAGAAGTTGGTTAGGGTGCACTTACCTCCCACTCTCTTGTAAGGACTACACATGGACGTCAAGGCATACGCAGCGCCAGCACCTGGTGCACCACTTGTTCCCACCACGATTGCGCGCCGCGATCTTGGCCCAGACGACATCCTCATCGAGATCAAGTACGCCGGCATTTGTCACTCTGACATTCATCAGGGTCGCGAAGAATGGGGCCAAGGAATGATTTTCCCAATGGTTCCAGGCCACGAGATTGCTGGTGTCGTTACTGAAATTGGTAGCAATGTCACCAAGTTCAAGGTCGGCGACCATGCGGGTGTGGGTTGCTTCGTTGATTCATGCCGCGAATGCGTGAACTGCAAGGCTGGCTACGACCACTACTGCCTGGGTCACAGCGTTTCGACCTACAACGGTGTTGAAAAAGACATGACCACACCTACGTATGGTGGCTACTCAACTCACATCGTGATGGATGAGAACTACGCCCTTCACATTCCAGCGAGCTTGGATCTGGCAAAGGCCGCACCGTTGCTCTGCGCTGGCGTCACCACGTACTCACCTTTGAGTCACTGGAATGTTGGTCCGGGCAAGAAGGTTGCCGTTGTTGGTCTTGGCGGACTTGGCCACATGGGCCTGAAGCTTGCAAAAGCCATGGGTGCCGAAGTCACATTGATCAGCCACTCACCGGGCAAAGAAGCAGACGCAAAGCGTCTTGGAGCTGACCATTTCTTGTTGTCGACAGACAAGGATGCTTGGCGCGCGGCTCGCTACAGCTTCGACTTCATCCTCAACACCGTTTCAGTCAACATCAACGTTGATCGTTACATGGGTCTTCTTGGCCTGCATGGCGTGATGTGCATGGTCGGTGTTCCAACCGAGCCACTGAGCGTTCAGACCGGTTCAATCGTCAGCAGCCAGAAGAGCCTTGTGGGTTCGGGCATCGGCAGCATCCGCGAAACCCAGGAAATGCTGAACTTCTGTGCTGAACACGATCTTGGTTCAGATATTGAAATCATCGACATTCAAGATGTGAACGAAGCTTGGGATCGCGTTGTTGCAAGCGATGTGAAGTTCCGCTTCGTCATTGATATCGCTTCACTGAATAAGTAACACCCACTCAAGGCAGCCGCCGGTTGCGCGATCCTTATTGGTCGCGTAGCCGGCGTTCTTGTATTCCACGCACCTGTAATAGACGTAAACGGTTATGCCGCAACACGATTAAGAACAATCCATTGACACTGAGCACCACAGCAAAAAAGGCAAGTGCTAACCACCAAGGATTGAAAAAGAACAATGGGACTGGCGTGAGGCTCGAAAGAATATGCACCCACTCTGCCCGTCGTACTTCAATGAGATAGCGATCAATGCTCGCCAGGTCAGTGCCCGGTAACGAGCTCTTTGACTCACCGCCAAAGATTGCGCCGAGTTCGGGCAAACTTGCCCGCAGCGTTGCTACTCGAAATTTGCGGTAGTGATGGTGTTGCTCGAAGGGCAACACCATTAATGGGAAACGATCTGATGTGAGCCACAACCGGGGCCATCGTGGTGCTGTGGCCCCGATAAGAACCGAGAGTAGAACGATCACCAAAACATTGATGGCGATGAGCCACAACATGTTGCTCATCGCCATCTCCGCTCATTGCGGCGAGGGAGGGATTTGAACCCCCGGTGAGTTTCCCCACGGCCGCTTTCAAGGCGGCTGCGATCGGCCGCTCCGCCACCTCGCCTTGCATTCATTTCGAACGCGTGGAGAAGGTTACCGGCTCTTAGCCAAGGGTGATTGCGCGGCCGGCCTGATCTGAGGCTGGCACGAGGTCGCGCGTGCTGACATAAGCGTTACCGACGCCTAGAACTGTCCATTTTTCGTCATCATCTGTGGTCACAATGTAAGAGGGCAGGATCAACAAACTGCCGTCCGGCTGCCAGAACTGAGCCAAACCCAGCTCAGCCTTCACCACCACAAGCTTCTGCACCCCCGCAACGAGCACAGGGCGGCCCGCAACCGTAGGAACAGGCCCTGGAACTGCAAGTGTTGCTGTTGCTCCCGAACCGGTCCATGCCGCTGGCCCGGCGAATTCCCATCCTGGCTTTAAGGCACGCTTCAGCGAATCGGCAGCTCCAAGTACTGGGTACCCCGGTACAGCCACAAGTGAGGCCGCAAAGCCGTCGGCCCACACCACTTCACCATCAGGTGCAATCACCACAGTCCAACCAAGTTCAGTGCGCAAGCCTTTTAAGACCAACCATGCGCGCACTACGACTCGGTTTTGGTCTTTCGCGACTTCCCATTCAGCAGACTCAACAGGAACACCAAGGGGAGCAAGCAACGTCTTTGCGATCTTCTTCGCTTGGTCTTCATCAACAGGTTTACCCGCGATCAAACGCTGATCGCTGTAATGCCAACGCACGAGCGGATCTGAATAGACCGTAACTTCCGGCTTATCTGCACCGTTGCTCACAACGTATGAGTTGTTATCGCCACTTACAGGAGTGCCTGCAACACCAAAGGTTTGTGCAACGACTGATGCAAAGGCCGCCGGCTTCACGTCACCGGAAAATACTCGATAACCCACTGCAGTGGTTTTCGTGTTCGAAAGATTCGATGCAGCAACAAAGGTTTGTGATCGCACATCGCCTTGTTGAATTGCCGAAACTGCAGGATCAAGGGCTGTGGGCGCAAGCGCAATTGCAGTGGGCGTCGGTGTTGGCGTAACCGCACCACCAACAGGAAGGGAATCCGGTTGAGGGGAACGCAGGCTCGTCACCAGCACAGCAAGGGCGATCAGAATCAATACGCCACCGAGCAAGCCGAATACGGTGCGCGTGGCTGAGGTCATCCTCAGTTCAGGCAATCGCATGGTGCTCCTCTAGTGGTGAAGGCTTCACTTTAGAGTGTCGTCCATGCGCTTGCACCGGACCATTTCCTCAGACCTGCCTCTCCTCGTGGTTGCCCTCGAAGAAGAGGCCACCCACCTGCACATCAGCGACCTGCCGATCCTGGTCACCGGCGTGGGCAAAGTGAATGCTGCTGTGGCAGTAGCGACCATTCTTGGCGAACACTCCCCCTCAGAGATCGTGAACCTGGGAACGGCGGGCGCTCTCCATGACGATTTCGTGGGCACTCATGTCATCAGCACCGTGACCCAACACGATCTTGATGACGCAGCCATCTTTGAACTCGTGGGCCTGCATTTCGGTGAGCCGATCAATGTGGGTGGTGCTGGATTAACCCTGACCACCGGGGATCAATTTATTTCTGATCCTGTGAAACGCGCACAACTCGCACAGCACGCTCACCTCGTGGATATGGAGGGCTATGCCGTGGCAAAAGCTGCAATGGCTGCTCAGGTTCCCGTGCGCTTGGTGAAGCGCGTGAGCGATTCAGCAAATGAACCAGCGAGCATGTCGTGGAAAGAATCAGTGGACTACTGCTCTGAACAACTTGGGCTTTGGGTGAAAGAGTTTCTGCTTTAGCAAATGAATCGAACGAGCTATTCAGCAAGTTCGATTGGCTCGATCACCGTTCCGGTTATTGAAGAACGACGATCAAGCAGCAGACCAATCACGGTGAGTACGAGTGACACCACCACTACTGTCGTGACGATTTGCTCGACTGAATCGTGGAACCAAGCCGAAACCAAAACTAACAGTGCAATAAGACCTGCCCATACCAACACCACTGCGCGTCGATCTTGTGCAGCAAGCCGCGCATAGAGCAATACCTGCACTAACGCGAATGCCGAGCCTTCAAGGGCGAATCGCCAAGCACTCGAACCCAAGCCAAGATCGATGTATTGAGCTCCACCAAGTACTCGAACAACCAGGGATCCGAAGAGCAAGCTAAACAATGTAATTCCAAGACCCATGAGTGCAGTTAATCCAGTAGCGATAAACACTGCGCGGCGATTGTCGCCAGATGTCATCTTTGGGAACAACACAATGATGATGGCGTTTGGTAAGAAGAAAGCGATCTTTGCCAACAACACACCAACGGAGTACTCGCCAGAATCCGCCTCTGTCAAGAAGACGCGAGCGAGCAGTACGTCGATGTTCGTCAACGTAAACAGCACAACGAGTGCGTGCGCAACGTGACCAAACTCTGGGTAGGTGCCAACTGAGAGCGACTTTGCCCAAGCACCCGGGCAAATGATTCGGTAACTAACGAACGCACCGGTGGCACAACCAATCAAGATGCCAAGTGCAGCAGCTTCAATCGTTTGAAAGACCAACAAGAATGCAATGCCAACGAACGCTCGTCCCATGCCGTTAGCGATGAAGCCCGCGCTGAATCGCATGTGTTCTTCACGGCCTTGGCCAATGCCAAGCGAGGAAGTGCCAAGCACCACGAACGAAAGCGACAACATGCCGAACAGCACTGCAAGGTATGGAATCGCGAGAATTTCACCGAGCGGCCATGCCGCAATTGCACCAACCAAGGCGATTGCTGCAGCAAGGTAGGTGGCCAGGCGTACTGCTTGACCTTCAACTTCAGCGCGATCCGCTCCAGCTACAGCTACACGGCGAGCAGTCATGGTCTGCAAGGCAATTGAGAGTGTCGAGACGATGATCAGCACACCCATCAAAGCGCCAAAGGCACCGAAATCTGATGGGTCGAGCACTCGAGCTGCGAACATCGAGAGCGCGTAGGCCGCACCGTTACCAACCAGCGTTGCCACGCCTACGAAGATCAGGCCTTTAGCCAGCGCCGAGCGCGGTTCAGTCACGGATAAACCCTAACGTCCATTCGGCAGTGAATCATCGGGCGACATTGTTCGATACAAAAGAAATCAAGGCGCGATTCGAACTAAGAATTCGCTTTTGCCTTTGTCATGTGTAAATAGCCATCGTCCAGGAACCTGCTCACTAAGCCATTGACGCAGTTCCGCGGCCACTTTGGCGTTGCCTGTCACTTTTGGTTCAGCCGTGAATTTCAGGATCAACTCACCTTGATATTCCTCGCCTTTGATCTCAATCGAAGGCGCCTGCCCATGTCGCACAGCTTCAGTGGTGATGCGTTCGACAATCAGTGCTGCACTGCGCCACATCTCTTGGCTGAAGGTGTCTTCTGTTGGGAGGTCCATGGTGATCTCGGCAAGACTTGACCACGCTTGCGTCATCTCGTGAATATAGGAAAAACCAAATGAGCCCTCCAACCATGGGCTATTCAACTTCATTGATGAAAGTCGCGCAGCCACCATTTCTCCAGCAGCTCTCATCACCTCTTGGTCGTGCGTTTCAGCTGCGATGGTGAGTTCCTTCGACAACTCAACCAGTTCAGACTCGATACCTTCATGGATGAAGAATTCCAGATCGTTGGCAACATCTCGTGCGATTTCTTGATCGACTAGGTGGGCAATGACTTCATCATCGAGACGTGAACGTAACGATTCCAGAATGAATTTACGATCTAAGGCTGAGTGGTGCATCGTTGTAATGGTTACCACTAAGACGGGGCCAAGGAAAAGAGCAAAAATAAGACCCGTGGGATCAGGCAACGCCTCCGGGAATATGAGTTTTGTGATTGGGGCTGCCAGAAAAAGCACAAGGGGCATTGTCAAAATCACCACGCGGAATATCAGTAGCGCATGATCTTCAAATCTCTTAACCAGCAATCGAGTGATGAGCAATTCACCCCACAGCACGACGGTCAAGACAGTAGTGAACGTGATTGCTGTCGAAACACTGCCGCGCGTAATTGCACCTATGCCAACCAAACCAAATACCATCGGTACTACTACGTAAAGTGGTACAGCCCAATGTTGAAAGGCTGAAGTAACGTTGCTTCCCCACTGCAATTTCTTGATCGAGTAAGGCGAAGTTAGTGCTGATACGTCACCCTCTGCGTCAAGAATGCGTGCGATTCCCTCATCCAACGCTCGAGATGCTTGATCCATTTCGCGATCAGTGAGTTCGGGGCCATTGTTGAGTAGGCGCCTTGCTACGTCTGCGTCGTTCTGAATTTGTTCGCGTAATTTTGCCCATTGCAAAAGCCCCAAGGCGGTGACTCTGTCCGAAGTGGTTTGCTTAGTCAGGCGAACGGCCTCCTGAATTAATTGCTCATAAATTAATTGATAGTCCCGTGCACCCTGTAAGAGAAAACCAAAAATCGTGAGCCAGACCAACGTTGTCCACGCGGATGAGGGCACGCGAACCCCAAGTGCTTGTGTCACCCCAGTTACGAGTTCAAAATGCCGAATGAGCCAAACCATCACAAGACCGCGTACTCCACCTGCAATCAGAATGACCAACACGCGCCATAGGCGTACGTAATTCGGTTGCAAGGCATCAATGGCTTTTCCCCCTGCAAGCACGATCAATGATGCTGCAACTTGGCTAGCAATTGCGACCGTCCAACATTGCGGACTTCGTATAACGGCGGGAATTCCACCGACGAATGCCGACATGACGACAAAAATGCCGATCGGAGCAAAGTATGCAACTGCTTGTGGGGAAGTTACTGCCGAGCCCAACAATTGCGAGCGCGCGCCGTATAGCGCTTGAGTCCGCTCCCGCATATGCGATGCCTTTCTCGGCAAGAGTCTTGTCAGCAAAACGGAATTTGCTGACTTGTGTCCAGACATTATGGGACACCGTTGAGTGAAGCCACCCGAGGCGCAACAAGAAAAGGCCCCACAAATGTGAGGGCTCTCCTTGATGATGAGCGGTAATTAGCCTGCAACCACCGGAATAGTTGAAAGGGCTGCCTGCAAACGAGCTTCGTCGAAGTTCTCATCCACCATCGCACCGCGAAGGTATGAGTCGTACGCAGCAAGGTCGAAGTGACCATGGCCGCAAAGTGCGGTGAGGATGACGGTCTCTTCGCCAGTTTCCTTTGCCTTGAGCGCTTCATGGATTGCAAGTGCAAGTGCGTGCGTTGGCTCGGGTGCCGGCACGATGCCTTCCGTGCGAGCGAACAACACTGCAGCCTGGAAGCACTCGGTCTGCGGCACTGCAACAGCTTCCATCATTCCCTCTTCATAGATATGAGAAATGAGTGGAGCCATGCCGTGGTAGCGCAAGCCACCTGCGT
>CANFTO010000084.1 GCA_947449945.1 Actinomycetota bacterium | reverse complement strand
TTTTATGCAGCGTTGAAAGACATCCCTGAGGAAGGCGCGGAAAATGAGAACGAACTTCCAGCGCTGACCGAAGGTCAGGATGTAACCGCTAAGGAACTCAATCCAGTTGGTCACACCACCAGTCCACCTTCGCGTTTCACCGAAGCAAAGCTCGTGCAGCGCCTAGAAGAACTCGGCATTGGTCGTCCTTCTACTTACGCATCGATCATGAGCACCATCGTTGATCGCGGTTACGTCTGGAAAAAGGGGTCAGCCCTCGTTCCAAGTTTCATCGCATTCTCAGTTGTGCGTTTGCTTGAACAGCACTTCGCAGCTCTTGTTGACTATGACTTCACCGCGAACATGGAAAACCTGCTCGATGAAATTGCCAATGGTCAGGCTAATCGCGTCGACCAACTTGAAGCGTTCTGGCGCGGTGGCGAGTCACTTGCTGGAACATTCCCAGGGATCAAGCCACTCACTGAAGATCTTGGTGCAATTGATGCGCGTGGTATCGCGACGATGCCAATCGCGGGCACCGATGCCAATATTCGCGTCGGTCGCTACGGCGCATATGTTGAACGCGGTGAAGAGCGCGCAAATATTCCTGTCGACTTGGCACCGGATGAGCTCACTGCCGAAAAAGCAGAAGCATTGCTTGCAGAGCCATCAGGTGATCGTGAGCTCGGCGTTCACCCAGAAACCGAATTGAACCTTGTTGCGAAGTCTGGTCGCTATGGCCCGTACGTCACTGAAAACTTGCCAGAAGGTGCACCAAAATCAGCGAAGCCTCGTACCGCATCACTCTTCAAAGATATGAACCTCAATGAGGTGACTCTTGATGATGCAATCAAGTTGTTGAGTTTGCCTCGCACTGTTGGTATCGATCCAACAACGCAAGAAGCGATCACTGTGCAAAACGGTCGCTATGGCCCTTACTTAATGCGCGGAACTGATTCACGTTCCATTGGTGGCGAAGAAGAAATCTTCACCATCACGTTGGAACAAGCGCTCGCGCTTTATGCGCAACCAAAGCAGCGTCGAGGCCGTGGGCAAGCTGCGGGTCCATTGCGTGAAATTGGCGCGGATCCCACAACCAATCTTCATATTGTTGTTCGCGATGGTCGTTTCGGGCCGTACGTCACAGATGGCGTGACCAACGCTTCACTTCGTACGGCTGATGATCCGATGACCGTTTCCATTGATCGCGCATCAGACTTGCTTTCTGAGCGTCGAGCCAAGGAAGCGCTTGAAGGGCCGTCAAAGCCTGCGAAAAAGGCAGCGAAGAAGGCCGCCAAAAAGGCTCCGGCGAAAAAGGCTGCCGCAAAGAAGGCTGCCGATCGCAACCTGACAGCGCGGACAGTGAAGAAGGCCGGCGCTAAGAAGGCAGCGAAGAAAGCTGCTGCGAAGAAGATCGCCGTTCCGGAATAATCGGGAACATGTTCATTGTTCTCGAGGGGCCTGACGGCTCAGGTAAGTCGACCCAAACTCGACTCCTCGTGGATTCCCTGCGTGGATCGGGTAAGAGCGTCGTGCAAACCCGCGAACCGGGCGGCACCCCAGCAGCAGAAGCAATTCGCAATCTCGTTCTAAGCCCGGAATTCACTGGCCTTGATGCACGCACTGAAGCCCTCTTATTTGCGGGTGCTCGCGCCGAGCACGTAGCAAACGTCATTCTTCCTGCGCTGCAGCGCGGAGAATTCGTGGTGTGTGATCGCTATATCGATTCGTCAATCGCCTACCAAGGCATTGGTCGAGACCTTGGTGTTGATCGCATTCGTGATTTGAGTCTTTGGGCAACGGGTGGAGTTGTTCCCGACCTCACCATCGTGCTGGACATGGATGCATCTGTTGGTCTCACACGCGTAGGTAACGATCTTGATCGTCTAGAGCAAGAACCACAGGGTTTCCACGATCGCGTGCGCAAAGCATTTGTGGAGTTGGCTTTGCATGCACCGGAGCGTTATCGCGTCGTCAGTGCTGTTGGGTCAATCGAAGATGTGTCAGAGCGGATTAACGCCGCAGTAGAAGATTTCCTTTCTGGTCGATCCGCATGAGTGCTCCGATCTGGGATGTACTTATCGGGCAAGACGATGTCGTTGCCAAACTTGATCGTGCCGTTCATGATGCAGAGCTGATTACTCGTGGTGAGCATGGCCCAGCGATGACTCATGCTTGGTTGTTCACTGGCCCGCCTGGATCTGGTCGCTCAAATGCTGCAACGACTTTTGCGGCAGCGCTCATTTGCCCCGAGCATGGTTGCGGGCAGTGCCAGATTTGCCGCAATGCACCAACTGGTGGACATCCAGATGTTGACATTGTTCGCCCAGAAGGTCTGACCTACAGCGTTGAAGCTGCGCGTGAATTGGTGAAGACCGCAGGTATGTCGCCAACCTCAAGCCCTTGGCATGTTGTGGTGATTGAGGATGCTGATCGGTTGACTGAATCAGCGGTTAACGCATTGTTGAAGGATCTTGAAGAACCGTCACCTCATACTGTGTGGTTGTTATGCGCGCCAAGTACTGAGGATGTGTTGCCGACTATCCTCTCGAGAACACGGCATGTTGTGCTGCGCACGCCTCCGAACGAAATCATTGTTGAAGCGTTACATGATCGCTTTGGTGTCGATCGCACCCTTGGTGCGTTCGCGGCTCGCGCATCGCAAGGTCATATTGGACGCGCTCGTGCGTTGGCCACAGATGAACATGCACGGATGCGCCGACAGGAAGTGCTCCGCATTCCTATGCAGTTGCATGACCTGCCTGCCTGTTTCACGCTGGCGCAGAATCTTCTAGAGGCCGCAACCCTTGATGCAAATTCAATGACAGAACCACTTGATGCGATTGAAGCGGATCAGCTCCGCAAAGCATTTGGCGCAGATGCGGAGTCAAAGCTCAAGGGCCAGCTGAAGCGATCACTTGATAGTCAGATGAAGCAATTGGAAACAGCACAGAAGCGTCGTCGCACTCGCACGGTTCGCGATCAGGTGGATCGTGCCCTCGTTGATCTCCTCGGGCTATACCGCGACGTGTTGTTGATCCAAGAAGACGCTGAAGTCGGGCTCATCAATGACGAGATGCGACCACAGCTCTCTCAATTTGCTGCACATTCAACGGCTGAAGAAACCGGACGCCGCTTGCTGGCTATTAACTACACCCGTAAGCAGATCGGCTCGAACGTCACACCGCTGATGGCCCTTGAAGCACTCATGGTTGAACTCAAGGACCCTTGGGTCCGCGCTGCTTCCTAATCTCGGGTTACCGTTCACTCATGCGTATTGGAATTGCGGCGGTGTTCGCTGCTGCAGTGTTGGGGCTAAGCGCATGTTCAAGTGGCGGACCTAACCCGGTTCCGATACCGGCACCATCAAATACCTCACTCATCCCTGGGGCATTGAAGCCGTTCTATGAACAGCAATTGATGTGGACGGACTGTGGTGGCGCGCTATGCGCCAAGGTCTCAGTGCCTTTGGATTACTCCCATCCTGCGAAAGCTTCAACGCAGCTCAATGTGGTCAAGGTGAATGCGCAAGGGGAGCGGTTGGGTTCGCTGTTCGTGAATCCAGGTGGCCCAGGTGGCAGTGGTTTTGATTATGCGAAGTCTGCTGCGCAAACTTTTTCAGGAAGCCTGACCAATAATTTCGATTTCATTGGTGTTGATCCGCGCGGTGTTGCAACGAGTAGTCCGATTCATTGTCTGACCGACGCGCAAGTGGATCAGATGGCGAGTGCTGTGATTGATTCTCAGTCGGCACGTGGCATTGCGCGAGCCGCAAGAGAAGCAAAACTTCCGGCGAGCAATTGCAAGAAGTTTGCGAATCCCCAGTTCGCATTCATGAGTACCGAAAATGTGGCGAAAGATTATGACATTGTGCGTGCTGCAGTGGGCGACGAGCACTTCAACTACTTGGGAAAGTCCTACGGCACATCAATTGGAGTGAAATACGCGGAACTGTTCCCGCAACGCATTGGGCGCATGGTTCTTGATGGCGTGCTACCAACAAGTGAGTCGTTGGAGAACGTGACTCAAGCGCAAGCAATTGGATTTGAAGAGGCATTTGCGGATTTCGCGGCAGACTGCGCAATTCAAGATAACTGCCCGTATTCAGGCACTGGCATGCAGGTAGCTCAAAAATTGCGGGATTTATTTTTCTCGTTAGATATGGCACCTGTGAAGTACAGTGACAGTCGATCACTCACCGGCGCATTTGTGCGTAGCGCCGTCCTGTCGTACTTGTATTTCCCGGAGATGGACTATCCGAAATTGCGTGATGCTCTCGATCAACTCGTGAATTCGAATGATCCAGAAGCTCTAGTGAAACTTTCTGATGAACGTAATGGTCGCCAAGCAGATGGTCACTATCGCTATAACTCCTTTGATTCCTATTTCGCAGTGACCTGTCTTGATCGTCAATTCAAGAAGTCGACGGAACAGGTAGATGCACTTGCTCGGCAATTTGAAAAGAGTGCGCCCACCTTCGGCAAGAGTTTGGCCTGGGGGTTGTTGCCGTGTTCGGGATGGCCGGCAATCGGGCCGGGATCGACGAAAGTCCAAGTCGCTTCGACTGTTGCCCCGATTCTGATCGTTGGGCGAAGTCAAGATCCAGCTACGCCGGTGGCTTGGGCGAAGAATCTCCAGAAGGAAATCCCAAACAGTGGATTAATTACTTGGGAGTCTCGCGGTCATACGGCATATCGCCAAGGCTCAGCATGTATAGATACAGCCGTTGATACATATTTGTTGCAGGGAACTCTGCCAACGGCGAACGCTCACTGTTCTCGCAGTTAGAGGCTGGTACGGTCATCTCGCGCACATCCCCCGAACGCGCTAATTACGGAGTCTTCTGTGTCTCAGCCTGTTGCTGCCATCGTTCCTGATCCAATGCGCTGGAAGGCGCTTGTTGTTATCGCGATCTCGCAACTCATGGTGGTGCTCGACGCTTCCATCGTGAATATTGCGTTGCCAACAATTCAGCAAGATCTAGGTATGAGTGATGCCAATCGCCAGTGGGTTATCACTGCCTACACCTTGGCCTTTGGTGGCTTGCTGCTACTCGGTGGGCGTATCGCTGACTATGCCGGCCGCAAGCGCATGTTGATGGTTGGTCTTGCGGGCTTTGCGATTGCTTCTGCAATCGGAGGCATCTCAACTTCAGCTGGAATGTTGATCGCCGCGCGTGGCCTTCAGGGTCTGTTCGCTGCACTTCTTGCTCCTGCAGCGCTTTCGCTGATCACCGTGACGTTCACGGATAGCAAGGAACGTGCGAAGGCTTTCGGCGTTTATGGTGCTCTTTCGGGTGGCGGCGCGGCAGTTGGCCTCGTTCTCGGCGGCATCCTCGTCGAATACACGTCGTGGCACTGGACTCTGCTGGTCAACGTGCCAATCGCTGTGATTGCAGTACTCCTGGCTGTGAAGTACGTCAAGGAATCACGCGCGACCGGAAATACTAAGTACGACATCCCGGGTGCGGTCACTGCAACCCTTGGCTTGGTTTCATTGGTGTACGGCATCTCGAAGGCTCAGAGTGTTGGCTGGAATGGCTCGGAAACCTTGATCTTCATGGGTGTGGGTCTCGTGCTCCTTGCGATCTTCCTCTTCATTGAATCGCGCTCGACGCATCCGCTGCTTCCACTGCCAATTCTGTTGAATCGCACCCGTGGCGGCGCATATCTTGCTTCGTTCTTCGTAGGCATTGGGATGTTCGCCATGTTCTTATTCTTGAGCTATTTCTTCCAAGCAGTGCTTCATTACTCAGCTCTTTCAAGTGGCCTGTTGTTCCTGCCGTTCTCAGCAGGTGTTGTTGTAAGTGCCGGCATTGCAAGCCAGTTGTTGCCACGCTTTGGTCCTCGCTACGTAACCTTCGGTGGTTTCGTGCTCGCGGTGTTAGGCATGTTTGTCTTCGCAGAACTTGTTGCCACGAGTACCTACTGGCCAAACATTTTGCCGGGCATGATCCTGATGAGTCTTGGTATGGGCTTGATCTTCGTGCCACTCTCGGCTGTTTCACTTTTCGGTGTTGGTAACCACGACGCGGGTGTTGCTTCTGCGGTGTTGAACACCAGTCAGCAAATCGGCGGATCAATTGGTTTGGCCTTCTTGAACACCATTGCTGCATCGGCAACTACCGCGTACATCGTGAGTAATCACCTCCCTGGCCCCACTGCAGACGCACTGGTGGATGGCTTCCATGTTGCCTACCTTTGGAGCATCGGGATCCTTGCACTCGCAGGAATCATCTGGGTGGTCTTAGTTCGCATGACTAAGGAAGACATGAAGGCTCACGATGCGGATGCAGCAGCACCTGCCATGCATTAGGCCCTAGCGGGCTCGGCTAAGATCGTTTAGCCCTTGGGGGGCTGCCTCAAGGCCCCTCCAAGTGCAGGCCGCCTTAGCTCAGGGGTAGAGCAACGCACTCGTAATGCGTAGGTCCGGGGTTCAAATCCCCGAGGCGGCTCCACCATTTCGATGGGTTTTACCCATCATGCGGACATGCTGAGTTCGCAGTCTGAAAGAGTCTCGCTATGAATGCCGTAGAGAAGACCACTGAAAGAGTCATTGCCGGGGTTGTCCTCATGACCCTGGCTGGGCTTGGTCCATGGATTCTTTTAAGTCTGCTCGGGTGGCCGAATGCGGCAAATACAGCGATCCTGCCGGGGGTTGCGATGACTGTTGCTTGTGTCACGGGAGCGGGTTGGCGAACGGGCATCATCGCCACGGGCCCCTTCGCGGTACTTGCAGGTTTGGCAGCATGGACAAGTCCAAGCCCAGTATTCGCTGCGATCGTTCTTGCTGTTGCAGCATTCCTGCGCGGATATGCAGCGAAATTCGGATTACATGATGCCTTAATCCTCACCGTAATCACGTTGGGCTTCATCGTTGCAATGCCGCCACATTTCAACTCGCAAGTGGCTGCACCGCTCTTGGTTGCGGTTGTGACTTTGGGTTCAAGCGTGTGGGCGACCTTCGTGATCTTTGTATTACGCAAACAGCTACCGCACATGCCGCTGGTGAAGGTTAATCCGCAGCGAGTGCTGGTCTATAGCACTGTATTGGCCACGCTCGTGGGTATCGCCACATTCCTAGTTGCGCAATACAACCTTGGTCAGACTGGCGGGTGGATCATCCTGACGGTGCTCGTGGTGTTCCAGCCGCACCTAGGCAGCGGTTTTAAGAAAGCTGCAAGTCGCGCATTGGGAACAGTTGCGGGCTTCGGTATCTCGATCGTTATTGGAGAGTTCTTCCCGACCGGATCAATCCTTTACGTCTTTGGATTTGTATTCATCGTGATCATGTTCATATTCCTTCTTCAGAACCGCGCCTACTGGCTCTACGCCATGGTGCTCACTCCAGCTGTTGTACTGCTTACTAGTGCTAACTCGACTGTAGGCGTCATAGCGATCGAGCGTCTCAAGGCCACAATCATCGGAATCGCATTCACCCTGCTTGTCATGCTCGCGTTACTTCCCATAGAGAAGCACTTTGAAGCGAAGTCGACCAAGGTGCCGAGCTAGCAAGGTGTGGCAAAAGTTTAGGAATGCTCAAGAACCATTCAATAGGGTGATCTCGTGACATCGCGAGTTTTGGGATTCGTTAATGCAACACACGCTGCCCCTACCGCTGCCGTAACAATGGTGATCACACTCCTTGCTTGGAGTCTTGGTTGGCGCGGGATGTCTTTGGTGGGAATTTTTCTTGCTGTGCTAATCGGCCAGTGTTCAGTGGGCTGGAGCAATGATGCCTTTGACGCACCTTTCGATTTGCGTTCGGGACGCAATGACAAGCCGACGGTGAATTTGGGAATTTCAGCGCAACATCTTTGGATCGCCGCGAGTGGTGCTTTAGGGCTCTCATGCATGTTGAGTTGGATAGTTGCGGGAGCTATCGGAGGCTCATGGCATGTCTTTGCGCTTGCGATGGCCTGGCTCTACAACACCTTACTTTCGCGCACCTGGTGGTCATGGCTGCCGTATGCCTTGGCATTTGGCGCGGTCCCAGCTTTTCTTACCTATGGCATTAATGGTCAACCACCTGAAATTTGGTTGTCACTCTCGTTTGCAATTGTCGGGGTAAGTGCCCATATCGCGAATGCATTGCCTGACCTTGAATCAGATAGCGATGCTGGGGTTCGTGGTTTCGTCGTAAGCCTTGGCCGAATCCAAGCGACCCGCGTCTGTTGGGTGCTGCTCATCTTCGGCACGGCAGTTCTTGCTTTGGAAAGTGCGCAGTCCAGTCTCCTTTTTCCACTAGTACTTGTTGCAACACTTGGATGTGCTGGTGTCTATGCTCGAAAATCCCGAACCCGAGCCGCAACTTTCAATGCGATTATGGTGAGTGTTGTTGTCGAAGTGGTTGTCTTGCTCGCGTCCGCATCTGCGTAGCCGTGAAAAATA
>CANFTO010000083.1 GCA_947449945.1 Actinomycetota bacterium | reverse complement strand
TGGGTATGGCTGTTGCTCCAGCTCTGGCTGCAGGTAACGCAGTAGTGATTAAGCCACCTGAGCTTGCACCGCTGAGCGCACTTCGATTTGGTGAACTTTGCCTTGAAGCTGGTTTACCACCAGGCCTTGTCAACATTGTCCCTGGTGGCCCAGACGTCGGTGACGCACTCGTACGTCACAAGGGCGTGCGCAAGATCCACTTCACCGGTGGTGGGTCGACCGCAAAGATCATTACGCGCGCAGCTGCTGACAACCTCACACCAGTAGCAACCGAACTCGGTGGCACTGCGGCAACCTTGGTTTTCCCAGACATCGACGATATTCAGAAGACCGCAATGATGGCTGCCATCAGCGGGCCCTTGGCTCAAAGTGGTCAGCACTGTGCTTGCGCGGTGCGCTTGATGGTTCACGATTCGATCTATGACGAGTTCGCTGCGGCATACGTGTCCGTCATTGAAAACGCCAAGATCGGTGACCCACTGGCAAAAGACACCATGGTTGGCCCGCTGGTCACCGAAGGTGCAATGCAGCGCATCCTGAGCCACGTTGACCGCGCTGTTGATCAGAAGATGGGCACCTTGCTCACTGGCGGTCAGCAAGTGAGCTCGCAGATGGAAGGTGAGCTCACTGGTGGGTACTTCGTTTCGCCAGCAGTCTTCGGCGATGTTGATAATCGCAGTGATCTGGCCCAGGTAGAAACCTTTGGTCCAGTGATTTCGTTACTGCGCTTTAGTGACACCGCTGAAGCCGTACGCATGGCTAATGACACCGACTTTGGTCTGAACGCCTACGTGCACACAAATGATCTGAAAACCGCTCACGGTGTTGCTCGTAGCCTGCAATCAGGTTCCGTTTGGGTGAATTGCTTTAGCAATGTCGCTCCGCAAAGCCCTTACGGTGGTTACAAGCAAAGCGGCGTGGGTCGCGCTGGTGGTATTGAAGGCCTGCGGGAATTTCAGCAAGCAAAGACCATCCGTATCGGAATGTAGTTGCTATTCAAGAAGTAAAGGGCCGGTATCCATCTGGATACCGGCCCTTCTTTTACTTTATGTGCGTTGTTACTCCGACAGAGTGATGGCGCGTTCTGGGCAGGTGTTCGCTGCCTGACGAACCTTCTCCTGCAGGTCTGCAGGAATTTCAACCATGAGTAACTCACCGCGACCGCGATCGTCATCTGTGAAGACTTCTGGGGCGATTTCGTAGCAGCGTCCGTGCCCTTGGCACAGATCAACATCAATTGCGACCTTCATTGTTATCCCTTCGTCTTCCACTGAAGTGGCAAGTAGTCAATTCCGCGAAGTGCTGATGGCACCCATTCAATAGATTCGCCTGGCTTTACTTCATAGAACGGAATGCGCTTGTGCCATTCGCGAATGACGGTGCGCAGTTCCATGCGTGCAAGGTGCGAACCTAAGCAACGGTGTGGGCCAGCGCCGAAGGCAAGGTGCGCCTTGTCGCCGCGAGTGAGGTCGAGGTTCAGTGATTCTGGTACTTCTTCCTCAACGTTGCCCGATGCCAAGCAAGCCACCATGAAGGTGCCCTTAGAAATAGGGCAGCCACCAAGCTCGGTGTCTTCTTTAGCAACGCGCATTACGCTCATGACTGGGGTTTCCCAGCGAAGGAGTTCTTCTACAACGTTTTCAACCTGTGATGGATCATCTTGCAGGAGTTGCTGGGTCTCAGGGTGCGTAGCGATGTAGTAGAACATCGCTTGCAAGGAGATGGTCACGGTGTCCAGACCTGCAGCAAGCAGGAAGAACAGCACGCTGCACTGCTCTTCTTCAGTGAGCTTGCGGCCGTCAACTTCAGTGGTGGTGAAGTAGGTGATCAGGTCGTCGCGTGGGTTGACCTTGCGATCTTCAACTTCTTGAGCAAAGCGAGCGAACATCTGAGGCACAACTTCTGCCTGGATGCGCTGGCCTTCAGAGAAAGAGCCGCCAACGATTTCTGGGCGGATCAGCACGTCTTTCCAGTAAATCAACATCTGAAGTTCTTCAGATGGCAGACCAAGGAGATCAAGGAAGGTCATGCATGGCAGTGGTACTGCAAGGCCTTCATTGACTTCTACTTCACCGTTATCGATGAATGCATCGATGAACTTGTTGACAGCTACTTCAACCTTTGGCTGAAGTTCGGCCATCTTCTTAGGTGAGAACAATGGGTCAAGCAAGCGACGGTAGGTGGTGTGAAGCGGTGCCTGAATCTCCTGTGGGATTGCGTGCACGTCTGGTCCGTACGCAAAGACCTCGCTTGAATAGGTGTCAACATCGCGCAGCAGTTGACCAATGTCATCGCGGTGCAACACGGCAGCGGTTGGGCCCTTCTTGCCACCAGCCCAGCGGTGCGTCTTGAAGTCAATGCGACCTTCTTTACGCAGGTTTGCGTAGTAGCCACGTGGATCAGAGGAACGCTCTGCTTGCCACACGGCAAACGGCGACACTGGCCGCGGCTCTTGGGTCGTTGATTCCGCCATCGTGATCTCCTTCGGCTTTACTTCGTTGGGCTGTTTCGTACAAGTTCAGTGTCAACACCAATGCGTCCCGAGTTACGCGCACCCATGGGTTTGCCTAACGCTGCGTCGCGACCTTCGAGAACTTCAGTGAAGAAGAGTTCATTGTCTGCTTGCCAGTGCTTGAGTGGTTCCGGCAAATCATCTTCGTAATGAATGGCTTCGCTTGGGCACACTGGCTCGCAGGCTCCGCAGTCAATGCATTCATCAGGGTTGATGTAGAGCATGCGGTCGCCTTCATAAATGCAGTCGACCGGGCATTCTTTGGTGCACGTCCGGTCAAGGACGTCAATGCAGTTTTCGGTGATGACGTACGCCACCTGTGTACTCCCTTAAATTTCTGGTGCTAGTCCTAGCGACAACACGACCGTGTGTATCACCTGAGAGACAACCCTGGTCGATCGTCCTAGCGCTGGAACCCGGAGCATACTTTCCAGTTACGAGGTGGGGCAAGGCTTTAGGGCAATGAATACCCACGGATTTCGGCGGTGTATGAGGGGATTACACGCATACGGACTCTGAGAATCATGTTTGAGACATCTCATGAGAGAGATCACCGACATGGTCTCTTACTCAGAGGTCTGTGAGACGAACTAGGCCCGAAAGGTGTAGCGGCCAGCCACGATTGATACGTTCACTTCCTGGAGTCGACCCTGCACGTCGTCTAAGAGCGCCCGCACCTGTGAACGCAGGCGACCGTCGGCATTGCCTGGGGGGTCGAGCGCTGGGATGACAAAGGTTTGCACCCACTGCCGGGTTTGATCCTCAGTCAGCCGCTTGCGAGTCAGGAGGTGTAGTTGTTCAAGGAGCCAGGTAATGAGCTCTTCAGCGGAAAGATCGTCGCGGACCTGTCCTGCTCGCTGGCCCTCGTGCAGCGTCGGCAACAGGATTGAGGCCATGAGCTGCTGCACGGCCTCGACCAGGCCGTCAGTACGCGGGGATTTCATCAACATTTGTAAGTGACGGTCTTGGATTGTTTGGCGAATTGTGAAAGCAAAGGTTTCCTCTACTTGCTGAGCCACAGTGGTTGCTCGGGCGACGGCCTGGCGACATTGGTCGGCATGTCCATTCACAAGAGCAAGGGCTGCCCGGCGCAGAAGTTCTTCGCGCGATCCCAAATAACGATAGGCGGTAGCGCGTGAGACACCGGCGGCCTTTGCTACCGCTTCAACGGTGACGTCGTTGATATCGGTGCCTTCGAGGGCATCCAGGTGGTCCATTAACCCGACATCGAGACGTTGTTGCACAGTCTGATTCAAAGCGTCAGCGGGTGCAGTCATGACGTATTCCTCTGGTTGCGAGTGGAGAGACGAATCCTATGAATCAGTCTTGGAGATGTCTCAAAGTAGAGACAACTCATCCGAATCGTCAAGGTGTGTGGTGCTGCGTGAACCCGTAGGGTGACGCTCCTAGAACAGCGAGAGGGTCGTGGTGAAGGCGAACGGTGTTGTTGTAATCGTTGGTGCAGGTCTTGCGGGCATCCGCACGGCAGAAGAGCTTCGGCGTCTTGGGCACGTGGGCCGCATTGTGATGCTTGGTGCAGAAGCACTTCCACCGTACGACCGACCACCATTGTCAAAGGGTGCATTAGCCAAGGAAGACGCTGTTCCACCATTGCTCTTGGCTCCGGATGTGCTTGATTCCCTGAACCTTGAATTGCACTTGAGTACTGAAGCCGTGGGTGTCGACACAGTTGCACATACCGTTTCGCTTGCTGATGGAAACAGTGTTGATTACGACGTGTTGGTTATTGCAACTGGAGCCCATCCTCGGTTACTCGTCGGTGCACCTGTACGTGATGGCTTGCATGTATTGCGTACCTTCGAAGATTCACAACGCATCGCAGCCGATATTCGTCGAGGCGGACGTTTAGTAGTGATCGGCGGTGGATTCATTGGGTGCGAAGTAGTTGCCACTGCTCGCTCAATGGGAGCAGAAGTATCAATGATTGAGGCACTTTCGACGCCATTGCAATTACCTGTGGGTGAATTTATTGGCAACTATGTTGCTGATTTGCACCGTGACAATGGCGTTGATCTGCATTGTGATTCGTTAGTTACGCGTTTGGTCGGCGATGATCAACTTGAAGGCGTTGAGCTTTCAACGGGCGAGGTCATTGAATCCTCAGCAGTGGTCATTGGCCTAGGCGTTGCGCCAACGGTTGAGTGGTTGAAGGACTCAAGTTTGCATATTGACAATGGTGTTCGTTGCGATTCATCTGGTCGCACGTCTGCCACCGATGTCTTCGCCGTCGGAGATGTTGCGCACTGGAAGTCCACAACCGGGCGCGAAGGTCGACATGAACACTGGACCTCAGCCATTGACCAGGCTCGCGTGGTGGCCGCAAATATCTTGGCCAGCGGTGATGAGCCGCTCGAACAGCTCCATGACCTGCCCTACTTCTGGAGCGATATGTACGGTCTCAAATTGCAGGCACTGGGGTGGCCAGGAGGCTCCTACGAGACGCACGTGATGCACCTTGGTCCAAATCAGGACAAGCTTGTGGTGCTCTACAGCGACGAAGATCGGTTTATTGGCACGGTTGGCATCAGTGCTCCCCGCATCGTGATGTCTACGCGGGCGATGCTCCAGACCAGCACCACAATTGACGAGGCAAAGGCCACATTGCTGTCTGCCTAATTCAGGTGAAACTGGTGGGAAAAAACAGTTGTGGCCCGCGGCATTCATTGCTAGCGTCGTCTCACTCGCGAGACAGAACATCATTCTGTCCGCTTCTTTTCATTCTCTAAGGAGTTACACATGGCCGGTCGGGTCGAAGGCAAGGTTGCAGTAGTCACGGGCGCAGCTCGCGGACAAGGACGTAGTCACGCAGTCAAGTTGGCTGAAGAAGGCGCCGACATCATCGCGCTGGACTGGTGCCAAGACCTCGCCACAGTGAATTACCCACAGGCTGGCGTTGAGGATCTGGCTGAAACCAAGCGCATTGTGGAGGCCCTTGGCCGCCGCATCGTGACCTTCAAGACGGACGTGCGCGATCGCACTGCAGTCATGGATGCAGTCAACGCTGGCGTGAGCGAGCTTGGTCACCTCGAAGTTGTTGTTGGCAACGCGGGTATTGCTCCGCTTGGTCGCGACATCCCACCAACAGCCTGGTTTGATTCAGTCCAGGTCATGCTTTCTGGTGTAACAAACGTGTTTGAAGCTGCGTTCCAGCACATGCATGAAGGTGCATCAATGATCGGCATTGGTTCAGTTGCCGGTTTGATGCCAGGTGGCACCGACACTCCATCAAGTGGCCCAGGCGGCGGCGGTTACTCACACGCCAAGCGTGGCGTAGCTCGCATGGTTCATGACCTTGCAATGCATATGGCGCCTCTCATGATTCGCGTCAACGCGATTCATCCAACGAACTGCAACACCGACATGCTGCACAGCCCAGCGATGTACAAGACCTTCCGTCCAGATCTCGAGAACCCAACTCGTGAGCAGGCAACGAAGGCTTTCTACGTACTTCAGCGCATGCCAATTCCATACATTGAGCCAATCGACATCAGCAATGTGGTGTTGTTCCTGGCCTCAGACGAATCACGCTACGTGACCGGTCAGCAGATCAAGGTTGACGGCGGCGGCTTGCTCGCAGCCAGCAACTCAGGTGCTCCTCAGTAACCACAAGCAACGTGGGGTGGGTGTGATTCCTTCGGGAATCACACCCACCCTGTTTTATGTCACGATATGAATCCCTGCGAGTAAATGTACAGAAGGGTCGCCGCGATGTCGTATGAGCACGCACCGATAGTGGTGTGGGATCAGCGCGCGCGATTGTGGTCGAGCGGCAGCTTTGCAACTGGTGGATCTCCTTGGGGTTTGATTCGACTTAAGCCTGCAATGCAAGGGTTCGCACAGGAACTTGTTGCTTCTGGTTCGCGAGGCCTACGCCCAACATCAGAAAGTGAGATGCGAGCTGCACGAGCATTAGTGCATCGTGGACTTGCGCATCCGCAATCTCAGCAACGTCAACATCAATGGGATGTTGAGGTGGTTGTACCCGCACATGATCGAGTGGATGCACTTGATGATTGTTTGAGATCACTTCAGGGTTTTCGAGTGCTCGTCATTGACGATTGTTCGCAAGATTCAAGTGCAGTCAATGAAGTCGTTCACCAGCGCGACGCAAGGGTCATTGTTCGCGAGGTAAATGGCGGGCCAGCTGCTGCGCGCAACACAGGTATTGCTGCAACTGAATCAGAGTTCATTGCCTTTGTTGATTCTGATTGCACAGTTCCCTCATCTTTGCTCGATGCACTCATGCCGTTATTTGACGATCCGATCGTTGGCGCAGTTGCGCCACGCATTCGACCCCACATTGAAGATGACGGCTTGACCACGAAATTTGAGGCAGTGGCAAGTGCCCTTGATATGGGAGCGCATGCTGAAGTGGTGCGCATCGGTGGGCAGTTGGCGTATCTCCCAGCAGCAGTGCTCATTGTTCGCCGTTCAGCTTTCCCAGAAGGTGGCTTTGATGAAGAGCTGCGCCTCGGCGAGGATGTTGACTTCATTTGGCGCATGGTTGAACAGGGTTGGCAGGTTCGCTACGAGCCAAAGGTCATCGCGGAACATGAATTGCGCGGTGACTTTCTTGCATTAATCAAACGACGCTTTGATTACGGCACCTCAGCAGTTGATTTAGATTTGCGACACCCTGGAGCGCTCACGCCTGCACGAGTTTCAGGTTGGAATCTCATCGCTGCGGCAGGTGTCGCGATGGGTCAACCTGGAATTGTGCTGTCAGCGCTAGGAACAGCGACGCATGTGTTGCAAGACAAGCTTCATCGCGAACATGCGCCAGTAGTACTCACGCCTTTTTTTGTCGGGAAGACTCTGCAAGCCGATGCGCGTGCCGTTGGTCATGTGCTGCGCCGTGAATATTGGCCCATTGGCTGGATGCTACTGGCGGCAAGCCCAAGAGCTAAGGGCGTACATGGGCGAGTAGTCAAGCTTGCTGCGGCTGCGATGGTTGTGCCATTGCTCCACGAATGGCGCACGACTAAACCGGGAATTGACCCGGTGCGTTTTGTCGGCATGCGCCTGCTTGCTGATGCTGCTTATGGTTCAGGAGTTTTGGTAAAGAGCGCACAGCGTCGTTCGATTCGGGCGATGAAACCACAGGTGAGATTCCCACTACCTGCAAAGAGCGTGACTCCATCACCTGCGAGCGATAAGGGTGTCGTAACAAGCTAGGGCTTGTTCGACGGCTTCACGAAAAAGTTCTTCACCTAATTGCGCGGATGCTTGTGTTGGATCACCCAAGATTCCATTTGCGCTCATTGCTCGCACGCCTTCTGCTTGCATCGTCGGCAAAATTTCATTGAGTGGTTGGGTATTCCCAGGTTCAGCGCGATCGAACTTCACTCGTGTTGGATCAAGGTGCAGCATTAACGAGGTTTCTTGATATCCCGCATGAGTGTCGCGAGCATCGCCGTGTAATCCGGTGCACGCAACGAGGTAACTTTCATTTTTCGCAAGCGCAAGAGCTTCTGTGATGGCCTGGCTATTTCCACCATGACCGTTCACGAAGAGCACTGCCTGCCAATAGCGACTTGCATCACGAATGAGTTCGGTCAATACGGTGGTGAGTGCAGCTGTTCCAATGGAAAGAGTGCCGGTGAAGTCGCTGTGTTCACCGCTAGCGCCGTAGGCAACCAATGGTGCAAGCCCTGAGTTGACCGTACGTGTATGAAGTTCATTGGCAATTGCCTGAGCGATCACGCTGTCGGTATCAAGCGGTAAATGCGGACCGTGTTGTTCAACACTGCCCAGTGGAATGATCAAGACCTCGCGCGTGAGCGCTTGCGCATCAGGCCATGTGAGGTTTTTGAGTTCACTCACCCGTGAAACCCACCATCAACCTTCAGTGAAAGTCCAGTTGTGCCTGATGCTGCAGGGGAGCAGAGCCACGCCACTGCG
>CANFTO010000082.1 GCA_947449945.1 Actinomycetota bacterium | reverse complement strand
GCGGTGTCACGGTTGGTCGTCCACTGGGATTGCTACTCACCCGTCGCACCGAAAACTCAACCGTCACGTTGTGTCACACGGGCACAAAGGACGTGGGTTCATTCTTGAAGCAAGCAGACATCATTGTTGCTGCAGCAGGTGTTGCTCACTTAATCACCGCAGATCTGGTTCGCCCAGGTGCTGCAGTGCTCGACGTTGGTATTACGCGCACTGAAGCCGGTCTCGTCGGTGATGTTCATCCAGACGTCATGGATGTTGCGTCATTCGTTGCGCCAATGCCCGGTGGTGTTGGTCCGATGACTCGTGCGATGTTGTTGATGAACGTTGTTGATACAGCGGAGCGCTTAGCACGCTAGCTGTTCGGCACGTTTTGATCGCTAGTTCGTCCAGCCTGAACCAGCGCGCAATTGGGTGGCCCAGCGAATCTTTTCGCCAAGCTCATGTGCGGCGCGCAATGGCCAATGCGGATCTCGTAGCATCTGACGCCCAAGGAAGCACACGTCTGCTTTTTGATCTTCAAGCAGTTGTTCTGCTTGCTGGGCTTGCGTGATGCGACCAACAGCAGCGGTAAGAATTCCGGTTTGGGCTTTTACTTGCTCGGCAAGATCAATTTGGTAATTCACTTCATTTGGAATCTTCGCATCGATGATTGCTCCACCCGACGAGGCGTCAATCAAATCAACACCAAGTTTTTCAAGTTCCTTGACATACACAACTGAGTCATCAACACCCCAGCCGCCATCAGCCCAGTCGGTGGTTGAAATGCGAACGAACAGTGGCTTGTCATGTGGCCATGCTTCGCGCACTGCTTTGACTACTGCAAGAGGAAATCGCATGCGGTTCTCAATCGAGCCGCCGTATTCATCCGTACGGTCGTTGCTCAAGGGGGAAAGGAACTGGTGCATCAAATAGCCATGGGCTGAGTGCATTTCAATCACATCAAAGCCAGCCTTGTCGGCGTTCTTTGCCGCTGTAGCGAAGTCAGCAATCGTCGCATCCATGTCTGCTTGATCCATGGCTTTGGGAGTTCCCATGCCAGTGAAGGGCTTGGCGGTTGCACTCAAGGTGATCCAGCCGCCTTCGCCTGGCTCGAGCACCTTGGCTCCGTTTGCTGGTGCGTCAGTTGACGCCTTGCGACCAGCGTGCGCAAGCTGAATTCCCGCCTTTGAATCCTGGCCGTGGATGTAGTCAGTGATCCGGCGCCAGGCGGCAACCTGTTCTTCACTCCAGATTCCAGGGCAGGCAATGCTGATTCGTCCTTCTGGGTTCACGCCAGTGGCTTCCGCCATGACCAGACCAGCCCTGCCATTGGCATAAGAACCAAGGGTGACCAAGTGCCAATCGCCCACCACGCCATTGACATCCGCTGAGTATTGGCACATCGGCGCCACCCAAGCTCGGTTAGAAAATTCAACACCACGGATCTTCAAAGGTTCAAAGAGCAAAGTCATGGGCGTCACCTTAGAGGCCTATCGCCTAGGCTCAACTCAATGTCCACTCAGAGCGAAGAGCCAATGGCTTCGGTGCATTCCCTCAAAGCGCACCGCAAGCGTGGGTTCTCTATGGCCCAATGGCCAATCACGATTGTGTTGATAGGCGTTGCGCTCTCGTTGGTAGTCGTGGCCTTTTGGTCATTTCGCAAGGGCTCGATCATGCTTTCAGCATTTGTGACGCTCGCATTCTTTCTGCGATGGCTCCTGCCAGACAATGAGGCCGGCTGGCTCGTCGTTCGGTCAAAGCGCGTTGACGTGATCGTGCTCGCTGTCTTGGCCATTGGCCTCACCTTGATGAGTTTTTGGGTGCCGAACCCTTCGTAGTTCTCAATCTTTGCCATAGTTCGGGTGTGACTTCTTCAACTGGACCTCGCCTGCGCTCGATTCTCGAGTCGATTCCTTCATATAAGGCTGGGCAGCCTGCCCCAGTACAGCCAGGGGTTGTTCCGTTCAAATTGTCGTCCAATGAGAACCCATTTCCGCCTCTGCCCGAGATCGTTGAAGCCGCGGCGGCGGCAACTGCATCGATGCAGTTGTATCCAGACTTTGCTTCGACGGAACTTGTAGAAGCAATTGCGACTCGCTTCAACGTGCCCTCATCCCACGTGGCAGTTGCCACGGGTTCAGTGGCACTGACTCAACAACTCGTGCAGATCACTTCCGAACCCGGTGATGGCGTGATGTTTGCGTGGCGCTCATTTGAGTCGTACCCAATCGTGACGATGATTGGTGGCGCAACGCCTCAGCGCGTCGCTCTTGATGGCAATGATCGTCATGATCTTGATGCAATGCTCGCAGCGATTGATTCGACAACCCGTTTGATCTTTGTCTGTAATCCAAATAACCCAACGGGTACTGCGGTTGGTCGCGAGGCGCTAGCTGCCTTTGTTGCTGCTGTTCCGTCAGACATTTTGATCGTCATTGACGAGGCTTATCGCGAGTTCGTTGATCCAGGCTTGATTCCTGATGGACTTGATTTCTATCGCGAGTATGTCAATGTCGCTGTATTGCGTACGTTCTCCAAGGCCTACGGCCTCGCGGGTGTACGCGTTGGTTTCTGCATTGCACATGAGGCCGTTGCTGATGCATTACGCAAGGTGCAAATTCCTTTCGGGGTGTCGTCGGTTGCCCAGGCGGCAGGTATCGCCGCCCTTGATCCCACAGTCGAAGCCGAAGCTTTCGCTCGCTGTGAGTTGCTCGTGAATGAACGCAATCGCGTGTTGGCGGGTCTTCGAGCAGCTGGCCTTGCTCCTTCCGAATCGGAAGCAAACTTCATTTGGTTGCGGTTAGGGAAGCAGACTGCAGACTTTGCGGCAGCCTGCGAGGCAGTGGGATTAGCCGTCCGACCATTTGTGGGCGAAGGGGTACGAGTTTCTGTGGGGTTCCCTGAAGCCAATGACCGCTTCCTTGCAACCGCTGTCACGTGGCTGGGAAGCCGGGCATAGCGGACAGCAAGGATCCATTGGCTGGGTTTGGGGTGAGGGGTGCATCACATGCACCGGATCCGTGGGGAATAGCCCCTTCGTGCGGCAGTATGTTTGGCCTTTGATTTGACCCATATCTCTTGGAAGGCAACGCATGGCTCGCAGTGGCAAGGTCGCCGTTATCGGTGCAGGTTTCTATGGTTCAACCACCGCAATGCGGTTGGCTGAATACGACATCTTTGAGACCGTTGTTCTCACCGACGTAGTAGACGGCAAGGCTGAGGGCTTGGCTCTCGACATGAACCAGTCTCGCTGGATCGAAGGTTTTGAAACCAAGATCGTTGGCCAGACCACCGGCATGGATGGTTCAGGTTACGAAGCAATCCAAGGCGCAGAGATCGTTGTCATTACCGCAGGTTTGCCTCGCAAGCCAGGCATGAGCCGCATGGATCTCATTGAGACCAACGCGAAGATCATGCGTCAGGTTGCAGAGAACATTGCAAAGCACGCTCCGGGCACGGTCATCATCAACGTGTCCAACCCACTTGATGAAATGACTGCACTTGCGCAGATCGTTTCCGGTTTCCCACACGCACGTGTGATTGGTCAGGCAGGAATGCTCGACACCGCTCGCTTCACTCACTTTGTTGCTGAAGAACTCAACGTTCCCGTCGCATCAGTCACCACGTTGACCCTAGGTTCACACGGCGACACCATGGTTCCTGTTGCATCAGCTTGCGCAGTGAATGGCAAGCCGCTTGCTGACTTGCTTCCAGCAGACAAGATTGAAGAGCTCGTTGTTCGCACCCGTAACGGTGGGGCTGAAGTTGTGGCATTGCTCAAGACTGGCTCGGCTTACTACGCACCATCTGCTGCAGCAGCTCGCATGGCGAAGGCTGTCCACGAAGACTCAGGTTCAGTCATGCCAGTGTGTGCATGGGTTGATGGCGAATACGGCCTAGCAGGCGCGTATCTCGGTGTTGAAGCTGAGCTCGGCAAGGGTGGCATCCGCAAGATTGTGGAAACCCCGCTCACCGATGGTGAAAAGGCACTGCTCGTTGAGGCTTACGAAGCAGTCAAGACCAAGCAAGCTGACGTTAAGGATCTTTAAAGATTGAACCCTTGGGCGCATCGCAATCCGGTGCGCCCAACGTTTTCTTACGCCCGACTCAAAAGGAGCACCGTATGAGCAAGATCAAGGTAGTGAACCCAGTCGTTGAACTCGATGGCGACGAAATGACTCGCATCATCTGGCAGTTCATCAAAGATGAACTCATCGTTAAGTACCTCGACATTGATCTGAAGTACTACGACCTTGGCATGGAGCATCGCGATGCAACGGACGACCAGGTCACCATTGATTCCGCAGAAGCGATTTTGAAGTACGGCGTTGGCGTGAAGTGCGCAACCATCACTCCTGACGAAGCCCGCGTTGAAGAATTCGGCCTCAAGAAGATGTGGAAGTCGCCAAACGGCACAATCCGCAACATTCTTGGCGGCGTTATCTTCCGTGAGCCAATCATCATCTCCAACATCCCGCGTTTGGTCCCAGGCTGGACCAAGCCAATCGTTGTTGGTCGTCACGCATTCGGCGATCAGTACAAGGCAACTGACTTCAAGGTGCCAAGTGCTGGTTCATTGACGATGACTTTCACCCCGACCGATGGCTCAGAGCCAATGGAATTCAACGTGTTTGATTTCCCAGGTGCTGGCGTTGCCATGGGCATGTACAACCTTGACGAATCAATCCGCGACTTCGCTCGTGCATCGATGCGTTACGGCTTAAACCGCAACTACCCGGTGTACCTCTCAACCAAGAACACGATCCTCAAGGCCTATGACGGTCAGTTCAAAGACATTTTCGCAGATGTCTACGAGAAAGAGTTCAAGGGTGAATTCGAAGCCGCTGGCATCGAATACGAACATCGTTTGATCGATGACATGGTTGCTGCTGCGATGAAGTGGGAAGGCGGATACGTCTGGGCATGCAAGAACTACGATGGCGACGTTCAATCTGACACCATTGCTCAGGGCTTTGGTTCTCTCGGTCTGATGACTTCAGTCTTGATGTCACCTGATGGCCGCACCGTTGAAGCTGAAGCAGCTCACGGCACTGTGACGCGTCACTACCGCCAGCATCAGCAGGGTAAGCCAACCTCAACCAACCCAATCGCTTCCATTTTCGCGTGGACTCGTGGCTTGGAGCATCGTGGCAAGCTGGACAACACCCCAGAGGTGACCGCATTCGCTCAGACTCTTGAGCGTGTATGCATTGAGACTGTTGAAGAAGGCAAGATGACCAAGGACTTGGCTCTGCTCATCAGCAAGGATCAGCCGTGGCAGACCACTCAAGACTTCCTCGCCTCAATTGACGAGAACCTTCAGAAGGCGATGCGCTAAACACATGCTCAACATGACAAGGGTGGGTGGCTGATGTCTGCTACCCACCCTTCGTCTGAGGCTTTCGAGCACGGACTTTCACCCAAGCGCCTGTGGCTGCTGATCATCACGATCGCAGCAATGTCAGCTTTTGCTCCGTTGGCGACAGACGTGTACTTACCTGCATTCCCGCAGCTCACCAGTGAATTCCATGCAACCGATGCAGCTGCTCAACTCACGCTGACTGCGTCATTTCTTGGCATCATGATCGGCCAGTTGGTCTTTGGTCCAATGTCAGATTCATTTGGTCGACGTCGACTAGTGCTCATTACATCTATCGTCACAATCTTTGCGACCTTGGCCTGCGCCTTTGCGCCATCAATGGGTTTCCTCATCGGTTCGCGCTTGGTGCTGGGCATTCTCGGTGGTGGCGGGATTGTTATCGGCCGAGCTGTTGCAGCAGACATTGTTAAAGGCCCAGAAGCAGCCAGATTCTTCTCAGTGCTGATGAGCATCACGATGATCGCTCCGCTCGTCGGCCCGATCGTTGGTGGTGTTCTTCTTGATCTCACCAACTCGTGGCGTTCGGCTTTCTTTTTCCTCGCAGTGTTCTGTGCACTGATTGTGATCGGCATTGCACTCTTTATCCCTGAGACTCTGCCTAAGGAACGTCGGCACACCGGTGGCTTAGGTGAACTTGGCCGCGGTGCAGTTTCCATGATGCGCGACCGCATCTTCCTTGGCTACGCCGTCACGCAGATTTTTGCTTTCGGTGCGCTCTTTGCCTACTTGGCAAGTTCATCATTCTTGTTTCAAGAGAAGTTCGGCATGAGCCCGACGATGTACAGCTTTACCTTCTCAGGTATCGCAACCGCAATCATCGCGGTGGGATTCTGGAATCGTCAGGCGGTGTTGACCCGCAGTGTTCGGGGTATCTTGATGTGGTCACTTGGACTGTCGGCTCTTGGTTCAATCATTCTGATTCCGATTATGGCTTCTTCTGTCGCATCGCTGTGGATCATCATTCCCATCCTGTTAGTCGTGATTGGTACACGCGCAACAATCGGTGCAAACGCGATGGCGTTGGCGCTTGAACGTGCGCTGTATGTTGGTACGGCTTCGGCGATCCTTGGTGCGCTCACCTTCGGTGGTGCAATCGTGGATGCTCCGCTGCTGGCAGTGCTGCCATTTGACACTGGTGTGACCATGGCTGTGGTCATGGCTATCTGTTCCGTTTTAGCCTTTGCCTCCACAGCGTTCCTGGCTCGGGAGAAATCCGCATAAGGTTACGCCTATGAGCGATATTTGGGTCAACATCGTTGTGGTGTTGGCGCTGATCTTGGTGGCGGCCGTATTTGTTGCTGCAGAACTCGCCCTTGTTTCATTGCGCGACAGTCAAATCACCCGGTTAAGTGAAGAAGGTCGACGCGGCAAGCGATTGGCATTGCTCACCCAGAACCCAAATCGATTTCTTGCAGCTGGTCAGGTGGGAATTACCCTTGCAAGTTTCATCGCTGCGGGCTTTGGCGCCGACAAAATTGCACCCAAGCTCACTGACTTGCTCGTTGGCTGGGGAATGTCAGCATCCGTCGCTGATCCGCTCTCATTTATTTTTGTGACCATCGTGATCGTGTTCTTCTCGCTGACACTTGGAGAGTTAGTACCCAAGCGCATTGCCTTGCAGCGAGCAGAACCAATCGCGTTGTATTCAGCAGCGCCCATTGATTTTATGGCCAAACTCTTTCGACCGTTCATTTTTGCTCTTTCTAAGACCACTGATGCAGTTGTCAGACTCTTTGGCATTGATCCGCATGCTGCCAAGGAACAAATCAGTGGCGAAGAACTTCGAGGGCTCGTCGCGGCACACGAAGAATTAAGCGAGCAAGAGCGCGAACTTATTGATGATGTGTTTTCAGCTGGTGATCGGGAACTTCGTGAAGTGATGGTGCCGCGCACTGAAGTTGAGTTTCTTGATTCGTCCATGCCCGTGAATAAAGCAGTGAAGCAAATTACTGAACGACCGCACTCGAGGTACCCAGTAATGCGCGAATCGTCAGACGACATTATCGGCTTCGTTCATATCCGCGATTTCTTGGTGCCAGGGATGGCAGAGAGGTCAATTCGCGTGGGCGAACTTGTGCGCGAAATTGCCGCATTCCCCGGTACGAAGGATGTTCTTTCCACGCTTTCAGAAATGCGTCGCAAGCATGCACACATGGCAATCGTGGTTGACGAATATGGCGGCACGGCTGGCATCGTCACGATGGAAGATCTCGTTGAAGAACTCATTGGCGATATTCGCGATGAGTATGACGTCGATGAAATCGCCGAGACTTCGCGGCCACTTGGCATCCTGAGCGTCGATGGGTTGATGAACCTGGATGATTTTGAAGAAGAGTGCGGGATCACGCTTCCGGAAGGCCCGTACGAGACGGTCGCGGGGTTCCTCGTCGCTGAACTGGGCACCTTGCCAGACCTTGGAGACTCCGTGGTGGCAAGTGACCACACCTTTACCGTGACCGAGCTTGATGGGCGTCGGATTGCTCGAATTCGCGTTGAACCCAACGAGGTTGCTGACCTCGTGCAGGAGCCAGATCTCGCTTTGCCAGAATGACAGGTATGTCTGCTCAACGCCCTTCGCGAGTGCTCTCCGGAATCCAGCCGACGGCTGATTCATTCCAACTAGGTAATTACCTCGGAGCGCTTCGCCAGTGGGTGCAGATGCAGCACGACAACGATGCCTACTACGTGGTGGTCGACCAGCACGCAATCACCGTTGATCACGATCCAGCCTTGCTTCGTCAACGCACCTTGGTTTCATTTGCCCAGCTCCTGGCTATCGGCCTTGATCCCGAGATTTGCACAATCTTTGTGCAGAGCCATGTACCAGAGCACAGCCAACTTGCGTGGGTAATGGAGTGCCAGACCGGTTTTGGTGAAGCCAGTCGGATGACCCAGTTTAAAGACAAGTCGCAAAAAGGTGGAGCGGATCGTTCCACCGTTGGCTTGTTCACTTATCCGATATTGCAGGCAGCAGATATTTTGATTTACCAAGCCGATGAAGTGCCTGTCGGTGAAGATCAACGTCAGCACCTTGAGCTCACGCGTGACCTCGCACAGCGTTTCAATGCAACCTTCGGTGAGACGTTGACTGTG
>CANFTO010000081.1 GCA_947449945.1 Actinomycetota bacterium | reverse complement strand
CATCGCGGCCAGCTGTGGCTGCGCCAATTGCCGCGAGCGCGCCATAGGTGTTCTTTCGTGGCTCATCGCCAGTCATCACCACGATCGGGCCAGACTTCGGTGCCTGAACACTCACCTGTTGATTGCGAGGCAGTACATCTTTGGGCCAAGCAACAGATGTGGTGACTTGCGCGGCGCGTGGCTTGCCCAGCCAGTCTTTGAGTTCGGTTTGTGCCAGATGAGAGATACACACGAAGTCGTTGTATTCACGAAGCGCATCTAGACCTGCGGCATATTCCGCGCGCGCAGCAACATTGTTTAAGTAAATCGTTGGGTAATGCATTGGAATAAAGTCAAAGACGATTGTAATCTTTTGCACATCACTCTTGAGCAATGGCACAAGCGGGTCAGCACTTGCAGTCATTGGAGATGGTTGAATCAACATGCCGAATTGCTGAACGTTTGCATGCGTAATGCGAGTGATCTGCTCGCACTTACCCGCGAGTGCTTCGGGAAGTTTCTCGAGTGACTTGTCAATAAGCAACACGAGTTCGTCATCATTCGCTGTTGCGCGGGCACTTTGTAAGGCTGCGAGAGCAAATCGGCCAATGCCGCGTGCGCCAAAGGTTGCGGTTTGCAGGCTTCGCGCATCGAATAGAATTTTGTTGCTGGTTGTTGCCGAATTTCTTGGAAGTTCAGCCAGTGCTAGACGCAACCGCAATGCCGCTTTCAGGCGTCCGATCTCATCGTTGTGATTGTCGGTACGAAGGTTGAGAGTTGCATCGTCGTCATACGGGCCAGCGGCGAGCCACGCTTGAGCACCAGCGATGTCAGTGCTGGTGAGCTCTGCGAGCTGAAAACCACTGGTGGGTAAAGCCGGTTTGCCCTCTGGGGTGATCCAACCAACGTTGTCTGTTGGTGGCTTACCGAGATAGGCCGAGTCAGTGAGGTGCCCTTGATTGATGATCACGTGCTTGAGATGTCGCTTACGCACGAGTGATCGCTTCAGCGGTCCGGGCAAATGGTTCATGCCTTGGCGTGCTTTGAATTGCGCGATGCGACCAGCCTTTGCGCCCTTACGAGCAACCTTCCAGGCGCGTGAACCTTCAACTTGAGTCAAGGCCGAGCGAAGTTCGCCGATCTGCTTTTCATATTCAGTTGTTGGCACTTCATTGGTGATGTCATGCAGCAGTAATTCGCGTTGCCAAGCACGGCGAATGTCTGCCTTGTTCGATCGATCGCGCAACGTGGCTTCTTCAAATTGCACCCAGCCATCAGCACCTGCATCAATTGCGTTGAACGGCGTTGCAACTGATTCAATCAGTGCGGAGTGCTCATTTGCTACGTACCAAGCATTGACACCATCAAAAGCGGCGAATATGTAGTTGTGATCAGTAATCGCATTTTCCCACGATTCATGCGAGCGCACGCTGGTGCCGGGTAGCACTGCTTCAATACACAACACCCATGGTCGATGGCGATCAAGATCTAGGCCGGCAAGCACTGAGCTTTCCGCGCCTTCAACGTCGATGCTCATGAAATGAATCGTGGTGACGTTGTTGTCATCCAAGATTGCGCTGAGTTTGCGGGTTGGCACATCAAAGGTTGAAGTTTCAAAGCCTCGCCCCGCAGCGACTTCGGCCTCTTTCGCGGCCAACGTGCCAAGGCCGGTGCCAGGCACGCGGTGGAAGGTGAGCACGCCATCGTGGTCAGCGGCTGCGCACTCCACCACGGTGTCATGCGGGCGATGGATGCGAAGTTCTTCGGCGTGGTCGGGGTCTGCCTCGATCAGCAAGCCACGCCAGCCCTGGTCATACAGACTCGCGGTGATGCTCAGATGTCGAGGCTCATTGGCGCCAACATCGACATAGGTCAGGCTTGTTGGATCCTGATCACGAAAGGCCCGCCAGACACGGATGTCCTCAGCGTTTTGCGCGTAGGAGATCTTTCGGGCGGTCACGAGAATCCAGATTAGACTTAGTGCAGTCGAAAAGTAGATCTGGCACCCCTGGAAAAGTAATTTTCGGTATTCCGATTCACTTACGGTTCGTGACGCAAATATTCATCACATTGCTTATAGATTGGTCAATATCATGATGGCCAATTCTCAGGACAAATCATTAAAACTAAGGCTCTATATTTTGGCTAACGCTTGGGGCTTTGATCCGCTGCAATTTCGCAACGCTTTGCTTGGTTGGAGCAATTTACGACGAATGAGGCGGACCCTTAAGCAACAGGCCAGTCAGAGTCCGCTGAAAGACACTTTTCCGCTTGGGTCTGGATACCCTTGCTACGATGATCAGAACAGCAATGCAGGAACGGCTGCTGGGCATTACTTTCACCAAGACTTGATTGTCGCACGTGATATTTTCAACAAGTCTCCTCTTCGTCACATTGATGTTGGTTCTTCAGTAAATGGATTTGTGTCTCATGTTGCAACATTTCGCGAGATTGATGTAATCGATATTCGTCCGCTGGGTTCCCATGTGAATGGCATAAATTTCGTACAAAAAGATGTGATGGAACCTGTGGGCGAGTTTCGTCATTGCACTGATTCCCTTTCGTGCTTGCATGCTCTCGAACATTTTGGTCTCGGGCGTTATGGAGATCCTGTTGATTTCGACGGCTGGATGATTGGTCTCAATAACTTAATGGACATGGTTAAACCAGGAGGAACTTTCTATCTCAGTGTTCCTACTGGCATAAAATCAAGAATTGAATTCAATGCCCATCGGGTCTTTTCGCTTCCTTTTCTTCGCGCACAGTTACAAGGTCTTTTCGAAATCGAGCGACTCGCATTTGTTCTCGACGATGGAAGTCTTGTTGAAAATGTTGACCTCGATCAATCCGAGTTTGAGGATAGTTTTCATGCCGCTTATGGGTGCAGTGTGTGGTTTCTTAAGAAGAAGTAACTATCAAAGACCTATTTATAGCGTGGAACTCGGAAAGCAGTCTCAACAAGTGGGGCTTCATCAGACTTCCCGAGATAGAAATTTTTGAGGGGAGTCAAACGGTGAAAATAAAATCTTTCACTCAGCGAGTTGCGGCACAAATGCGTTCACCGTTCACCGGAAATCCAGATATGAAACTACACAGTCCTGGGGAATTTATTTCCGATTCGATTCGATTGACTAGACGTCACTATGAGGTTCGTGAATTGAATTGGGTTCGAAAAGAATTCGACTGTACTCGGGTCATCGATATTGGTGCCAACATTGGTAACCACTGCAATTACTTTTCTAGGTTTGGTGCCATTGGTTGGGCTTTTGAACCCTCGGGACTCAATTTTGAGTTACTTAAAGCGAATGCACCGGGGTTTGACTGCCATCAAGTAGCTCTTGCAAATTTCACTGGCACAGCTCAATTTGTTACCTACGAAAGTTGCATGGGTAACTCATATCTTCAAGGACTTTTCTCCAATGCAATTCAGCCTTGGGGGGTCGGCCCCGGAATCGAGCTTGTGGAAGTTAGAACTTTGGATTCCTTTAATATCCAGGAGCCTACGCTAGTAAAAATCGATGTTGAAGGTGCCGAACTCAAAGTACTTCAGGGAGCCACTTCTACATTAGAGAAATATTGTCCAACTGTTTGGATCGAAATTCATACGGATGAGACTCTCGAAGCGGCAGGTTTTCCCTACCGAAGCGTAGAAATTCATACACTTCTTACTTCTCTTGGTTACCAGTACGTCTCAAGTTACGGACTTACGAATCATTTCTTTACAAAGTAAAATGAGGAATACTTAGGCTCGATCTTCGCCCTTTGAATCTTCCCTCCATATCGTGTTTGGCGCGACAAGCAACAATTGATCAAACACCACCATGGCCTGAGCGATCTCTTCGAAACTCTTCGTGTGCTGCCAACCAAGCTCTTTATAGGCACGGGAACTATCCCCGCGAAGCAAGGTTGGGTCTGTTTGACGGCGGAAATCATCGTTTGTGCGTACCAGCGGCTGCCAGTCCTCGATTCCCGCAGCCTTGAAGGCCAAGGCGATGAAATCTTTGAGTTCGTGGCTCCGGCCAGTTGCCAGAACGTAATCGTGCGGGGTGTTCGCCGCGATCATGGCGCGCATGCCTCGCACGTAATCCGGTGCCCAGCCCCAGTCGCGCGAAACATCTAGGTTGCCGAGTTCCAAGAACTCCTGTTGGCCCGCTGCAATCTTCGCAACACCTTGGGTGATGCGTCGCGTTACGAAACCTTCGCCACGAAGTGGTGATTCATGGTTATAAAGAATCGCTGCGGTTGCAAACAATCCTTGAGCGCGCGCAACGTCAATGAGTTCAAGTGTTTGCGCTTTGGCTACTGCATAAGGAGTGACTGGGCATCGCGTGGTGCGCTCATCTTGCGGTGAGGTTTCAGTTCCTTCAAACACTGTGCCAGATGCTGCTTGCACAAATCGCACGGTCGCAGTGGTGCCACGTGCCCGGCTTGCCAGAGTTTTCATTCCCGCAAGAATCGCTTCAACTGCGCCCACATTAACTTTGTGAGTTAACTCTGGATTTGCAGAGGCTTCAACGAGTGAACTAATACCGCCGAAGTTATAGATCTCATCGGGCGCTGCATCAATGATGAGTTCTTCAAGTTTGTATGGATCACCAAGATCGCATTCAAGAACCTCAGCAGTTGGTGCGTATTTTAGATACGTCGAGTAATCATGATCAGGTTTCACTAAGCCAACGACTTCATAGCCGTCAGCGAGCAGCATTTCAGACAGCAGTGTGCCGTCTTGCCCTGCTACTCCGGTGATGAGTGCTTTCATGCTGACGCACGTACTCGATTCTGATTGATGAAACTAGAACTTGCCTTCTGGCGCACCATCAAGACGAGCAAGGTCAGCATCAACCATGATCTTTGCGAGCTCTGGTGGCAAAACCTTTGCTTCCCAACCTAAAACGCGCTTTGCCTTGCCAGCATCGCCGATGAGCTCATCAACTTCTGTTGGGCGCAAGAACTTTGGATCGAACTTCACATAATCTTCCCAGTTCAAACCAACGTGCTGGAATGCGAAGGTGAGGAAGTCGCGGATTGTGTAGGCAGTTCCTGTTGCAAGAACGAAATCATCTGGCTCGTCTGCTTGCAACATACGCCACATGCCATCGGTGAATTCTGGTGCGTAGCCCCAGTCGCGGATGGAATCAAGGTTGCCCATCCACAGTTCACTCATGTTGCCTTTAACGATGTTGGCAACAGCAAGCGTGATCTTGCGGGTCACGAAAGTTTCACCACGGCGTGGTGACTCATGGTTGAAGAGCTGACCGTTCACAGCGAACATGTCGTACGCCTCGCGGTAGTTCTTCGTGATCCAGTAGCTATAAACCTTCGCTGCGCCATATGGGCTGCGTGGGTAAAACGGAGTGTCTTCGTTTTGTGGTGGTGGGCTCGCGCCAAACATTTCGCTGGTGCTTGCTTGGTAGAAACGAATGCTGGTGTCGTGGCTACGAATTGCTTCGAGCATGTTCAGGGTGCTCACACCGGTTGCCTCAGCGGTGTAGAGGGGCTCATCGAAACTGACGCGCACGTGAGACTGGGCAGCAAGGTTGTACACCTCATGCGGGCTGATCTCGCGAATGAGTTGGTGCATGCGAGCAGCGTCGGTGACATCGCCGTAGTGCAGGTGGAGGTTCTTGCCTGGGATGTGATCATCGTGGTGCAAGTGATCAATCCGGCCGCGGTTGAAGGAGCTGGATCGGCGCACGATGCCGTGCACCTCGTAGCCTTTTTCCAGCAGCTGGCCAGCCATGTAGGAGCCGTCTTGACCCGTCACGCCTGTGATGAGCGCGCGCTTTGCCTCTGCCAAGACATCCTCCGACCGAATATCGGACAACCGAGGGGCTGTCCTACGTAATTGAGTAGGTGCAGCCTACCGGTTGCGCCCATAGACTCGCGGTTGTGACTGTGGCTGTCGTCGTACCGACTTATCGGCCAGAGCCCTCCGATCTCTTGGCCCTCGTCACTTCAATCCAAGCTGCTGGGCTGTCGGTGCTGGTCACTGATGACGCCTCCCCAGCCACCTTCGATCCCGCCCTGCGTGCAGTTGAAGCCCTAGGGGTCACGGTTCTTCGACACGAACGCAATGCCGGTATTGCTCGAGGCTTAAACGAAGGTCTGGGTTTTGCCTTCGATTCGGGTGCCTCATGGCTGCTCACCGTGGATCAAGATTCCGAATTGCCTGCCGGCTACATCAATTCATTGGTGCCTTGGGCTGTTGCTGGGGTTGGTGTCGTAGCCGCCGAACTCATTGCTGATGCCAGTGGCTCAATTAGTTATCCATCGCGCTTGGTTAATGGTCAATTGATTACTGAAGAAGTCATGCAAACCGGATCGCTCTGGTCAGTTGATGCAATGAACAGCGTTGGTGGCTTTGATGAATCCCTCGGCATCGATGCAGTTGATGCAGCGGCATGCTTGCGCATTCGAGAGCATGGTCTTCGTGTTGTGCTCGCTCCTGGTGTTTCACTTTCCCATCACTTAGGCAACACCCGCCAGGTTCAGATCTTCGGAAAAACCGTGCTGGCAACGGGCCATAGCGCTTCGCGTAGAACCACGATGGTGCGCAATCGTTTGAAGCTCGCGCCGGCGGAATTTCGTCAATCACCCATTCATGCCATGCGCACCTTGCGCCGAGTGGCTGTGAATGTGGCCCTTGGTGCCTTGGTTGAAGAAGATCGCCTTGCCAAAGCTAAGGCTGGCCTTCGCGGTTTACGTCCAGGATCAAAGCGTTAATGTTTCATTCTTCTAGAGGGGAGCTCCTGTGAAGGGCATCATTTTGGCTGGCGGCACTGGCAGCCGGCTTTGGCCAATCACCAAGGGTGTGAGCAAGCAATTGCTCCCTGTGTACGACAAGCCAATGATTCATTACCCACTCGACACCCTCATGGGTGCTGGCCTTCGTGACGTGTTGATCATCACGACTCCCGATGATTCAGAGAGCTTCTCCCGCCTGCTTGGTGACGGAACAGAACTCGGCATGAACATTCAATACGCAGTGCAGCCTTCACCTGACGGCTTGGCGCAGGCGTTCTTGATTGGTGCTGAGTTCCTTGCAGGAGACCAAGCAGCGCTCGTGCTTGGCGACAACCTCTTCTACGGCCCATCCCTTGGCCGCAAGCTTTCAACTTTGACCACTCAAGTTGGCGCAAATGTGTTCGCCTACGAAGTTGCTAACCCCTCTGAATATGGCGTTGTTGAATTCAATGCCGATGGCGTTGCGATCTCAATCGAAGAAAAGCCAACTGCACCAAAGAGCAACTTCGCGGTTCCTGGTTTGTATTTCTACGATGAAACTGTTGTTGACGTGGTCAAGCACATTAAGCCCAGTGCTCGCGGTGAACTTGAAATCACATCGGTGAACGATCACTACCTACAAGCCGGCACTCTCACCGTCTCAGTACTTGAGCGCGGCACTGCGTGGCTCGACACCGGCACTTTCCGCTCACTGCAAGATGCTGGTGAATTTGTGCGTGTCATTGAGGATCGCACTGGCACCAAGATCGGCTGCATCGAAGAAACCGCATGGCGTAACGGCTGGATCACGGATGAGAAGTTGCTGCAGCATGCAGACGCCTTGGCGAAATCTGGCTACGGCGATTACTTGCGTGGGCTGATCAAGTAGTTCTTGCAGTTTTTCTTTTCGGTTTCTTCATTAACTTCGTGAGAACTTGCCTTTTACCTTGCGCAGTTTTTCTGTTGCGCGGTAAGCCTTGCTCGACATAATCGATGCCAGCGCCGCATCGGCCGATGCAGTGCTGGTTACCGTGCTGGTAAACACCGTTTGCATTCCGATCACGTGCTGGAAGAAGTCAATAAGTTTCTCGGCAAAGCCAGCCCAGGTGTGCTGCGCAATGGCGGCTTGAAGATGAGCAATGCGCTGATCTGCTGCTTGGGGATCTTTGAGCAAGTTGGTGAGATCCTGCGCGAAAGCATCGATCGTCCACAAGGTTGGCGTTGTCGTGACTTGGCTGATTTCCTTCAAGGGGCCAAAGCTGGCGAAGGTAGTGGGGGTTCCCAACGCGGCAGCTTCATACGGCACAAAGCCAAAACCTTCAGCACTTGATGGGTAGAGCACCGCGTGTGCATTCGCGAGTAGCCACTCACGCGAGTTTGGAGTGACGTGACCGATCGTGTGAACAGAGCCGCGAAGATCAACGTGCTTTGAAAGCAACACTTCTTCACCTTGTTTTGAACTACTGCTCTTCACATGCAATCCAGCGAGCACTAGATCGCACGATTCACCGGCTTGCAGCACTTGCTGCCACACGGCGATCGCAAAATCGCGATTCTTGTGTTGGAAGTCATTACCCAACACCAACACAAAGCGGCGATCGCCAATGTTGTTAACCAGATCTTTGAGATCAACATCTGGCTGATCGGGCGCCGTTGCAGCTTTGATGTGATCAAGGCCAAGAGCAATTGGCTGCACGCGCTCTTTTTCAAGGCGTGGTGTTTCTTCTTCAAGTCGGTGCGCAACATCTGCACTAATCGTGGTGATGCCATCGACACTCAAGGCAATGCGACGCTGCATGCTGCGAT
>CANFTO010000080.1 GCA_947449945.1 Actinomycetota bacterium | reverse complement strand
TGATCTCATCTTGGCTCAAGGTGTGATGCCCTGGTTGTTTCCCAGCCTCGACGAGTTCAACATCGGGAGCAAGGGTTTCAAGCAGGGAGGTTGGTCCGAGGCGATCGAAGACCACAACATCGGCCTTGGCTAGTTCACGTCGGCCGCGCACAGTGATCAGTTCTGGATCTCCCGGTCCGCCACCAATGAGTACGACATGACCTTGGGTTGCTCGCACGCGACGGATTGGTAGTGCACCGACGGTGAGCTGATCGGCGATGGCATCGCGGATCGCGGCTGCGCGACGTGGGTCAGCATTGGCGGTGACTGCAACGGTGACGTCATCAACTCGAGTTGATGCTGGTGTCCAAGCCTGGGAGAGCAGTGCTTGATCGGCGCGAACGCACCAAGTGCCCTGAGCATCGGCTTCAGCAGTGACACGTTCATTTACTTCGGGGTGGTTGGTTGTTGCGTGAACTAACCACGCACCGGCGAGGTCGCCGGAAGCGAATTCGCGACGATGGAGTTCCACTTGATGCACGGTTGCAAGTTCTTCAATACGTTGATCGATGACTGGTGAGATCACGACAATATGTGCGCCGGCCTCAATGAGTGATGCGATACGACGAGAAGCAACGGTGCCTGCTCCGACCACAACAACACGCTTCCCTGCAAGGTTGAGCGAGATTGGGTAGCTGCTCACGTGTGCAACCCGCACTCAGTCTTTTCTTTGCCTGCCCATCGACCAGATCGAGGATCGGCGCCAACTTCAACGCGAGCAGTGCAAGGTGCACAACCAATTGATGGGTATCCGGCGTACATCAATGGATTAACAGGTACGTCGTTTTCTAAGGTGTAGCGCAGGAGATCTTCGTCAGTCCAGTTAAGAATCGGTGAAATTTTCAGGACGCCGCGCTTTTCGTCGAATTCAACGACAGGAACATCTTGACGGTGAGGTGCCGCTGCAATGCGTAGCCCTGTAATCCAAGCCTCATAACCGACAAGGGACTCTTCCATTGGCACGACCTTGCGAAGTTTGCAGCAAAGATCTGGATCGCGATCCCAAAGATTTTCTCCATACAACTCATCTTGTTCTTGCAGGCTCATCACTGGCGTGATGGTCAGCAAATTGATGTTTGTGCGAGCCACAAGATCGTCACGAGTTGTCAGTGTTTCCGGGAAGTGATACCCAGTGTCGAGAAACACCACAGGAATCTCAGGTGCAGTTGCGGCAATGAGGTGTGAAATTGTGGTGTTCGCCATTGCTTGGGTTGCAACAACTCGACCAGCAAATGAATCAGCTGCCCAGCGAATTACTTCAGCCGCATCCGCGCCCTGCAAGCCTGCAGTTGCGTAACGCGCAACTGCTTGCAGAACTCGTGCGTCGCTGCGCTGGGCGATGCTCATCGAATTGCCTCATCGTCTGCACGCAAAGCCCAAGTGCTGAATGCTTCATCGTTTTCGCGCTCTGCGATGTAGCGACTAAAGACACGCTCGACGTAATCGGGAAGATCATTTGCAGGTAGGCGTAAACCTTTCACGGTGCGACCAAAGCCTGATTCTTGACCGAGGCGACCACCAAGGTGAATTTGGAAGCCTTCAACATCGTTACCGTCAGCATCAAGTGCACGGATGCCCTTCAGGCCAATGTCCGCGACCTGAATGCGTGCGCAAGAGTTCGGGCAACCATTCACATGTACTGCTAATGGCAAAGTGTTTTCTGGGAATCGAGCTTCAAGTTCGCCAACAAGTGCCGTTGCGCGGTCCTTGGTGTTGGTGATTGCTAGCTTGCAGAACTCCACGCCAGTGCAAGCCATCGTTGAACGACGGAAGGCTGACGGGTAGACCTCAAGGCCGATACCTGAAAGACCGGTTGCAAGTGCATCAACATTTTCTGGTGCAACGTTGAGCACCACGATCTTCTGGTCTGCAGTGAGGTGCACACGATCTGAACCTGCAGCTTCTGCAAGATCAGCAAGCGCAAGTAAGCGCTCACCTGATAGGCGACCAACAGTTGGCGCAGCGCCAACGTAGTTACGTCCGTCTTTTTGTGGAAAGACGCCAACGTGATCGCGCATGCCCGTTGCAGCGGGAGCAGGGCCATCAGTCAACTTGCGACCGAGGTACTCGGTTTCAAGTACTTCGCGGAACTTCTCGGCGCCCCAGTCAGAAACTAGGAACTTCAGTCGTGCCTTCGTGCGAAGGCGGCGATAGCCGTAGTCGCGGAAGATTTTGACAGTTGCATGCCAAACATCTGGAACCTCTTCAATTGACACCCAAGCGCCCAGACGAACAGCCAGATGAGGGTTCGTGGAAAGGCCACCACCCACCCAGACGTCAAAGCCGGGACCATGTTCTGGGTGCACCACACCAACGAATGAAATGTCATTGATTTCATGGGCAACATCAAGACGTGGTGAACCGCTGATTGCCGACTTGAACTTGCGGGGAAGGTTCGCCAGTTCTGGATCGAGCAAGAAACGATTCAAGATTGCTTCGATTGCAGGAGTGCCATCGATGATCTCGTCGACTGCAACACCTGCAACTGGTGAACCAAGAATCACGCGAGGAACGTCGCCACATGCTTGTGCGCTTGAAAGACCAACTGATTCCAAGCGGCGCCAAATTTCTGGTACGTCTTCGATGCGAATCCAGTGCAACTGGATGTTCTGGCGATCAGTGACGTCAGCAGTGTTTTGAGCAAACTCAACAGAGATATTTGCAACGGTGCGCAGTTGCTCAAGGGTGAGGCGACCACCATCTGAGCGAACGCGCATTAAGAAGTTGGAATCCTCAAGCTCTTCTGGCTCAAGTTGTGCGGTGCGTCCACCATCAATTCCTGGCTTGCGCTGGGTGTACAGACCCCACCAGCGAAGGCGGCCGCGAAGGTCGTCTCCTGGGATGGAGTCAAAGCCCTGCTTTGAATAAATGGACTCAACACGTTCACGAACTGCAAGGCCGTCACCCTCTTGCTTCATCTCCTCATTGGCATTGAGGGGGGAGTTGCCATCAACAGCCCATTGGCCATGGGACTTGGCCGGACGAGTGGGGCCGGTCGTGGTAGTCATGACGTTCCTTCGTGGGGGTTGGTGGTGCGCAGGTCCTCGACAGTAATTCGCCTCCCATTGAGCTGTCTACGACAAACCCGACACATGCGAACCCTTTGCAATCGGGTCAAATGCGGCGCAGGCGGCGATGGCCTGTAGGCCCTATATGTCCTACTTATCGCGTACCTCACACATTGCAAGGAATTCATTGACTTGAGGGCCAAGGCAGCCTAAGTTTTGCCCACCCCCGCGTTTGAAAATGAGGAGTTGTTCATGAGTCAGATCACCCCACCGGTGTTCGATGCCGATCAGCACATGTATGAGGCAGCAGATGCGCTGACCCGCTACTTGCCTGAGCAGTACCAATCAGCGATTCAGTTCGTCACGATTGGCCGTGCTACCCGAATTGCCGTCAATGGTCGGATCACGGAATACATTCCAAACCCAACTTTCGACCGCGTTGCCCGACCAGGTGCTCATGAGGCTTTCTACGCAGCCCAGAACCCTGAGGGTCTTTCCTTAAAGGAAATGACCGGTCGCGGTATCGATGCGATGCCAGAAATGCGCGACCCAGAATCACGCGCCAAGCTTCTTGATCAGCAAGGTGTGACCGCAACGTTCAACTTCCCAACCTTGGCCAACTTGGTTGAGACCAGCGCCGCTGAAGATTATGAACTGACGGGCGCAGTCATCCATGCGTTGAACCAGTGGATGGCAGAGCAGTGGACCTATAACTACAAGGACCGCGTGTTCTCAACCCCTGTGATTACTTGTGGCACTGTGGATGGCGCACTCAAGGAACTTGAGTACGTCATGTCCAAGGGCGTCAAGATGATCGTGATGAAGCCGGCCCCTGCATTTGGACCAAAGGGTTGGCGTTCGCCAGCACTTCCAGAATTCGATCCATTCTGGCGCGAGGTTGAAGCATCAGGAATTCCAGTGGCATTCCATGGCAGCCAGCCACCACTTGATGGTTACGTAGATATGTGGGAGCCACGTGTCTCGAACAACTTCATGGGTATGGGCACCTTCCGTCGCGTGGTGCTGGGTCACCGCGAGATTTCAGACATGATCGCGAGCTTCATTTGCCATGGCACGTTCACTCGTTTCCCTAAGCTCAAGATTATGAGCGTGGAAAACGGCAGTGACTGGATTCAGCCATTGTTCAATGACCTTGCGACCATCTACAAGAAGATGCCACAGGGCTTTGAAGAGCATCCACATGACATCTTCCGTCGCAACATGTGGGTCAGCCCATTCTGGGAAGGCAAGGTCAACGACCTCATTGATCTCGTTGGTGAAGATCGTGTGCTCTACGGCTCAGACTGGCCACATCCAGAAGGCCTTGAAGAACCTAACGGCATCTACAAGTACTCAGATCCAATGACCGAGGATGTGACCTATGACTTTATGGGTGACAACGCTCGTCGTTTGATGGGTATGCCTGTCATCAACCCAAAGGGTGACTACCTCAAGGTGTAATGCAACGAAAGTAAGGCCCGGCTCTCATGAAGAGCCGGGCCTTACTGTTGTAAGAACGAGAATCGTTCTGCAATGTTTGTTATCCCCGTGGGTCACCAGGAATCTGAATGTCGGTAAACCTCATTGGAGCACCAAAGGTGTCGTCGGGATCTGCAATCAAGGTGTGTTCGTCGCGAGCGATGATCTTGATGTTCTTAGACGCAAGAAATTTCTCGGCACGATCAAGATCTAGCACCTGCCAAGCAACCGCGTGACACATATCGCCATTGCGGGCGAGATCTTGTCCAGCAATTGAATCAGGCTCAAGTGGCTGGGCAATTTCAACGATGGTGTTCTCACCCACGAGAACATAAATATTGCGGGTGCCAGTGAGGTCTGAAATTGACTCATGGAGCTTCTTGCCTTGCAGAACATGCGTGAACAGGTGGGTTGCCTTGTCGATATCGGCGACAACAACGGTTGCGTAGGCCATACGAACGAGCCCCAGCGGATACTGCTCCCAGGCTAAGTCGTTGAAGTCAGGGGAGAAGCGAGGATCGGTGGGAATGATGTGTGGAAAGAACTCAAGTTGAGTATGAGTATCGCGTGGATGCGTAAACAGTGATCCTGATGACGGGCGTTCAGGCAGTGGAACGCCACCATCGGTAACAACACGAACACCCAAGTCCGTCATTTGCTGCCACGCAGCACCAACATCATCGAGGTACCACGCAAGTGAGTGCCAGTGGCGACCAAAGCGCGAGTAGAAACGACCTACTGGCATTTCTTCGGCCCCTGCAACATTGCTGGCTGCCATTGGTTCGATGATGGCATCACCAATCACGATCAATGACGCGTCTCGCTTTTCAACTTCCGAGTAAGCGTTGTCCATGATTCCGCGGATTGGCTGGAAGATTTCGTCGTACCAGGAATCAAGCTCTGCAAGGTCATCTGAGATGTGAATGATGTGAAAGAGCTTGCCGATAGTGAATGTCATAGTAATGCTCCCTTGTGGTTAGCGTGAAATTTCCCTGGCTTAGATATCTCGTAAACGCGGTACAACCTGAGCTGTGAAGCCCTCTACCCAAGCGGCTGGGTCCGGTCCGATTGGGGAAACCCACACCTGATCGACACCCATTGCCGCATAGGCCTCCATCTGGCGTAGGAATGCATCAACGTCAGGCTGTTGGCCAGGAGCGCTTGTAGTAATTGTTTTATGCACGGAGGCCGGATCACGGCCAAGGTCGACGCAATGTTGGTTGAGTACACCGATTTTGTGCGCTACTTCTGCTGAATCAAAGGCAAAAAGGTTGCACGCGTCTGCGTACTTCGCTACCAACCGCAGCGTCTTTTTTTCGCCGCCTCCACCAATCAAGATTGGTGGTCGAGGTTGCTGAATGGGTTGTGGAACACAAATGGTTTCTGCGAGTTGATAATGCTTACCGTTGTATGGCCCGTCGTTGTCACTCCACATTTGTAAACAGATTTGCAATGCTTCTTCTAGACGTTCAAAGCGCTCGGCAACTGGAGGGAAAGGCACACCCAAGCCAAGATGCTCGCGTTCGTACCAAGCAGCTCCGATTCCTAATTGCGCTCGACCCTGTGACAACACATCAAGCGTGGTTACGGTTTTGGCCAGCAAAGCTGGATGGCGGTAGGTAACGCCAGTGACGAGTAAACCCAAAGTAATGGTGCTGGTGTGTGCTGCAAGGAATCCTAAAGTCGTGTAACCCTCGAGCATTGGATCTTGCGCTGTTGCCAGTTGCTCCATTTGGAACCAGTGATCCATCACTGTGAAGACTGAACAACCACCCGCCTCTGCCGCCCGAGCCGTTGCTGCGATGGTTGGCCCAATCGCTGCAGGTCCGCCTGGCAGAGTGAACATTGGGTAGTGGATTGCAAGTTTCATGCTGTAAGACTAGGTTCGAAATCCGACCTCATGGGGGTATTTACCTAAGTTTGTGGACCAGTTCCCCAAGGTTGAGGTTCTTCCAGTTCTCAATCAAGTTTGTCATCGTGAAGAGCATGACCCGTGAGGTGTAGAGGTCACGGAAGATTGGGTCACGAGGCCCGGAAACAGCATCGATGTCTTTAATATCTCGAGCAACGGCAACCGGGGCAGCCATGGAGATGCCGAAATTCGTCGCCAATGAAAGGCGAACATGCAGGCTCAGCTCTTCTAGTGACAACTTTTCGCCGCACTGTGCCTCGAACTCTTGAATGAAGACGCTTAAGAGTTCATCAAGATTTTCTGCCCATACCGACGGCTCTGCGCAGCCAAGAGCGCCACTCACTACTTGAGTGAAAGGCAGCACCCCGCAGTTCGCCCAGTCGATGAAGCCACAAACCAGAGAACCGTCTGGCTGGCGTTCAAACCAGCAGTTGTCGATATTGCCATTCCAATGCGAGAAGGCAACGAACTTAGGGCGGCCACTCTGGAGAATTTCCTGGATTCGTGGGCGGGCAGCAAATCCATCAGCCATGAAACTCAGGAATTCTTCGCGAAGCCCAGCTTCTTGGAAATGATCAGGAAAGAGTTTTGGATACCGCTCGATGAAATCGAACATGCGCTGAGCACGCTGAACTGTATGTTCGTCAGAAGCCTGTGACCGAAATTGCGCTGCCCCCGCTTCGGCGTCACCAAAGAGTTCATCGAATTCCGGTGAGAGTTTTCCGGCGCGATGTGCTCCTGAAAGTCGCCCCATGCTGGCAAAGATTGCGCGGTAATGATCAACCGCATCAGCATCATCCATGAGGTAGTCCATGCACTTGGGGTGCGGGATTTCTACATTGCCTTCGCCGTAAGGAATGAGTTCAGTAATGAGTAATCCGGTTTCAGATTCAGATTCAAGATCACCAAACATCAGTAATGGGACCTTGACCGGGAAGTCTGGCGATCGGGAGAGCAGCGCGAAGTTCACTTCCGACAACATCATGTGTTTAGCGCTATCCCAAAGGGCGTTATCAAAATTGCGTGAGAACTTCACAAAGAGACGATTAGGAAGCGCACTATTTGGTTTTTCATATTCGACAGTCATCTGAAGCTTCTTGCCGCTTCCGCCATCAAAGAATTCAGCCGAATCAACAATCGACACCACTCGATTGTTTTCCGCTAATTGGCCACTAGCCCGAAATGCATAAGTCAGGAACTCAGTGCCACCCTCAAGGAGGGCATCTGGGTCGGCTGGAATCGAGAGTCCGAAGTTATCGCCGACGACCCAAGCCTCATTCGTGGAGGAATTCTCATCGACCACGGGTGAATTCACTTGACTGATATTACCGTTGGAAGCCTGCGGGATAGTGGACAGTACTCGCCAATCAACAAAAAGTTGTGGCTTCGATCCCGATGGATCGAAGCCACAATTCCTGCACGTGGACTAGATGGTCATGAGTTCATGAATTTCGTCATTGCTATGAGTGCATTCTCAACGCATGAGTCAGTGATGGTCAGATCGGTGATCGTGTTGAAGTCTTGCGAAGTCGGGCAGTCAGTGACTGGGGCCCCAACTTGAGCAACCATCATTTGAATTGAATGAATCATCTGGTCCGGAGTTGAACCAAGAAGACTTGAAACAACTGATGCCTTCGTAGTCACAGCGCCCATCCCGTCGGTGCACGATGAAGAAGCCGTGTCGAATTTGCCACCCATACCCAACTTGGTTGTCGATCCTTCACAAATAGCCTGGAAGTATTCAGTGAGTACCGAGTCAGGAACCTGGTAGTTCACCGAGTTGCTCCCAATGGCCGCATCTGCAACTCCAGCGTCCGTCGTCGCTGCAGATGTTGGTGCTGCACTTGTATCTGACGATGGTGATGACGAACACGCGCTTGTGATTCCAACGAGACTCACGAGCGAGAGGCTGATGGTGACCGACTTCATCTTGATGCTCATGTAAGGCTCAATTCTTTAGCGGTGTGTGTTGACCTGCGAGCAGGATGAAATTTTAGGCAGGAGTTGAGCTGCCGAAAATCGCAATAAGAATTGTGACAACCAGACCTACGATCAGAAAGGCGACACCGATGATGCCAAGAATGTAACCAGCTTTAGCAGCGCCGGCATTGGTTGCTTGACCCATGGCTGCGCGCTTGAGACCAATGCGGCCGAAGACGATTGCAAGAATCGGGCCAACGAGAGGCAGA
>CANFTO010000079.1 GCA_947449945.1 Actinomycetota bacterium | reverse complement strand
GCCTGTTCAGGTGGCCCTGATTCATTGGCTTTAGCTGCCGCTGCTGCGTTTGTCGGTAAGCAACGCGATTTCGCAGTGGTGGCAGTCATCGTTGACCATCAACTTCAAGAAGGGTCTGCCGAAGTAGCCCAAGCAGCAGCGCATGCTTGCATTGAGTTTGGGATTGATCCTGTAGTGATTGCTGAAGTAACGGTGGAGGGCGAAGGTGGGCCTGAAGCGGCAGCACGCCATGCACGCTATGAAGCGTTAGAAGCAATGGCATCGAAATACAAAGCGGCAGGCATTCTTCTTGGCCACACCTTGGACGATCAAGCTGAAACGGTGTTACTGCGACTAGCACGAGGATCGGGCACTCGTTCAATTGCAGCAATGCAGCCTCGCAATGGTTTGCTCGTCCGCCCTCTCTTACACGTTCCTCGTACCGTTGTTCATGCCAGTGCAAATGATGTGTGTTCTGCAATTGGTGTGACCCCATGGAGTGATCCGCATAATGTGGAACCTCGTTTCACTCGAGTGCGCGTCCGAGCAGCCTTTGAAGTGCTTGAGGAGGCTTTGGGTACCGGGTTTGTTGCCGGGCTAGCGCGTTCGGCGCAATTGGCAAGTGATGATGCTGAAGCTCTGGATCAATGGGCAGCTGCGGAGTTTGACGCGCAGGTGACTTTCCATGATTTCTCGATGAGCGTGGACACAGATCGATTCCAGGCGCTCCCGCGCGCAATTCGCAGCCGTGTGATTCGGCGCATGTGTATTGATCTGGGCGCTGCCAGCGACGCCATTACTTTGGGTCATGTGCAATCCGTTGATGCACTGATCTGTCAATGGCGAGGCCAAGGCCCTGTGAGTTTGCCAGCCCGTGTGATTGCTCGACGTGAATATGGAAGGCTGACCCTTACCGCGCCTGACTCAACCCTCAACGCAGGAGACCCCCTTGCTACCTGAACACATTGGTGACGATCTTGCTCACGTACTTCTAAGTGAAGCCGAAATCCAAACGCGCATCACCGAAATTGCTGCGCAAATTGAAGTGGATTATCACGATCAGGATCTGCTGCTGGTCGGCGTTCTCAAGGGCGCAGTCATGATCATGGCTGACCTTGCTCGTACGTTGACGCGTAGTACGGAGATGGACTGGATGGCGGTGTCGTCCTACGGCTCAGGTACCAAATCAAGTGGCGTGGTGCGCATTCTTAAGGACCTCGACAACGACATCGTGGGCCGCAATGTGCTCATCGTCGAAGACATCCTTGACTCTGGGTTGACCCTTTCGTGGCTTATTAAAAACCTAGGTTCGCGAGGCGCAACCTCCGTTGAAGTCTTTTCGCTCCTACGCAAGCCTGAAGCGATCAAAGTTGAGGTCAATCCAAAATATGTGGGCTTTGACATCCCTAACGAGTTCGTCGTGGGCTATGGCTTGGATTACAACCAGAAGTACCGCAACTTGCGGTGTGTGGGGACCTTGGCTCCGCACGTCTACGGCGCCTGATCGCTGAGCGCGAAAGCCCCGGTCCACTGGCTTGGGAGCCCGTGCACCCGTAGTACCGTCAGGCGGTGGACTTCAAAAGGATCATTCGCGGGCCGATTTTTTGGGTAGCGCTTGCCGTTGCCTTCGTATTAGTTGGTTCGAGTTTCCTTTCTGGGGTGGGTGCACCTACTCAGGTCGATACCAGCCAGGCAGTTTCAGACATTCAAAGCGGCAAGGTTGATACCGCAACCTTGACCGATCGCGATCAGCTCCTTGAGCTCACGCTGAAAGACGGATCCAAGCTCCGCACGTCATATGTCACTGGTCAAGGTGTGAACCTGCAGGAATTGCTCCAGACCAAGGCAGATGCAGGGCAATTGCCAGGTGGCTACAACGTGGTTGTGCCAAGTGAAAACGTTTTGGTCACTCTGCTGTTCTCCCTTCTTCCCATCGCGATCGTTGTCTTCTTGTTGTTCTTCTTCATGGGGCAAATGCAAGGTGGCGGTAACAAGGTGATGAGTTTTGGCAAGTCCAAAGCCAAACTGGTCAACAAAGACATGCCTCAAACCACCTTCGCCGATGTTGCAGGCGCCGATGAGGCAGTAGAAGAACTTGAAGAAATCAAAGACTTCCTTGCTGACCCATCAAAATTCCACGCGGTTGGCGCCAAGATTCCCAAGGGTGTCTTGCTCTATGGCCCACCGGGAACAGGTAAAACCTTGCTCGCTCGCGCAGTGGCCGGCGAAGCAGGTGTTCCCTTCTTTTCAATCTCGGGCTCAGACTTTGTTGAAATGTTCGTGGGTGTGGGCGCAAGCCGCGTACGCGATTTATTCGAACAAGCCAAAGCCAATGCACCGGCGATTATTTTTATTGACGAAATTGATGCCGTTGGTCGCCATCGCGGCGCAGGCATGGGTGGCGGGCACGATGAACGTGAGCAAACCCTGAATCAGATGTTGGTTGAGATGGATGGCTTTGATGTCACCGGTGGCGTCATCTTGATTGCTGCAACCAACCGCCCCGATATTTTGGATCCAGCATTGCTTCGTCCAGGTCGCTTCGATCGCCAGATTGCTGTTGATCGTCCAGACCTGCTTGGTCGCTTTGCCATTCTTGAAGTGCATGCCAAGGGCAAGCCGATGGCTGATGAAGTTGATCTGATGGCCGTTGCTCGACGCACACCTGGTTTCACTGGCGCCGACCTTGCCAACGTTCTCAACGAAGCAGCATTGCTGACCGCACGCCTTGGATTCGATCGGCTTGATGATGCGGCACTCGATGAGGCCATTGATCGCGTTATGGCTGGTCCGCAAAAGCGCACGCGCATGATGGATGATCACGAAAAGAGCATCACTGCGTACCACGAAGCTGGTCACGCACTTGTTGCTGCGGCACTTCCCGGCAACGATCCCGTGCACAAGATCACGATCATGCCTCGCGGGCGCGCACTTGGCTACACGATGGTGTTACCTGAAGCAGATAAGTACTCAACGACTCGCAGCGAAATGCAAAATCAATTGGCGTACATGCTTGGCGGTCGCGCTGCTGAAGAATTGATCTTCCACGACCCAACAACGGGCGCATCAAATGACATCGAGCGGGCTACGGCACTTGCCCGCGCAATGGTGACGCAATACGGCATGACTGAACGTCTTGGCGCAATTCGTTACGGACAGCCTCAGGGCGAAGTGTTCATGGGTCGCGATCTTGGTCATACCCGTGATTACTCCGAAGAAATTGCCGGAGCCATCGATGAAGAAGTACGTACGTTCATCGAAAATGCGCACCAGGAGGCTTACGACATTCTCGTAGCCAATCGCGACGTGCTTGATGCGCTTGTGAAGGAACTCTTGGAGAAGGAAACACTGGACCGCGAGCAAATCGCCGCAGTCTTTGAGGCCCTTCATCTCAATGAACCACGACCAGCGTGGACGGGTTCAGCTCGCCGTCTGCCTGATTCACGCGGCCCAATCGACCACCCACGCCCAGCGGTGGTCGCCGAAGTTGAAACTGTTGTTGTCGAAGCCACTACCGAAGACGAGGCGTAATGACCATCGATCCAGTCAGCGTTGATCCAAACGCAGCGGTTGGCGAATTTGATGCTGCAGGTGTTGAGTCAGCGATTCGTGCGCTACTCATCGCAGTTGGCGAAAATCCCGATCGCGATGGTTTGAAAGACACACCAGCGCGCGTGGCACGCTCCTACCAGGAAATCTTCGCTGGACTGCACATGCAAGCTGAAGATGTTTTGACCACAACCTTTGACCTTGGCCACGAAGAGATGATCATCGTGCGTGACATTGAGATGTACAGCACGTGTGAACACCACCTAGTACCGTTCCATGGTCGTGCCCACATTGGATACATTCCTGGACCTAACGGACGCATCACTGGCTTGTCGAAGTTGGCTCGCCTAGTTGATCTCTACGCCCGCCGCCCGCAAGTGCAAGAGCGTCTGACCTCGCAGATTGCCGATGCACTCGTGCGCATCCTTGAACCACGCGGTGCAATTGTTGTCGTTGAAGCCGAGCACCTGTGCATGTCCATGCGCGGTATCCGTAAGCCAGGATCTAAGACTTTGACGAGTGCCGTACGCGGATCACTGCTCGAGCCAGCTACGCGTGCAGAAGCAATGTCACTTATCCAAGGCCGATGAACACTCGACACCCAAAGGGGCTTCCACTCTCTCTTCTTGGTGTCGACCATGCATTAGTTGCGGGCGTTCTTAATGTGACGCCTGATTCGTTTTCTGATGGCGGCAAATTCGCAGATATTGATGCGGCCATTGCCCACGGTGTTGAGCTTCATAGTCAAGGTGCGTCATTCATTGATGTCGGTGGGGAATCAACTCGTCCCGGCGCAACACGTGTTTCGGAAGATGATGAACAGGTCCGAGTGCTCGAAGTCATTTCCGGGCTCACGGCAGCTGGAGTACCCGTCAGTATTGACACGATGCATGCAAGTACTGCAGTGGCGGCGGTTGAAGCGGGTGCGTTCATGGTCAATGACGTCAGTGGTGGATTAGCGGATGCTGCAATGGTGCACGCTGTTGCAGATTTGCAGGTGCCTTACGTGATCATGCATTGGCGCGGCCACAGTACTGAAATGAATGACCTCGCAACGTACGCTGATGTTGTTACCGATGTCATCAGGGAGTTAGGCGCTCGCGTCGAAGTCGCCTTGAGTGCTGGGATAGCGCAAGAAGCAATCGTGATCGATCCAGGTCTTGGTTTTGCGAAAGAGGCAGATCACAACTGGGCAATTTTGAATCAACTCACGAAATTCAAAGCGCTCGGATATCCCGTGCTCATTGGTGCCTCGCGCAAACGATTTATTGGTTCACTGCTGAAAAGTAATGACGGGCTGATGCGACCTATAGATCAACGCGATGGCGCTACCGATGCAATTTCCGCTCTGGCTGCTGCAGCCGGTGTGTGGGCAGTTCGCGTGCATGATGTTGTCGGCAGTGTTGATGCAGTTCGAGTAGGTTCAGCTTGGCGATTGGGGCGAGGATGAGCGCAGACCAAATTCTGGTGTACGGGATTTCTGCAACTGGGTATCACGGTGTCTTCGACCACGAACGTCGTGATGGTCAAGAGTTTTCCGTTGATCTTGTCGTTCACTTGCATCCGAGCAGAGCTGCCGCCAGTGATGACCTTGTAGACACCGTCGACTATGGCGCGATTTCCCAAGCCGTACACGATCGCATTGTTGGCCCACCGTTCAATCTCATTGAAACTCTTGCTGAGCGAATTGCAGAAGATGTCCTGGAATTTGCTGGCGTGCAGGGAGTGGAAGTCATTGTGCATAAGCCGCAAGCACCAATCCCAGTTCCATTTACTAATGTTGCTGTGAAAATCATTCGTCCATGACTCGTGCAGTGATTGCACTAGGTGCGAATTTGGGTGACGCGAGAGCAGCCTTACAGGGTGCGGTGGATGCGCTTTCAAAAACGCAAGGCATTGATGTGCTTGCAGCTTCGCCGGTGTATGAAACTGAACCAGTGGGCGGTCCTGAACAGCCCGTATACGTCAATGCAGTGATCCTTATTGACACCTCACTTGACCCTGATGATTTATTGACAAGAGCGAACGCAATTGAAGCAGAATGGCAACGCACTCGTGAGGTGCATTGGGGTCCGCGCACTTTAGACATCGACATCATTGAAATCGAAGGATTTATTTCAGATTCTGAGCGTTTGACTATTCCGCATCCACGGGCTCACGAACGCGGCTTCGTGCTGGTTCCGTGGCTGACTGTTGATCCAAAAGCAGAACTTCACGGCGCACCCGTTGCTGAACTTATTCAGCGAGTTGATGCGAGCGGTGTGCGAATGTTGCAACCACGAGTCGAGCTGAAGGTCTCTCAATGAAGCCCACCCGCATTCGCTTTCTCCTCATGATTGCTCTCATCGGCGGATTGGCGGGATTTGTTCTCGCGAGTGTGATGAACGGCCAGGCAGGTCGAGCAGTTCCTGTTCCGTATCTGGCTGCCTTCACCCTCTGGCTTTTGGCACTTGCACTCTTTATCTGGGCCTACTTGGCAAAGCCACGCCTGCAGCGTGTTCCGGGTTCAGTGCCGTTGGCACCTATCGTTGCAGCCCGCACAGCAGCACTTGCGATGGCTGCATCGAGAACGGGCGCACTTGTCGCTGGTTTCTACATTGGTCTGGGCGTTGGCACGCTGCCAGATCTCGCTACACCTGCGGGAACATCAACGGTGTGGTCCTGTGGTGCGGCGGCTCTTGGCGCGATTGCGCTCGTGGCCGCTGCGCTGTGGCTAGAGCACCTTTGTCGATTGCCGGCAGAGGGTGACTCGCAGGAATCTGGGCTAGATAAGGTCAGTCCATGAGCACTGAACCAGCCCTTGAAGACCTGCCTTTTGAAGAATTGCGCCACCAGGCCTTTCACCTGGCCGAAAAGCACCTAGATCTCGGCTTCTTCACTGATGTGTTCAGCCATATGCCGAGCATGAATGCGATTGAAGGCGAAGGCGGCGACTTGGGTGCTGTTGGTGGAACCTTCATCGACACCGTTCGCGCTGTGCGTGAGATGTTTGGTGAAACTGAACTTGATGACACAACCGAAAGTTTGCTGCGCGCGCGCTTTGCTACCTATATTCGTGAGCGTTCGTAGTTAACGGTCGGCGTCGCCGACCATGAATGTGCACGATTGCAGCATCGGCACCAGCGCGTCTAATGGCAGTCCGACAAGAGTGCTGTTCAAACTTTGAATTGTCGAGAATGCTGGCGTGCGCAATTTCAAACGCCAAGGAGTTTTTTCACCGATGCTGTCAAGCAAAATCCCCATGATTCCAAGGGGACCTTCAATCGCGCCATAGGTTGTGATTTCGGGTGCTCGCACTACCTTGGGAAGCTGAACGGCAATTGGGCCGTCACCCGCATCAAGAAGCCACTGGATTGCCTCGTTCATGATCGCCAGGCTTGCGAGTAGATGCTCAGCAATAAGTAAGAAGCGCGATGGAATATCGCCAGATCCGTGCGCTACTGGAATGTTATGCCGAACTTGATCATAAGCGAGATACGTAGTTGTGATGCGGAGATCGTTCGCAACACCACTGCTCCAAGCTAATGTTCCAGAAAGGCCGTAGTTGTTAACTTGATCAGCGGTGACGACGCCGATGCCTGCAAACTGTGCAAATTGATCATTGACCTGCTGCGGTAATTCATAAAGGTCATGTTGAATTTCCTTCAGGACGATCTCAAGTGAATTCAGCCATTCAGGCGTACAAGCAGTCGCAATTCCACCGATGCGCATAAACATCGGATGAATGCGCGAGCCAGTAAGTTCTTCGAGAAGTGTGAGGAAGGTTTCCCGGTGTGCCAATAACGGGGAAAATTTCCGAGAAGTCGCTCCAAGCATGATCAAACTTGCGGTCGCTCGGTTCATTTCGGCTAGCAACATTCGAGACCAGGTTGCGCGTTCTGGAGGCAGAATTCCCATGGCATCTTCAAGTACGAGTGCTATTGCTAGTTCTGAACTCACGGCGCTGAGCCAGTCATGGCGATTCGCCAACATCATTAACTGTCGGTAGTCGCGAGCTTCAAAGAGTTTTTCAGCACTCCGATGTACAAAACCAATTCGCGGATCAGCTGACGTGATGATGGATTCGTTCGTGCGCAGAGCCAATTGCATTGCGCCTTGCCCAGTGGGGTGAAGTTCCCCGAGATCAAGGTAGAGATCCGCAGGCAGGTGCCGTGCGGCACCTATGGCTACTAAGACCTCCTTCACGGCGTCATCTTCGCAGGTAGAGGAAATTCAATCGCATACGCGGCAATGAGCCACCAGAAATCGGGCGTCGGGCCACGTTGAAGCATGGTGATGTGTGGTGTTCCCGATGATGCGTCAGCTAGAGAATCAAGAGCAACATGCGCAGTGATGTTCATTTCCCCAGTTGCTTGCGGGATGAGTGTTTGTCCAGCGCGATAACCCGTGAGAGTGCCTCCATCCCAAACCCCACGAACCCGGTCTGTCCGCATGTGCGCGTAATCAATGGCAATTGCGTAACCCGAGGTAACGATCTTTGTAAGGTCCCGCCAACAAGCATCGCGAGTTGTACCAACCTCGCAACGCATGAATGGGCGAGTGGCAGGCCACCACTTCTTTAACCAGTCAAATTCAGGGCTTGTCGGATCTAAGGCGATGCCAAGAGTGGGTGTGAAATGCGTGTGATCAGCAACCACCGAGTGCGTCACGCCATCGCTATCCACCTCAGCAAGTGCGCAGGGGATGTCATCGAAGAATTCATGTGCCACCAGCACCGTATGGCCTGCAGGAATCTGGGTGATTGTCTGCCTGGCATCGCCCTGAATCCAGTCAATAGTTGCCGAGAGATATGCCGGTCGTGGTCTGACATCCAGGCAGATCAGGCTCGTGCGTTCGCGTTCTGAAGGTGTAAGCAGACCCGAGATCTGTTGCGCCAATAACCCGGTTCCAGCTCCGACATCAATGAACCTGATGGGCCCCTGGATCAGGGCAGTGCGCAGATAGGGCAGGAGGTCGTGAGCCAGTGCCGATTGCTCAACGCTGGTGGTGAAGTGGTCATAGGGCAGGGAATGGGAGTAGAACCCTTCGCTGCCGGTTGTGGCGTGTTCCCATGCCTGTTCCCATGTCCGCATCTCGGGAATTTTGGCCACCACAGCAACGCACGGTAGCGAGCCTCTACGCTCCTACGTGTGATGGCTCCTCCCCGCCTCCGTGTCGGTGTCATTGGCACCGGTCGAGCGGGTTCCGTGATTGGCGCGGCACTGCATCGTGTTGGCCATGAGGTGGTTGCCGTCGCCGCTGTTTCTGAACTCTCGCGCCTACGCGCCCAAGCACTGCTGCCAGACGTGCCCATTGTCGATATCGACCATGTAGTTGCGGCTTGTGATCTTGTGCT
>CANFTO010000078.1 GCA_947449945.1 Actinomycetota bacterium | reverse complement strand
CGAAACAATGGTTCCAGTAGCCATAACGGCACTGGAACGCATCATGTTCTTCGTGGTGTCACTCATCAGAAGTCCTAGCCTGCATGATTCGTCGAGTAATTCCCACCACCACAAAGATGGCGATTGCACCAAAGGCCGCAACAACCACCCAGCCCGCAGCTCGTGCATATGCAGTTGAACCTAGGACGATTGTTGCCGGTGTTCCGTAGGCCTGACCTTTCGGTGTGAGCATTTGTACCTTGGTGGGCAATGGATCTCCACCAACAATGCGCACAGGAATTTCCACGCTAATTTTTTGACCAGGTTCGATCACGATGCCGGTCTTGGGAACTGATTCAAGGCGCGAGCTTGGAACACCGATTAATGACAAACCGACGTTCACCACACTGTCACTGTCGTTGGCCAGAGTGACCGGGACATTGCCGGCATCGCCACTAAAGGTGATCGTTCCGCTACTGATCGGACGCACTTGATTGATCTGAGTATTGAGTTCAGAACTAATGGCATTGAGGAGTGCAGCCCCTGTTCCTGGCTCGGCTCGCCATGCCGCAGATTGAGCACGTAACAGCGCTTCTGCGTAGGACTGATTGACCGGCCCTGGTGTTTGCTGCACTGCAGTGAGCTGACTGACCCTGTCTTGCACCGCTTTGAGGTGGCTCAAATAGGAACTGGTGAGTTCTGAGGAACCTGCGACATAAGCCAGGCGATTACTTGAACCCCTTGGCGAATTCAGCAGAGATTCCAAGGTCGTGGGAATCATCCACGGCGCCGACTGGGTGCCACGCAACACTGAGCGTAAGAAACTCGCAGCAGGTGCCCACCGTAGGTCAACCGGCGCTGCCACCACGGTGAGTGGCTGATGAGCCAGGGCCGCCGGGCTATCAGCGATTGCAGCAGTTTCCGCTAAGAACCGCTGTCGGGCGACGATGATTTCAGAAGCGGTGCGCTGCGGAAGTGCGAGAGCTGCACTGATGCGTTCGTCAGTGAGTACTGCGGTGACATTGCCAAACGTGGTTTCGTAATCAGCAACGCCTTGGCGAGGAGCGGTGCGATCGCCGGCCATTGCAGCGGTGGAGAGCACAGCAGTTGATGCCCCTGCGCTTGCCAGCAAGTTTGCCGTCTTTTGATCGAGGTGTCCGTTGGGTGCCCAGTACAACCCGCCAGGAATCGTTGATTTCAAGATTGCGCTAGTGATTGGTTGCGCAACCGTCATTGCGCGCACGACATCTGCACTCAGTGAATTTTTACGATCAGCAACTGCGTCAATATCTGCATACGCAAGCGCGTGCGCATTAGAGGAACTCATGGAACTACGAAGCTCATTGAGCCACAGAGTTGCGTCAGTGCCCTTGTTCCCGACGACGGTTTCACCTTCTTGAACAACCTGATATCCACGACTTATGGCATCAGCTGTTTGCAGAAGAGACGGATCGATCATCCAACTCAGGGTCGAACTAAATTCTCGCCCAACGTCAACAAGGTTGGTTAACCGGCCGCCTGGCGAGAGCGCCGTGGGTGTTTGATTGTTGAGCAATATATTTGATGCGGTTCGCGCAGGGTAATCGGCAAGGGGCCATAACCACACCACACCAATCGCGTGAGGTAATTTTTCACCTGCGGGATACCAAGGCAAAAAGGTACGGATGCTTCCAGCGGTATTCCCAGAATCAACAACATCGATCGCCAGCGCGTAGACCCCGGCTTGAGTCAAAGAAAGTTGTTGGAATGGAAGCGAAATGTCAAAACTCATTTGAGCATTCGGTAACACTGAACTCTGCAATTTTACCGTAGCAACTGTGCGGGTAGCCGCGGTCGGAGAATTGCTTTCAGCATCAATACCGTTACGCCCAGCGATGGGAGAAGGCGACAAACGAAGTTGAACAACTGGATTATTCACCGTGCTGGTTGAACTGTTCACTACACGACCAGTGATGTGTAATTCAGCAGCGGCTGTTGGAATTATTGGAAGGAAAGAATCCAAGACCACTTGAACCGTGGCATCGTTTGCACGTGCGGGCATTGCGAATGCAACTGATACACACACGATAAAGAATCCGAGCATTGCTCGAATGAGGCGTGTGGTGCGCACCTAGTGATCCGACAATCGTGCCAATACTTCAGCCACCTTGGCCATCAGTTTGCGCTCATCGCCGTAGGCCAGCTTTGCCGCGACTTCTTCTAGCGGCACCCAGGCAACCTCAATCACCTCTCGGTCATCATCACTGAGCTCGCCGCCGTGTGCATTCAAAATGAAGTGATGCACAGTTTTATGAATACGTTTCTCGTCGGCCATGAACCAAAAATCGATGGTCCCCAGCGGCGCAAGCACAGTGCTTTCGATTCCGGTTTCTTCTCGAACCTCGCGAATTGCGGCGTCTTCGGCACTTTCTCCGGCTTCAACATGGCCCTTAGGCAGTGACCAAATCAATCGACCTCGCCGATCATGGCGGGCAATCAGCGCCGCCTTGATCTGAGTACCTGAGCGGTCCAACACCAAACCGCCGGCACTGGTCTCCTCAACACGAGGGGAGCTAGGCGGGCGGGGGGACATATAGGGAGATTAACTGAAAGGAGATTTCACTACGCTTCACCAGTGCCTACCTTCGACCCAGCGCTTGCTTCGGCCCAGTTGGCACCCATCCAAGGGTTGCTCAGCGGCCTAGGTGAGCGCTTCAAAGCGGCTGGATTTGAGATTTCCCTCGTGGGTGGTCCAGTCCGGGATGCTTTTTTAGGGCGTCTTGGGCAAGCCCCTGATCTTGATTTCACCACAAACGCCCGCCCGGAGCAGATTTTGGCCCTCCTGGAGGGTTATGCGGAGACCACCTGGGATGTGGGCATTCGCTTCGGAACCGTTGGTGCCCGCATTGCCGGTCAGGAATGTGAAATCACGACCTATCGCAGTGAGCATTACGACTCCTCCTCCCGCAAGCCTGAGGTCAATTTTGGCGACTCACTGCTTGGCGACCTTGGCCGCCGAGATTTCACCATCAATGCGATGGCACTTCAGTTACCAGGCATGACGCTGGTTGACGAGTACAACGGCATCACCGATCTCGCAGCCGGAATTATTCGGACCCCGAATTCACCGGAGATGTCGTTCACTGACGATCCGTTGCGCATGATGCGAGCAGCCCGCTTTGCCGCGCAATTGGATTTCGATATCGATGCCGAGACTCTCAAGGCAATGGTGCAGATGCACGAGCGCATCACGATTGTCTCAATTGAACGGTCACAAGTTGAGTTCATGAAGATTGTGATGTCAAACAATCCACGTTTGGGACTCAAACTTTTGGTTGATACCGGATTGTGTGAATACATCTTCCCTGAGTTGCCCGGGATGCGTCTCACTACAGATGAGCATTTGCAACATAAGGATGTGTACGAACACTCACTTACTGTGCTCGATCAAGCGGTCATGATGGAAACCATGCATGAGCCGGTCAGCGGACCTGATCCGGTTCTGCGCCTGTCCGCACTGTTTCATGACATTGGTAAGCCGCGCACTCGAAAGTTTGACGATGGCCGAGTCTCTTTCCATCACCACGAAGTTGTAGGTGCGCGCATGACGCGCAAGCGCATGAAAGACATGCGTTTTAGTAACGACATGATTGATGATGTTTCCAAGTTGGTGGAATTGCATCTGCGATTCCATGGCTATGGATCTGGTGACTGGACTGATGCCGCTGTTCGCAGATACGTGCGCGATGCAGGCCCACTCCTGGTTCGTTTACATAAGCTCACGCGCGCGGACTGCACCACCCGCAACAAGAAGCGCGCTGCTGCATTGCAACGCACCTATGACATGCTGGAAGAACGCATTGAAGCCTTGCAGGCTGAGGAAGAACTCAATGCAATTCGGCCTGATCTAGATGGCGCAGCCATTATGCGACTGCTGGATATTCCAGCTGGACCAGAAGTTGGGCAGGCATATCGCTTCCTGATGGACCTGCGCTTAGATCGCGGCCCACTTGGCGAAGCGGAAGCAACCCAAGCGCTGCTTGCGTGGTGGAATGCCCGTTCTTAAAGAACGGTTTCCTCCACCACGACTATTTCTGCGTACACCTCACGGTCAGGTGCATTGCACGCTTCAATAATTGCGAACAGGAGTACGCCCAGTGCGCCTAGCCAAATCACGCGTACCAACGAAATCGTGTCGAATGCTGTGAGGATGAAGAGCAGAACGAGTGAAACAGCCCACCGTAGGAACAGTGAGTAGCTGCGCACGAACGTATTGATTCCCGAAGGGATCACTGCGCCGATCTGCTGAAGTCCATCGCACAAGTGTTGACGAACGGTGCCAGCTGGACGTGAACTTCCGGCCAACCATCCGACAACAATCGCACCGACGCCAAGAAGCAGGATCGCTTGCAACCCGTTGACGAGGTAAGCAAAGAACGTGGTCCAGAAGGCACTCAGGGCTAAGCCCAGACCAGTCGTCCCGAGCTTTCCTTGAATCACAGTCTCAGCTGAAGACATTGAGGCGAGAAGAACCACGGCCCACAGTGCCAAGAAGACACCCATGGTGAGGACCACGCGTGGGCGTCGACGAGCCAGTGCAATGGAAAGTGCAAAGAGTGCGAACACAATCAAGGGCAGCCACTGCAGGATTGGAGAGGTAAATCCGTAGATCGTTTGAACTTGACCAATTAGAGGAGTTTCAAACAGAACGATCTGATTGCCAGTATCTGGGATGGTGATGTTGGCAGCAACTGAAAGACCAGAGGCAACAACTTGTGCCTGAACTTCCTTTAACAGTTGTGTGGTGTCTAGAACGACCTGATCACCATCGCGTTGAATGATGCCTGCGGGCTTTCCTTCCAGCAGCAGCATCAAGCTCTTCTGCGCTGCAGTGTTGGTTTTAATCCAGACAGTTTCGAAGGCTGAGGATGCAAGGACTCGGTCAACGGCCTGACCAATGAGGTTATCCACGCCTGCAGAGATTGGTCCGACAAGGCGGTCAGCGATTGCTGGGTTTTGCACGAAGTTGCCGATGAACCCACCGACCAACTCTTCAGTGTTGACCTTTTCGAGCAACACTTTGGTGACCTGCTCGCTGACAGCTTGCTGGATCGCTGGATCGCTTGCCAGCGGACCAACAGTGTTGATGTATTGCTCAGCGTCGGTCACCGTGCGGTGTCCCCAATGGCCCACTACTGCAACAGGTGTCAGCAACGTCGCAATGATGAAAATCAAGAGCGATGCAATTGAACGTGCACCCCAGCGACGACCCATGACTTACCCCTTTGTCTTATGTGTGGTGAAGAACCAAACGCCCGTGATGACAAGCAAGATTCCTGCAGCGCTGATCATTGCAGGTGTTTGCCCACTTGGTGGTGCCCATACCGCCATAACGGTGATGCCAATAACCAGACAGGCATTGACGATCATGTCGAAAATTGAGAAAACGCGACCCAATCGGTCATCAGGAATCCCAAGTTGAATTTCTGTATCAGCGCACACCTTGACTGTTTGACCAATGAATCCAAAGCAAGCCGATCCAATGAGCAGTAAGGGCAAAGTGACAGACATGGCCCCCCACAGCACGAATAACCCACCACAAATTCCGCCGATGATGAGTACCCAGGCTGACCATCGAATTGTCCCCCATTGTCGGGTCGCGGCCGGAGTAATGAACGCACCGAGCAGCGCACCGAATGCGGCAGCTCCAGTGATGATGGCGAACTGACGCAGGGCATGGTCAGCCTGCGCAGTGGTGTTGAAGGTGTTTCGGACGAGTAACAGTGCAACCACGGTCAACATGCCAAGGGCAACACGGTGCATACCGACAACGGCAATCGCGCGCCGAGGGCGCGAGCGGAGCTTGAGTGCGCGCAGGCCATCAACAAAGCCACGCAGCACACCGAGCAAGGTGTCCGATGCTTGCTCACCTGTTGGACCTAGAGCAAAGGGAGCGATACGCATCGCGATTAAAGAAGAAAGGACAAAACCGATTGCAGCCAGAATCAAGATGAATTGACTACCCGCATCTCCGCTACCAACCAATGAACGAAGTGCAATCCCGGTTCCTGCACCTGCAGCTGAAGCAATGGTTCCAGCGGTTGGGGTTAAAGCATTGGCAGTAACGAGATCGCGACCCTGCACGACATGTGGAAGAGATGCTGACAAACCTGCAAGGACAAAACGCCCGACACCAAGAACAAGCAAAACTGAGATGCCTAGAAGAGCGCCGTCGTTGCTCGCGGAGATCAACCAAAGAATGGGAACAATGCCTAAGGCTTTGATGAGGTTTGCTTTGACGAGAACATTGCGTCGGCGCCATCGATCGAGCAGCACGCCAGCGAATGGCCCAATAACTGAATAAGGCAAAAGCAAGATTGCAAACGCGACAGCAACTTTGACTGCTGATGGTTGGCGTTCTGGTGAAAACAGCACGAACGTGGCCAGTGCAGCCTGCACGAGTCCGTCGGAAAATTGCCCTACTAAACGTACAGAAAACAATCGACGAAAGTCGCGCCGAGCGAGCACCTCGCGTAAGGCGGAAAACTTCGTCACTTACGTGAATGTAGTGCTAGCACTAGACAAGCGAAAGGCCCGGCAGAAGATCTGCCGGGCCTTTGCATGCATTCACATTTAGCTGTTGATCTTTCCTGAAATAAAGTCTTCAACTGCTTGCTTTGCTTCTGAGTCGTTGTACTGCACAGGAGGTGACTTCATGAAGTAGCTCGAGGCAGAAAGGATTGGGCCACCGATCTTGCGATCCATAGCGATCTTTGCTGCACGAACTGCGTCGATGATCACGCCTGCTGAGTTTGGTGAGTCCCATACTTCGAGCTTGTACTCGAGGTTCAAAGGCACATCGCCGAATGCACGACCTTCGAGGCGGATGAAAGCCCACTTACGGTCGTTCAACCAAGCAACGTAGTCAGAAGGTCCAATGTGCACGTTGTCTGCGCCCATGTCGTGGTTCATCTGTGAAGTCACGGACTGTGTCTTTGAAATCTTCTTAGATTCCAAGCGATCGCGCTCAAGCATGTTCTTGAAGTCCATGTTGCCGCCAACATTGAGCTGGTAGGTGCGATCAAGGATCACGCCGCGATCCTGGAAGAGGTTTGCCAGCACGCGGTGAGTGATGGTCGCGCCAACCTGGCTTTTGATGTCGTCACCAACGATGGGCAGACCTGCATCAACGAACTTCTGTGCCCAAGCTGGAGTGCCAGCGATGAATACAGGAAGTGCGTTCACGAAACCACAGCCAGCGTCAATGGCGCACTGTGCGTAGAAGCGAGCCGCGTCTTCTGAACCCACTGGCAAGTAGCAGACCACAACATCAACCTGTGCAGCCTTCAGTGCAGCAACAACATCAACTTCTGGTGCGTCTGATTCAGTGATGGTCTCGCGGTAGTACTTGCCAAGACCGTCAAGAGTGCGACCGCGCTGAACGATGACGCCAGTTGTTGGTACATCGCAAATCTTGATGGTGTTGTTCTCAGAAGCGCCAATGGCGTCAGCGAGATCAAGGCCAACCTTCTTTGAGTCGACGTCGAACGCAGCAACGAATTCAACGTCGCGAACGTGGTAATCGCCGAACTGCACGTGCATCAGACCTGGCACTGCGCCTGCTGGATCTGCGTCCTTGTAGTACTCAACACCCTGTACGAGCGAAGCCGCACAGTTGCCAACGCCAACAATGGCGACGCGTATTGATCCCATGGTTTTCTCCTTGTTTGTATGTCAGGCCGTGCTTGATTGTTGAGCGACTTCTGCTTTCTTTCGCTCAGTTGAAATAAGTTCGTTAAGCCACCGCACTTCGTGCTCGGCTCGATCGAGTCCGTGGTTTTGTAACTCGAGTGTGTAGGCGTCAACACTTTCGCGTTGACGTTTCATTGATTCACGCAGCATTGCGACGCGCTCTTCCAAACGGGATCGGCGGCCTTCAAGGATGCGCACACGCACGCGTGCTTCAGTACGGCCAAAGAATGCAAGATGCGCTGCGAAACCTTCGTCTTCCCAAGCCTCAGGCCCTGCTTCATTGACCCATTGCTCGAAGGCTTCTTTGCCATCACCGGTCAAGGCATAGACCACGCGGGCACGCTTGCCACTCAGCGCCGGGGCATTGCTATCGATTGCTGGAGTCACGGTGACCTGAGTGATCAGACCGCGCTGCTCGATGCGGCGTAAGCATGGGTACAGGGAACCAAAACTCAGGGTGCGAAAGGGGCCGAGCACGGTATCGAGGCGCTTACGTAGCTCATATCCATGCAATGGGCCATCACCGAGCATGCCGAGCACGGCAAATTCGAGGATATCGGCCCGCTTCGTCATAACGGAAAGATATATCAAATCGATATATCGAAGCAAACTCATGAGAGTTGAAACGCCGCTTAGACTGATCCCATGGCTGGCCCACGAAAATCTGCAATTCGTGGTTCCGTTGCGCGTGGGCAATCGAGCAAACCTTCAAAGAATCTCCCGCTGCCGCCAGCTGAGCCGGTTAAAGACCCCACGGCCCCACGTTCTCCCATTGATTACGCCCTGCAGCGTCGGGCCTCGCTCTATGCCTTCTTCAATGGCGGCATGCTGAGCAGTGAATTCTGTGACGCCGACCCCTATCTCCTCAAGGCAGCAAAATTCCATGGGGAGCCTGCTGGGGAAAAGTGCCCGGTCTGCCGGGATACCGAATTCATGCATGTCACCTATGTCTATGGAGATCAACTTGGGCCGTACTCAGGCCGCGTACGGCAAACCGAGGATCTTCCAGAACTTTCCCGAAGTTTCGGCGAGTTCAAGGTTTATGTCGTTGAGGTCTGTCAGCGTTGCCACTGGAACTTTCTGATCAAGACCTACGTCTTGGGAGATGGAGTCCCTCGACGTGCACCGCGCACGCCGCGCGACCTCATTGAGCTTGAAGGGAATGCGTGACCGACAGCGGTAACGGCCGCCGTCCTCCAAGTCGACCAAGTCGACCAACAGGTGGACGGCCATCTGG
>CANFTO010000077.1 GCA_947449945.1 Actinomycetota bacterium | reverse complement strand
TCTTGGGTGAACATTCAGCACATGTGCACGAAGTGTGGTCGTACACCACCGTCGTTGTTCAGGTGAACGAGAAGTTCTCACCGCCAGATGAATTACATTGGGAAAATAAGGCAGTCGGTTGGTTCACGCGTGAAGAAATTGCAGACCTAAATACTTATGAAGAATTTCAAGCCGCTCTTCATCATCTCTTTGAGATTATTGATCAGCAATAACAGGTGAATCATGCTGTACCTGCTGTAGTAGATCATCGAATGTCAAAAATTCCGGGTTTCCAGCGGTCGTGCGTACGGTGATCGTTGTTGATCTTTTGCCGAGGTTGATCCCGCTAGCCTCGATTTTTGCTTCAATGCGTTGTTTGAACAAGGTCGCAGGTGGAATCTCGTTCGACATGCCAGCTACTAGGAAGGCATCGCCATCCCAACGGGCCACATAATCACTATTGCGCACTGTTTCTTGTAGCGCTTTGCCAACCGTGCGCAACACTTCGTCACCAAAATTGAGGCCGTATTGAGTATTCGTCAGTTGAAGGTCATCGATGTCGATATAAGCAACTGCTACAAGTTGAGAATTTCTTTTCGCAAGGGAACCAAGTCCGGGCAGAAGCATGGTGATGCCTTGACGGGTCAATGCCCCCGTGAGCGAATCTGTTGAAGCCACGAAATCGGCACGCTGTGCTTCCTCAACGATCGAAGTGAGTCCTGATATCCGCACACGCATAAGTGCGCCACCGAAGAGGAGCGCAGCTAAGCCGGCAAAGAGCCATTGAACGTCATAGACGGTGCTAATCGACTCTGTTCCCACGATAAGCAGCAGGTAAATCACTGTTCCAGTGGCAATGAAGGATTTCCAATGCAATGTGATCTGTGGCAGAGCCACGAGGATGACGAGTAGATAGGCAAGAGTGGCTGAATTTTCATCCCGAACAGTCATCCACAACATTAATGAGCTGAGACCGAGAGCGGCGACGCACCACAGCACAATCAATGAGGTGGTTTTGGCAGCACGATGCGTCGCAACGAGAGCGAGTGCAAGGTAGATGGCTCCTGAACCGAAAGTGAAGAAATGTTCATTCCATTGGGCATTCGGTGAAAACACCAGGGTCAAAATCGACAACATCAATATCAGTCCACCGACAAGTGCAAACCCTTGTTGTATTGCAGCGCGGGTAATGCGAAGACGCAAGGCGATGAAGGGGTCATCACTCTCTGGACGTTGGTAATCAGCAGGAAAATTCATGTTGCCCTCAATCGCTGCATCATCGACACCTTTTCGCAAAAGGCGACGTACGTTTTCTGGATGGATTTGATGTGGCCACGGAATTAGCTTGGAAAGGGTTAGACCCAAATAAATGATTGTGTTGAAGGCAACTGCCGTTGCCAGCACGATGAACCAAGAACTCGACAGCACAGATGAAGGTAACAAGAAACCCGCGTCAACGAACATCATGAATTATCGGCAATTCCAGAATGCTGCACATGACCCCACCTGGGCTTCTTGTTGAGAAAAATATCGAGAAGGCACTTGAGGAACACGACTTGTAGATAGACGTCATAAAAGAGTTCCGGAAAAAGTAAGAGCGCAAGTAGGCGAGCCCTCCAGCCACCGGACCATGCAGTAGCCACTCTTTCAGCGATGAAAATCAGACCGATGACTAACCAAAATGGGAACCAGATCCAATGATCAATTGCGCAAATGGTGATGAACATCAGAGCGAGGGATGCGTTCAGGGCTACGGCTCCGTAACCAATTCCAACTTGTTGACCCCAATAGCGAAGTGTTGCGCGGGTAAATCCATAAGCACTGAGATTCTCAAGTGCTCCGCGTTGCCAGCGCTGTCGCTGAACCCAAAGATTGCCCCACGTCGGCATCAATTCAGTGACCACGCTGCACTCCCGTGGTGACGTCATGGTGGCGCCCAGGGATTTCAATGCCAGGGTGAGTTCATTGTCTTCAGTAAGTGCAGCGGTGTCGTACACGCGACCTGGTTCTCCAGGGATGTACACACCTCGTGCCGCCGCGATATCGAGTAGCGCCTCGGCTCTGAACATGGTTGCGGTACCGGTAAGCACGAACACACGTCCGCGTCGATTACGAATTTGAAGGGAATAGCGAGCATATTCATTTCGTTGGAGTTGCCCGATAAGCCCGTGGCCTCCCTCGCCGTAGAACACACCGCCCACAGCAGTGAGTTCAGGATCGTTTTCCAAGGCATTGGCTGCTACCTCGATGAATTTTGGGCCAAGCGATGTGTCGGCATCCATCACCAGAATGACGTCAATGGGTTCAGTTTCAGGGAGTACTCGACCAAGAACTTGATTCAGGGCACCACCCTTCTTGTGTTCATTCTTGTACGTTTCAAAGCACTCAAAACCAAACTGTCCAGGAATAGATGCCGTCTGATCAGAACTGTTGTCGCTCACGATGATCACGCGATCAGGTTTGCGCGTTTGTAATTCGAGTGCAGAAAGAGTGATGGGTAGTGATGTTTCCTCATTATGTGCTGGAATAAGAACAGTGACTCGAACACGCACACCTTTGGGAGCTTTGGTTCGAGTCTTTGGTCGGTATCGAGCGAGTACGGCTCGAGTTGGGCTTACTGAAAGTAAAGCTCCGATGATCTCAAACGTAACTGCAGCCGCCGCGATAAATGCAATAGCAAAAAGCGAAGAAAAGATGAGTTCCTTAGGTGGAACAGCATGCGAAACCCAGATGTGCCAGTTATCTATGACAGATTCGGTGGGCGCTTGCGTGCTGTTCATGCCTGCGAAGAATTCTCCAACGGCAGCAGCTAGGCAGGTCACGGTAAAAATGGCGGAAAAAACTACTCCGACAACCAACCGACCGTAAGTAACATCAATTGCTTCAGAGTGGCGCGGGGGAGTAGGCGCTACAGCAAAAGGACGGCCAAACTCAGACATGATCGTGCCTTCCCGTATCAGTAAACACCTAGTTTATCTGTGTCAGTTTCATTGGTAGGTCATGTGATAACAGGAGAGGCGCAATAGGTGTTGCATGTATGCGTACATGCAACTTAGTTCTTGATGAATTGCAATGCTTGGAGAATCACGCCACTTGGTTCAAGCCAGAATCCTGCAACCATCGTGACTGGACCTAGTGAAAATCGTCCGAGTTCCCCGAATTGTTCTGCGCCCGCAGCTAATGCTTGATTCAGCGTTCCTTCAACATCATCGACAGTGAACGCAAGGCGCCCTGCACCAAGCTGATAACCATAGGTTGGTAAATGCGGCGCATTTGATTCCTGTAATTCAATGCGGAAGGTATCTGCACCACTTCGTACTTCGGTAAAACCGTCGTAATCAGAGCCAGTTGGGGCATCCAACACTTCCAGTCCCAACGTTGCTGGCCAAAATGCTTTGCTTGCTTGGTAGTTTGGCACCAACATTCGTAGTCCCTTGATATAGCTACGATCGCCAGCGCTGACCTGAACATTTGTGCCATCAGGATCCTGCAAAATAATGTCGGCACCATCGTGCTTCGAAGACTGGATGAAAATGCGATCTACACCAAGTTTGATTGGATCCATGGGATAAGGAAGTGCACTTGGGTCTGCAATGGTGCGGCAAATCGCTTCGATTGCGACCCCGCGTTCGCCATTATTGAAAATTATGGTTTCGTGAGTGTGTGCTTGGGGGATCTCAGCATCTTGACCTTCAACAAACTCTGACTGCACGCGGCGCACGAGGTTTAAGCCAAGATCATCAACATAGAATTTTCCATAAGCATCAGCGTCCGAGCCGTTGACGGCAATATGCGAAATCGTATGAACAGTCATTTATCCTCCAAAGGGCAATAGTCTGTCAGATACGCAGGTTTTCGTGGGCCAAATGTGCAGTTCTTCTGCGACACGGACTAAGCAAACTGATTTACACTCATGTGATGCAGATCAAAGAGCTCGGCCATCTAGTGTTGTACGTACACAACCTTGAACGTTCAATCGCCTTCTACCGTGACATCCTGGGCTGGCGAATGCTTTTTGGCGGCGATGATGGCTTCAAACGCATACCGGCGGCAGCGTTCTCAAGCCCTGCGAATCGCACACACCATGAATTGCTGTTGATTGAAGTTGGTGAAGGCGCTCAAGAAATCCCAGTTGGCCGTCGCGTGGGCATGTATCACTTTGGACTCAAGATTGGTGACCACGATGATGACTTACGTCAGGCATTAGTCACGTTGAAAGAAAATGGTGTGACCATCCTGGGCGCGAGTGATCACACGATCACCCACAGTTTGTATATCGCAGATCCGGATGGCAATGAGGTTGAGCTCTACGTCGATGTACCGGGCGTTGATTGGATGAGCGATCCCAGTTTGTCGCTGGCTGGCACGAAGCCCTTGGTTCTTTAAGAGGTTCTTAAGAACGGATATACATCCGATAATGTACATTATGACAGTTATTACTTTATGGGAATCCGTCTTTTTGGGGTGATTCCCCCCTAGGGTGGCCCTCAGTCTCTCCAAGGAACGGATATCGCCACCATGACGACCACACCGACGCCAGGTCTCGTTGACCAAACGTATTTTCACCGTTTGGCGATTGCAGCACCTGATTATCAGGAGTTCATCAATTGGTTCGGCCATTTGCTGGGAACCGTTTCTATTGATGACCGCTATATCCAGCCCCATGGGATTCCTTTTGGCTTGGAATACACCCCAACGCAGGCAAAGGAGTCAGGCGCAGATCTGAACACGATCTGGTTGGGCCAGATGCCTTTTGTTATTTTCTCGGCCGACGGCCCTGATAGTCCGATTGCATCGTTCATCGAGAAGTTCGGCACTGCCTTGCATTCTGTGGCGTGGCATGTTCCAGACCTGTGGAAGGCTGACTCAACCCTTCGGCGGCACGGCTACCGTCTGACTGGTTACGACATCCCCGGCCGTCACTTCTTTATTCACCCTGCCGATACATCGTGGATGTTGATTGAGCTGTCCGACACTCACTTCGCGCAAGATCCTCGTGATTACGACGATGTGCTGCCAGAACGCCCGGCGGACGCAATTGTGCAGGGCGCCAATTTCGCATGGCTCACGATGGCCGCAGAAGATCCACGCTCCTCAGCTGACAACATCGCCAAACTTTTTGAGACTTCAGAGGAATCTGGCTACCCCACTGACCCAAACCAAGAGGTCATCGATCTCAAGGTCTACGACATCATCACCAGATTCACAAAACGCGACACTTCAAGTTCTGATCGTGACTATCTGCATTCCATGTGTTTTTCAGTTCCCGATTTGGCTGACACCTGCGATCGTCTACGTGCAGCAGGTATCAGGGTGACCTCACAAACCGAAATCAGCGCATGGACTGATGCGGCCGATACACATGGTTTGCTCATGCAGTGGGTAAGCGAGGATTCTCTTCCTTCCTAACCGCCCTTGAGTTGCCTTTCTGTAAATGATTATTTGTGCTGATTGAAGGTCGTCTCCGTGTTTGATTTAGTTGAAGCCATTGAAGTGTTGCAAGAAGTTCGCAGAGGTGGCGACGGATTTGAATGTCGTACATTGCAGACTCCGCATGGCGGAATCTTTGGTGCTTATCAACTCTTTCAAATTGTCATTGCGGCTGAGCAGGAAATTCCTGACAAACGTGTGTTCTCAATTCAGACAATCTTTGCGCATGGTGGTTCAAGTGGAGACCCCGCGCAAATATCAATAGAGACGTTGCAGAACGGCAGATCATTCGCATTTCTCACCATTACCTATAAACAAAGCAATGTGATTATTTCGCGTCATGAAGTGATGCTGACTGTTGATGAAGCGGACTTCCTTCATCACAGAAATGCCGGGTCTGCTCCAAGGGATCTTTCTCAGTGGGAAGAATTGCAGTCTGGACTTTGGCCACAAGTCGCCCACCGCGATCCTGAATCGAATATTCAGCAACTTGCAATCCATTATCAATTGCCAAAGCAGCCATCACCAACCATCACTCGAGCAATGTTGGCTTTAGTGTCTGAACCAGCGGTAATGGCATCCCTCAGCACCTACAGTGATATTCCGGCTTCCTCCCCCGGCCGGGTTCCGGGAAACGTGTTAGCGCAAACCATCACGCTTCTTGAGCCTGCAGACCTTGTCAGAGGCGTTGTACTGCGAACAACTACGCAATACGCCGGTCAAGGCCGAGTACACGGCAACGGAACAATGGTTGATGTGGATGGCAATTTGATTGCGACATATTCAACAACAGGTGTCTTGCGTCAGCCTCGGTAGTTCACTGGTTCAAGACCCAGCAAGTACCTCAATCGATGGGCAGCTGCACACAAGGTTCCTGTCGCCATAAGCGCCGTCAATGCGGCGCACAGGTGGCCAATATTTCGATCCACTGGCTACACCAGTCGGGAAAGCACCTAAGCGAGCAGGATATGGCTGATCCCATTCACCAATAACGCAATCAGCAGTGTGTGGTGCGTTACGCAATGGGCTTGATTCTAATTCCCACTCCCCCGCAGTAACAGCATTGATTTCCTGCTTAATAGCGATCATCGCGTCAATGAATCGATCAACTTCTGCTAAATCCTCAGATTCTGTTGGTTCGATCATCAGTGTGCCTGCAACCGGAAACGACATTGTTGGCGCATGGAAACCGTAATCCATTAATCGCTTTGCAATGTCGTCAACCGTTACACCTGTTGTCGCCGTTATTGGGCGCACATCCAAAATGCATTCATGCGCAACGAGTCCTTGGGTTCCGGTGTACAACACTGGATAGTGCTCATTGAGCCTTTTTGCGATGTAGTTCGCAGAAAGGATCGCAACTTGTGTTGCGCGCTTGAGTCCTTCTGCACCCATTAAGCGAATATATGCATAAGGAATCGGCAAGATGCCGGCACTGCCCCAAGGGGCCCCACTCACTGGACCCACTCCCCCGTCAGCATCTCCTCGGCCCAGAGGCCCGGCTTCTGGACGTAGAGGATGTGATGGCAAGTACGGCGCCAGATGTGCACGAACTGCCACTGGACCAACTCCAGGACCGCCGCCACCGTGTGGAATGCAGAAGGTCTTGTGCAAATTCAAGTGTGATACGTCAGCACCAAATTTACCAGGCTTCGCTAACCCAACTAATGCGTTGAGATTCGCGCCGTCAACATAGACCTGACCACCGGCTTCGTGAACGAGAGCACAGATGTCGGTGACTGCTGTTTCAAAAACACCATGAGTTGATGGATAAGTAATCATCAGAGCTGCAAGATTTCCAGCATGAGCTTCAATCTTTGATGTGAGATCCTCTACATCGACGTTGCCAAGATCATCACACTTCACAACGACAACTTGCATGCCCACCATCACTGCACTTGCGGCGTTGGTTCCGTGAGCACTGCTGGGAATCAAACAAACTTTTCGATGAGAGTCACCATTTGCTTGGTGATACGCACGAATCGCAAGTAGCCCGGCAAATTCACCTTGCGATCCGGCGTTAGGTTGCACGCTCACTGCGTCGTATCCAGTGACCTCGGCTAAGTACCGCTCAAGATTCTGAATGAGTTGAATTGATCCTTCAGCGGACTCTAGTTGCGCAAATGGATGCAACCCGGCGAATTGTGGCCATGTGATGCTTTCCATTTCGGTGGCGGCGTTTAATTTCATTGTGCAAGAACCAAGAGGGATCATCGCGCGATCAAGTGCGATATCAAGGTCTGCGAGCTTGCGCAGGTATCGCATCATGGACGTTTCATTGTGATGTGTGTTAAAAACAGGATGCGATAGGAACGGTGTCGTTCGTGTCGAAACTGGTGTAACTGAAATAGCAATTTCATCAAACTTCAGCGTTGATTGTGGATTTGTCGCATTCCAAAGTCGTTCAATGTCGCTAGACGTAGTCACCTCATCCGTTGAGGCCGAGACCGTGTCGACGTCAATGAGGCGAATGGCAATTCCCACTTCTGAGGCGCGATTGACGATCGTCTGAGCTTGTCCGTCCACCCGCCACTGGACCGTGTCGAAGATTGGAGTATCCGTCACTTCAGCTCCAAGGAGTGAAAGCCCAGAACGCAATGTCAGCGCAGCTGTGTTGACTCGAAGCGCAATGCCTCTCAGACCCGCAGGTCCGTGGTAACTGGCATACATTGCCGAAATAATTGCAAGCAGTACCTGTGCGGTACAGATGTTGCTGGTGGCTTTTTCTCGACGGATGTGTTGCTCACGCGTTTGCAACGCGAGTCGATATGCAGGGTTGCCGTCAGCATCTACGCTTACGCCTACCAGTCGACCAGGAATCGAGCGTTCCAATCCAGCTCTCACGGACATATAGCCCGCATGTGGTCCTCCGAATCCCATTGGGACGCCAAAGCGCTGAGCACTTCCCACCACGATGTCAGCCCCAAGATCGCCAGGGGCCGCAAGAAGGGTCAGTGCAAGCAGGTCGGCTGTCACAACGGCCAACGCGCCATCCTCATGAGCCTTGGTCATCATTGCAGAGACGTCTTTGATCGCTCCAGACGAACTTGGGTAACTCACCAACACGCCTGACCAAGGTCCAGCTGGCCAATCCTGTTCAAGATCGGCGATCACCAACTCAATTCCAATGGGCTCTGCGCGGGTAGCTAGCACGGCTAGCGTTTGGGGATGCGTATCCGCATCTACTAGGAATCGACTCACTGTCTTCGGCCCCTGGCGCACACACAACGTCATGGCTTCCGCGGCAGCTGTGGGCTCATCGAGTAATGAGGATCCCGCGACGGGAAGCCCCGTGAGATCTTCGATCATGGTCTGGAAGTTGATGAGCGCCTCGAGGCGTCCTTGACTTATTTCTGGTTGATACGGGGTGTAAGCGGTGTACCAGGCTGGGTTTTCCAAAATATTGCGTCGGATCACAGCGGGGGTATGGGTGTCGTAATAGCCCAGACCAATCATGCTCGTGAGCACCGTGTTTCGGTCGGCCAGGTTCTTGAGTTCTGCGAGTACTTCGGCTTCACCGAGGGCTGCTGGCAGGTTCAGCGCTTGAG
>CANFTO010000076.1 GCA_947449945.1 Actinomycetota bacterium | reverse complement strand
CAGCGCCAACTTCGGCGACATTGATGACGTGGAGATGACCATCAGGGGTGCGAACCACGCCCTTGTCCTTGTCTTTACCGAAGACAATTGGTTCACCATGTTCAAGACGAATCATCAAGTCTTCGCGAGTATCTGAATCCTTGAGTGGTTCCCACGCGTTGTCGTTGAAGATATTGCAGTTCTGGTAAATCTCAACAAGTGCTGTGCCCTCATGGGCTGCTGCGGCCGCGAGGACACCTTGCAGATGCTTGCGGTCTGAGTCGATGGTGCGAGCAACGAAGGTTGCTTCTGCACCAAGTGCCAAGGAAACTGGATTAAATGAGTAGTCCAGTGAACCTTCTGGTGTTGACTTCGTGATCTTGCCCTGCTCACTGGTTGGTGAGTACTGACCCTTGGTCAAACCGTAGATGCGGTTGTTGAACAAAAGAATCTTCAGGTTTACATTGCGTCGAAGCGCGTGAATCAAATGGTTGCCGCCGATTGAAAGTGCATCACCGTCGCCAGTGATAACCCAAACAGAAAGATCTTCACGTGCAGTGGCTAGGCCCGTTGCAATTGAAGGTGCGCGGCCATGAATTGAATGCATGCCGTAGGTGTTCAAGTAGTAAGGGAAGCGAGAAGAGCAACCAATTCCTGAAACGAAAACAATGTTTTCACGGGCAAGACCGAGATCTGGCAAGAAACTCTGTACAGCAGCCAGGATTGCGTAGTCGCCGCAGCCTGGGCACCAACGCACTTCTTGATCGCTCTTGAAATCTTTCGCGCTCTGAGGCTCGGTAGCCGCTGGCACTAATGAAAGTGATGGGAACTTGCTCATGCAGAAGCCCCTTCCGTCTCGATAACTTCAACAATGACGTCGGCTAATTCCTCCGACTTAAATGGCATACCGCGAACTTGGTTGTAACTGATGATGTCGACGAGGTACTTAGCTCGCAGCAACATGGAAAGTTGGCCGAGGTTCATTTCAGGCACGATCACCTTGTCGTAGGACTTCAAAATCTCACCCAAATTCTTTGGGAAGGGATTGATGTGGCGAATGTGCGTCTTGGCAACGTTGTGTCCTGCTTCGCGTGCGATGCGTACTGCTGCACTAATTGGGCCGTAGGTAGAACCCCATCCCAGAATCAACACGCGAGCTGCACCTGATGGGTCGTCCACTTCCAAAGGCGCGATGCTGTTGGCAATGCCGTCAACCTTTGCCTGACGAAGGCGAACCATGGTGTCGTGGTTATCTGGGTCGTAAGAAATCGCTCCTGAACCATTGGCCTTCTCAATGCCGCCGATGCGGTGCTCTAGGCCCTTGGTGCCAGGGATAGCCCATGGGCGGGCGAGTGTTTCAGGGTCACGAAGATATGGCCAGAATTCCGGATTGCCATCCTTATCAATGTGATTGGTTTCGGTCGCGAAGTTTGGATCAATTTTCTTGAACGTTGAGGCATCTGGAACTAACCAAGGTTCAGAACCATTAGCGAGGTAGCCATCAGAAAGCAGAAAAACGGGAGTGCGATATTCGATAGCAATGCGGCAAGCCTCAAGTGCTGCGTCGAAACAATCAGATGGTGATTGAGGTGCGATTACCGGCACGGGGGATTCACCGTTACGGCCAAACATCGCCTGCAACAAATCAGACTGCTCTGTCTTCGTTGGCAAACCAGTTGATGGTCCTCCTCGTTGGACGTCAACAATCACCAGTGGAAGTTCAAGCGCAACCGCCAGTCCAATCGTTTCTGACTTCAACGCAATGCCGGGTCCCGAAGTGGTGGTCACGCCAAGTGAGCCGCCATAAGAAGCTCCAAGGGCCGCACCAATACCTGCGATTTCATCTTCAGCCTGAACAGTGACAACGCCAAATTCCTTGTGCTTTGAAAGTTCATGCAAGATATCTGACGCAGGTGTAATCGGGTAGGTGCCTAAGAACAGTGGTCGCCCTGACTGGACCGATGCTGCAATCAATCCATAAGCAAGAGCTGGGTTACCGGTGATGTTTCGGTAGACACCCGGAGCCTTTTCGGCAGGGTTAATCTCGTATTGAATCGCAAAGTCTTCAGTGGTTTCACCAAACGACCAGCCGGCATTAAATGCGGTGACGTTTGCTTCAAGAATCGTTGGTCGCTTCCCAAACTTTTCATTCAAGAATTCAAGGGTTGCTTCAAATGGTCGGTTGTACAACCAGCACAGCAATCCGAGCGAAAACATGTTCTTTGCTCGTTCGGCATCTTTCTTTGACATATCAATGTCTTTAAGTGCTTCTACGGTCATGGAAGTAATCGCCACTGGATGTACGTGGTACATCTCAAGGAAGGCTTCATCTTCAAGCGGGTTCGAGGTGTATCCAACCTTTTCCCAAGCGCGCTTGGTGAATTCATCAGTGTTGACAATGAGTTCTTTGCCGTGTGGCAGATCCTTGATATTTGCTTTGAGCGCTGCAGGGTTCATTGCAACGAGCACGTCAGGTTGATCGCCAGGGGTGAGGACATCATGATCAGCGAAATGCAGCTGAAAGGCGCTTACGCCAGCCAAGGTGCCCTGCGGAGCGCGAATCTCGGCAGGGAAGTCTGGCAAGGTGGCAAGGTCATTGCCCAGGCCTGCTGTTTCAGACGTGAACCGGTCACCAGTCATCTGCATGCCATCGCCCGAGTCACCGGCAAAGCGAATAATCACCTTGTTGAGCTGCACTACTGACTTAGCCACAAGTACCCCTTCACCCCATGAGTTCTTGGCGTGCGCCACCGGGGTTTTGCTGGCACAACGGAAACTATTGTGCCCCGTGGCAGTTCCTCAAGGCTGCAAAGGCTTTGCGCCTGTCCCGCAGGGTGGGTGGTTCAGTACGCTGCGGAAATGTTCATCGGTGCGCAAATGCCCGCCTATCGGGTCGTAAACGACCCGGGAATACGCCTGATCATGAGTGATTTGGCCTGTTGTGCCCTAGAAGTTGGGTCGACGGTGACTCAAAACCTGATCGAAGCCGAGACTGCTGCCCATGAGCCTGCCCGCATCAATGTGGTGCTTATCTCAGGCACGGTGACCAAAGCATTAGCGCCAGTGGTTGAGCAGCAGTGGAGCGCGATTCCAGAACCCAAGGTTGCGATCGCCGTTGGCGCTTGTGCCAGTTCAGGCGGCCCATATTGGGATGCCGAAACTGTGGTCAACGGCATAACCGAACTCATCCCGACCAGTGGGTTTATTGCTGGATGTCCGCCTAGGCCTGACGTGATTATTGATGGCGTACGTTCGCTGGTGGGTTCGTTATGACTACCTCTCCTATGCGCATTGAGTCGGATGGATGGGCTGCCACCTTTAGTGATCTGTCCAGCAAGGGATTGACCTGGTTCGACTTTCTGGCCGTGATTGATCGCGGATCGCAGACAGAGGTCGTTGCGCGCGTAGTGAATTCACAGACGAATGAATCTGCGTGCTACTCAACAATGATTGATGGAAGTGTCGAATCGATATCGACTATTTATCCAGGTGCGACTTGGTACGAACGTGAGGCTCAAGAAATGTTTGGCGTGAAATTTATTGGCCTTGCTGACTCGAGGCCACTGCTTTACAGAGAAGTTCCAACACCATCACCAATGCGCAAGGCGGTGCAGTGATGTCGCAACGTCGATCAATTGGATTACTTGAAAGTGACTGCACTGCTTGTCTTATTTGTGTGCGCGAGTGCCCAAGTCAGTGCATGGAAATCGAACGTCATTCAGAGCAAATTTCAGAAGGCCGACGCCCGAAGACTGTTCATGTGCTTGATGAATTCCGCATCGATTTTGCATTGTGCATGTACTGCGGTCTTTGTATTGATGTGTGCCCCACTGATGCGCTGCAGTGGAGTGACCAAGGTGGTCTTGCAGCGCATCAGCGCGAAGGCTTAGTGAGTCACAGTGCTGACCTTGTGCGCCGTTCGCACGAATGACGATGGTTAGCGGTAGTTCACAAACTGTGTAGCAAAATCAAGATCAGCGTTGCGCACGAGTTCTTGAACTTCCTGAAGGTCATCGCGGCTCTTGCTTGAAATGCGCAGTTCTTCACCAATGACTTGGGACTTCACGCTCTTAGGGCCTTCATCGCGAATCAATTTGCCAAGCTTCTTGGCTTGCTCTGAGCTGATCCCTGCCTTGAATTCACCAGTGATCTTGTATTCCTTGCCAGATGCACGTGGGTCTTGTGCTTCGAAGCTTTTGAGACTCATGCCTCGCTTGATGATTTTTTCCTTGAACACATCCAGGGCAGCCTTAGCGCGCTCTTCAGTGCCCGAGGTGATCTCAACGCCAAGTTCACCCTTCCACTCAATCGTGGTGTCAGTGTTTTTGAAATCGAAGCGCTGTGCCAATTCCTTGGCGGTCTGGTTCAGGGCGTTGTCGGCCTCTTGCCGATCCACCTTGGACACAATGTCGAAACTGCTGTCAGCCATGAATCCTCCTTAACGGTGACCATTGTGCCCAAAAGGTCCGTTGCTTACGCGCGGTGCCGGGCCCAAGTGGGCGCGTGTATTGTTTCCTGCGCTGCCCGTGAGGGCAGTGGAGCAAGGCAGCTTGCCCGAGCGGCCAATGGGAGCGGACTGTAAATCCGCCGGTTTACGCCTTCGAAGGTTCGAATCCTTCAGCTGCCACGCGAAAGGCCCCGATCCGTAAAGATCGGGGCCTTCATCTTTTTTTGCCAAGAGTTGGCAGACTGCACCCATGGCCAAGTGGAGCATCGACATCACTCCATTGCGTACTTCCAAAGATTTCCGCAACCTGTTCACCAGCGGCATGGTCACGTATTTGGGATCGATGATCACGTATGTCGCAATCCCATTCCAGGTCGCGCACCTCACTAACTCGTTTGTGGCTGTCGGCGCGGTAGGTCTCGTTGAGCTCGTGCCATTGATCTTGTTTGGTTTATATGGTGGCGCACTTGCAGACACCTTGGATCGTCGCAAAATTGTGTTGTGGACTGAAGTGGCGGCGATCATCTTGCTGGCAGTGCTGTGTTTCAACGCAATGATTCCGCAACCCCAAATTTGGGTGATCTACGTCATCGCATTCTTTCTGGCAGCTGAAAGCGGGCTGCAAAGCCCGTCACTCAACGCAATCATGCCAAGAGTGGTAAAACATGATGAGCTCGCTGCAGCGGGCGCATTGCGCATGGTGCGTTACAACGTTGGTTCCATAATTGGTCCGGCCATTGGCGGTTTGATCATTGCTTTTGGCGGTGTGGGGCTTGCCTACGGTGTTGATCTTGCTTCGTATGTTGTTTCCGCTTTCTTCCTATTCAAATTGCGCAGCCTTGAACCAATCAGGGAAGTTACTGAACGCGCAGGAGTTGCGCACATTCTTGAAGGAATGAAGTACGCGCTAAGCCGCAAGGATTTACTCGGTACCTACATCGTCGATCTCATCGCGATGATCTTTGCCTTCCCTATCGCCCTGTATCCCTTTCTTGCACAACAGTTTGATGCACCCTGGGCCCTTGGAATGTTGTATGCAGCAACAGCTGTCGGCGCACTGTTTGTCACATTGACGAGCGGTTGGACTTCACGCATGAAGAAGCACGGTCGCTTTGTTGTGATTGCTGCAGCGTTATGGGGTCTGTGTATCGCTCTCGTTGGTATTGCACCAAATATTTGGTGGGTGTTGATCTTCTTGATGCTTGCCGGTGCCGCAGACATTGTGAGTGGAATCTTCCGTGGATTGGTGTGGAATCAAACAATTCCTGATGGCGTTCGTGGGCGCATGGCTGGAATTGAGATGCTGAGCTATTCCGTTGGTCCACTCCTCGGCCAGGTGCGAAGTTCCACTGTTGCATCGTTTACGTCGTTGCGCTTTTCATTCGCTAGTGGTGGGCTTTTGTGCGTAGTCGGCGTTGGTTTGGCTGCAGTGCTCACACCTGCATTATGGAATTACGACCTCGAGACTAATGAGCATGCGCAGCTTGAACGAGATGTGCGTGAAGAACTTGGTGAAAGTTAAAGCACACGAATAGCAACTGAAGATTCAATGCGGTGTTTGCCGCTCGATTCGATATTCCAAGCGCCCAAGCGACCACGGGGCTTGAAATCCCAAATATCTGTGCCATTGCTTTCGCCAAGGAGTGCAGTGTCTTCATCAATGCCGATGGTGTGCGCATTCTTGGCAACTAATGGCTTCAAAGTGAAGTCCGGCATCCAATGGGAAAGTCGATCGAAATGCGGAAGTACTCGTGTATCAGGAAGGAGTCCTAAGCCATCTACTCCGCCACTGCGTGGATGTCGAAAATCGGGTACATACCCGCACATTGACATCGCACCCGCGCTGCAGCCGGCAAGGGAAGCGCCGTTACGCCACTCATGCACAATGGCGTTCCATACGAGTGAATTGCGCAAAGTGTCTGACAAATAAGAAGGATTGCCACCGGATAAGTAGATGAGTCCGGCACCGGCAATGAGATCAACCCATCGCTGGTCATTTGCATCGTTGCGATCGCGAACATCAAGGACAACTTGCTCGACACCTAGGCGTTGCGCGGCTTGCGCGCCAAGATCGTGCCAATGCGCGAGCGACGTATCGCCTTCGGGTGCTGCGGCTGTTGCTATCTGAACGTATTTGGCTGGACGTCCTTCAAGAAGCCAGCCTTCGATGTCATGCATCACAGGCAGGTACTCGCCACTGCCAACAAGTGCAATGCGTCCCGGAGTCATGCCGTTAACTCTATGCGTCTAACGGGAAGTGCACGCCAGTGAGCACCTCGCTGACATCCCAAAGTTCACGCGCTGCGTTTGCGTCACTTGCTGCAGCAGTGCGTTCAACGAGGGTTGGCTTGCCCTTCCACTCTTTCCAGCCGTCAGGCCCCACATAACTATTGCCCGCAAGGTTGGGTGCAGTTGCTGCAAAAAGAATCGGAAGAGCACCTTGTTGAGCATCTTGGCCAAAGAGATTGCTCACGGCATCGGAAACCTTTGCTTGGAGTGCCTTATTGCGAAGGCGAGCACTTCCAGATGTCAGATTGGTTGCCGAATAGCCAGGGTGAGCGACCATGGCTTTGGTTGAGCTTCCGATGAGATCCAGGCGTCGTTGCAATTCGCTGGTGAAGAGCAGGTTTGCAAGTTTTGATTGCCCGTACTGATTCCAGGCGCCATATTTCTTCTCACCCATGAGGTCATCGAAGTTCATACCTTTGACCATCTTGTGGGCATTTGATGCGACGTTGACGATTCGAGAATGTGGCACTGCCATGATCGCGGGCATCAGCAGAGCGGTGAGCGCGAAGTGGCCCAGATGGTTGGTCGCGAGCTGTAATTCAAATCCATCAGTGCTCAAGCGGCGAGGAATAGCCATGATCCCGGCGTTATTGACCAAGAGGTCAAGCCCTTCAGGGTGATCCTGACTCCAGCGATCAGCAAAGGTGTGCACGCTGCTCTGATCGGCTACATCCAGGTGACTCACGCTCACAAATCGACCACCGGCAGACGTGATGGCTGCCGCAGCTGCCGCACCCTTGGCAAGATCGCGGACGGCCAGGGTGACATCGGCACCAACGATGGCAAGTGCCTGAGCGGTCTGGAAACCTAAACCTGCATTTGAGCCGGTCACGACGACCCGACGACCATGAAGTTGGGGCAGATCCGCAGTGGTCCAATTCATGGGTCCAGTGTGGTGCCTTTGAGGGGAATTAGGCCAACTTTGCCTGAAGGCGGATGCGATTTCTGCTGACCGATGGTTCCGTGTAGTCTTACCGGGCTTTGCGCCCCCATAGCTCAGTCGGCAGAGCGTCTCCATGGTAAGGAGAAGGTCTACGGTTCGATTCCGTATGGGGGCTCGTAAGGCAGCAGTGGTGATTTTGCCATTGCCGCCTAGAGCGGGGTAGCTCAGTTGGTAGAGCAAGCGGCTCATAATCGCTGTGTCGCCGGTTCAAATCCGGTCCTCGCTACTGGTGAGCACGATGCACACGAAGAAGTACGATTCAGGTTCGACTATGCACGACTGTTAGAGAGAGACAGACAATGGCCAAGGCAAGTGACGTTCGCCCCAAGATCACCTTGGCGTGCGAGGACTGCAAGCACCGCAACTACATCACCAAGAAGAACCGTCGTAACGACCCGGATCGCTTGGAAATGAAGAAGCACTGCATGAACTGCAATAAGCACACTGTGCACAAGGAAACCCGCTAGCCGGTTTGCCTTATGGCGCTCAATCCGCAATTCATCGGACGGACTTACCCAGCAGGGCCTTCTTACGTTGTTGGCCGGGAAAAGATCCGGGAGTTTGCGCGCGCCATTGGTGATAACAACCCGGCTTATCACGATCTACTAGCCGCGAAAGCGCTTGGTTATTCGGATGTGATTGCGCCGCCTACATTTGCGATCGTCGTCTCTCTCGAAGCCGCAAATGCTGCACTGTTTGATCCTGAATTAGGTCTTGATTACTCCCGTGTGGTGCACGGTGAGCAGACCTTTACCTACACCCGGCCAATTTGTGCGGGTGATGAGTTGATCGTCACGACCGTGATCGAGAACATTCGATCAATGGCTGGCAACGACATGATCACCACCAAAGGCATCATCACCACAGTTGACGGTGAACCAGTGGCGATTGCGTCGTCGATGCTCGTATCCCGAGGTGCAGACCAATGAGCACACAGGTGAAGTTCACTGACGTTGAAGTGGGAACAGAGCTTCCAGTTGCGACTTACCCCATTGATCGGCTCACCCTGGTGAAGTACGCAGGCGCATCAGGGGACTTCAACACCATTCACTGGAATGAACGCATTGCTACCGAAGTTGGCTTACCCAATGTCATTGCCCACGGCATGCTCACTATGGCCACGGCTGTTCGGGTTGTCACCGATTGGGTTGGCGATCCAGGGGCAGTTATTGACTACGGGGTTCGCTTCACCCGCCCTGTTGTCGTGCCTAACGATGATGCGGGTGTGGTCATTGAAGTGTCCGCAAAGGTGACTGAGTTGCTTGACGCAAATCAAGTCAAGGTAGCCATCACAGCAAAATTTGAAGGGCAAACCGTGCTCGGTCGCGCCCAAGCAATCGTGCAACTGGCCTGACACTCTCTAGGCT
>CANFTO010000075.1 GCA_947449945.1 Actinomycetota bacterium | reverse complement strand
TTACCAGCATCGGTGTTGATTCCCGTTTTTCCACCAACGCCAGCATCAACCATGGCTAGTAAGGTTGTAGGAATCTGAATGACCTTTATTCCGCGCAGCCACGTTGCAGCGACGAATCCAGCGAGGTCAGTTGTTGCCCCGCCACCCAGACCAACAATTGCATCGCTGCGAGTAAAACCTTGAGTTCCTAGAGCTGTCCAGCAGAATTCAAGTACCGCAGCAGTTTTTGCATCTTCAGCATCAGGGATTTCGATCAGGGTTACTTCAAATTTATGATCCTTGAGTTCATCACTCAACGCTTCAGCGCTCTTCACAAGCGTTGGGGCATGAATGATCGCTACGCGCGTTGCCCCAGAAAGCATCTCAGGGAGTTCACCGAGTAATCCCCTACCGATGACAACGTCGTATTCGCGCTCAGCAGATACGTGAATTCGCTTTTCAGTCATTGATGTCCTCTGTGCCGAGTTTCTTCACGATTGATTCAACAACCTCTCGAACTTTCAAACCATTGGTATTGATAGTGATGGTCGCGACCTCTGCATACAACGGAGCGCGTTCCTTCATTAGGCGATTCATATTTGCGCGCACATCGCCCAATAGCAGCGGCCGTGCCTGATTCATACCTACGCGCTTTGCAGCCTGACTTAAATCGACATCAAGCCAAATAACAGGAACATTTTTGAGTAGCGCTCGGGTCCGCTCATTGAGGATTGCTCCACCACCGAGGGAAAGAACACCGTCATGATCCTGAAGGGCGTTGGCGATAGTCTTTTCTTCCATCTCACGGAACACAGGCTCGCCCTGAGTAACAAAAATATCCGCAACTGGCATGCCCGCTTGCTCCTCGATCATGTGATCGGAATCAGCAAAGGAAACTTTCAAGGCACTTGCCAAGCGTTTGCCGACGGTTGACTTACCAGCACCTGGCGCACCGACAAGCACTGCTACTGGACTCATCGGACGGACAAGTTCTCCATGTAGGTACGAATATTGCGCGCAGTTTCACTAACGCTGTCGCCACCAAACTTCTCAGAAATCGCATCGGCGAGAACAAGCGCAACCATGGCTTCTGCCACAACCCCAGCAGCTGGTACCGCGCACACGTCTGATCGTTGGTTAATTGCAGGTGCTTCTTCGCCAGTTGAAATATCGACGGTTCGTAAGGCGCGTGGAATAGTTGAGATTGGCTTCATCGCTGCACGTACGCGCAGGGTCTCCCCTGTCGACATGCCACCTTCTGTGCCACCTGATTTCCCTGATGTGCGCACAAGTCCATCATCACTGTTCACGATTTCATCTTGGGCATCGCTGCCACGAACTGTGGCAAGGCCGAACCCATCGCCAACTTCAACACCTTTGATTGCCTGAATGCCCATGAGTGCGGCAGCAAGGCGGGCGTCAAGTCGGCGATCCCAATGCACATGACTGCCAAGACCCGGTGGCAAATTCGTCGCGAGTACTTCAACGACACCACCGAGAGTATCGCCGTCACGATGTGCCGCGGTCACTTCCTCTTCCATTGCCTTTGCTGCTGCTGCATCAAAACAACGTGCTGGATCTTCATCAATCGAAGCGAGATCACTGAATGCCGGAACTTTGCCCTCTGGAGAAGCCACCGATCCAATTCGAACGACGTGCGAAAACACTTCAGTGCCGCAGACCTGACGCAAAAACGCCTTGGCAACTGCACCTAGCGCTACCCGAGCTGCAGTTTCACGGGCACTCGCGCGTTCAAGAATCGGACGTGCATCTGTAAATCCATACTTTTGCATGCCAACGAGATCGGCATGACCTGGGCGAGGGCGCGTCAACGGTGCATTGCGCGCAAGATTTGCGAGTTCATCGGCATCGACTGGATCCGGCGACATCACAACCTGCCACTTAGGCCATTCGGTATTCCCAACTTCGATAGCAATCGGGCCGCCAAGGCTCAAACCATGGCGAATCCCACCCATGATGCTGACTTCGTCTTTTTCAAACTTCATGCGGGCGCCGCGGCCCACCCCAAGGCGACGGCGCTGGAGCTCAATTGAGATGTCCTCGGAGGTCACTTGAATACCGGCTGGGAGCCCTTCAACGATCGCTACGAGTGCGGGACCGTGCGACTCACCTGCTGTTAACCAACGAACCATGACCTAATCCTGTCAGATGTCCGACATTCACCCTCAATCGGACGACACGGGAAGGCTGATCCGCATAGCCTCAACCGGCGCTTGTTGCCCCGTCATGAGGCGTACCTGCTCAGTGGCCTGCCATAAAAGCATGTCTCGACCACTGGCAATCCTCGAATTTGGCCAATGTGCAGCCAGGGGCGTTGGCCAAGGGTGATACGAGGCATCGAGAAGTGCGCCAGAAGCAAGGCGTGCTGACTGTGCCCATAACTGCCCAGCTTCGCCTGGCAGTGTGCTGATTACCAGCTGATGCTGCATCTGCGAGTTTGATGGCTCCCAAGCGATGACCTGAGCAGTCAGATCGAAGGCTTGCGCCAGTTCAACCAGCGCATTGGCTTGTTCTTCACGGCGTGCGGCAATACTTACTTGTGTACATTTCAATTGCGCCAATGCTGCGATGGCACTACGAGCGGTGGCACCAGCGCCAAGAAGTAATGCAGACTCCACGCCTGACACGATCCCCACCTCGGCCAAGGACTTTACGATTCCGAACACGTCGGTATTGGTTCCATGCCATCCGTCAACTGTGGGCAACAAGGTATTGATCGAACGAATTTTCGTTGCCACATCGTCAACTGAACTCGCCACATCGAAGGCAATTTCTTTCAGCGGCATCGTCAGTGAAAGTCCCACCCAGGTGTCATCGAGTGAGTGAATGAACGGCAACAACTGCTTTTCAGAAACATCAAAAGCGTTGTAATGCCAGTCCAAGCCCAGCGCCGCGTATGCAGCACGATGGAGTACCGGGCTTAATGAATGACTAATCGGGGACCCAAGAACCGCCGCTTGTTTGCCTTTGGTGCTAGCCATGATTCTTAAGGTAGACCTGGAGTTCCGCTTTTGCCTTCAGGAACTTGCTGTATTTCTTGGCGAATTTCGTTTCGCCCGTGTCCAGGTTTACGGTCACGAAATACACCCATGGGCCCTTGGCCGGATTGAGCGCTGCACTTATTGCCGCAGTTCCAGGTGAATTGATCGGACCTGCAGGCAAACCCTTTCGTGTGTAGGTGTTGTACGCCGTATCTTTTTGAAGCTCGGAGGCGTTCAATGAAACTTTCGTAATCCCCAAGCCATAGGCAACGGTGGTGTCCAGTTGTAACGGCATTCCCTGCGCGAGCCTGTTGTAGATCACTCGAGAAATCTTGTTGTAATCAGTTGGATTGCCTTCAGCCTGTACAAGGGAAGCAATGGTCATTACTTCATAGGGAGTCTTACCCAATGCGGAAGCCTTTGACTCAAGATCAAGTTGCTTACTTGCTTTATTGAAACGCAAGAACAACATGCTGAGCGTCGAATCGGCGGTTTCGTCTCCGGCTAGGTCATAGCTCGCCGGAAACAAAAATCCCTCCGCCTGATTATTCGCATAGGAAGGCAAACCCAATTGATTCGCATGGTTTACGGCTTCATTGAAGTCACTCTTTGGAATGTTCGTTGCTTTACTCGCGGCCTCAAGACTCTGATCAATACGTAGGCCTTCAGGCAGCACTAACCGACTCTGGGCCCGTGATTTTGGATCGAGCATGTAGGCAACCGCTCCTGCACCACTCATTTGCTTGAGCATTGTGTACTTACCAGGCCCGATGCTCTTTGATTTTGGGTCAGCATTTGCGGCATTTACAAAGGCATCTGATGAAGCAACTACTCCTGCCTCAGTAAGCGCATTACCGATACCTAAAATTGAATCGCCTCGCACGACAACCACCACTGCGCTGCCTGAGCCCGGCCCAGGATAATCAGACGGACCTTTGGTAACTAAGTATGCGATCAGAATTCCAAGCACCGCGACCATCGACACGATGACTGCCTGCCGCTTTCGCATGGGCTTCATCGTGTTTCTTTCTGGCTGCCATCCAAGACCGATTGCAGTAGCACCACCGCAGAAGCACTATCAATTGCAGTTCGGGAATTCTTGACGGTTCTTCCTGCCGCATGTAATCCACGTTGTGCTTGAACAGTGGTGAGTCGCTCATCAACCATGCGAATTGGAATGGATATTTGTGCCTCGAGTTGAGTTGCCCAATCGCGTGCCATTTTCGCGGATGGACCTTCAGTTCCGTTCATCATGAGAGGCAATCCAATGATGATCTCAATGACGTCATGATCCTCAATGACGCTTTTCACCTGAGCGAAAGAGTTCTCCCCCGCAGGCACCGCATCCAAAGGCGTAGCCAGGATTCCATGGAAGTCTGACTTCGCAATACCGATGCGCACGGTTCCCACGTCACAAGCCAATCGCACGCCTTTGGGCATTATTAACTGTTGACCTTTGATGCAATGAATGCCTTGACCGCTACTACTGCCGCATCAACTCCATCAACGTTTGTGCCGCCACCCTGAGCCATGTCAGGCTTGCCGCCGCCACGACCATCCAGAGAACCAAGTGCTGCCTTGAGCAGGTCATTGGCGCCCACACCAAACTCGATCGCCTTTTCATTGGCCGTTGCAATCGCGGAAACCTTGCCATCGGCAATCAATGTGCCAAACATGACGACGGGAAGCTCGGGTCGATTGCGCCCCTTCGCCTTCATGACGAGATCGCGCAACTCACCCGCATCGAGGCCATCGGGAGCCTCAAAAATCCAGCAGCGGATTGGGCCAATATCTTCACCAACACCGATGATGTCATCGAGATTTGCCGTGAGTTGAGCCTTCTTCACACGCTCCAAATCGCGTTCAGCTGTTTTGAGGGAATTGATGGTGCGTTCAATACGTTCTGGAAGTTGATCCGCCGGAACCTTCAACATATCTGTGAGCCGGCTTACCAGGATGTGCTCCTTAGCAAGGAATTGATAAGCATCAGCACCAACGAGAGCTTCAACGCGACGCACTCCTGCACCGATAGAACCCTCGCCAAGGAAGGTGACCACACCAAGCTGACCAGACCGTTGAGCGTGCGTTCCACCGCAAAGTTCGTGGGCCCAATCACCAACAGAAATCACGCGGACCGAATCGCCATATTTTTCGCCAAAGAGCGCCATCGCACCCATCTTGCGCGCTTCATCTTGAGTCATATTTTGCGCAGTGACAGCAAGATCTTCAAGCAACATGTGATTAACGCGCTCTTCAACTGTTTGCATGACATCCGCTGAAACGGGAGTTGGGCTTGGGAAGTCAAAACGCAAACGGCCGGGAGCATTCTCCGAACCCATTTGGGTTGCGGTATCACCGAGTTCTTCACGGAATGCCCGGTGAATCATGTGTGTCGCAGTATGTGCTCGTGAAATTGCACGACGCCTTTGGATATCGACATGCGCTTCGACCGTGAGCCCTTGAGTGAATTCTCCACTCTTCACTTCGGCACGATGCACAAACAGTCCAGGTACGGGGATTTGAACGTCATAGACATCGGCTACCGCGCCGGTATTCGTAATGATGCGTCCACGATCACCAAGCTGTCCGCCAGCTTCAGCGTAGAAAGGCGAACGGTTCAGGATGATTTCAACATGTTCACCCTGCATTGCAACGGGAACTGTTGCGCCTTCATGCACGAGCCCAATGATGGTTGCCTCTGAATCAACTTCGCTATAACCAATGAAAGCAGTGCGCCCACCCTGCTCCAAGATTTCACGGTAAGCAGTGGTGGCTGTGAGGCCACTCTTGCGTTCGCGTGCATCAGCCTTGGCTCGTTCGCGCTGTTGACCCATCAGCGAGCGGAATCCATCCTCGTCAACCTTGAGACTTTGTTCTGCGGCCATTTCCAAGGTGAGATCGATGGGAAATCCATAGGTATCGTGCAACGCGAAAGCTTGCTCACCCGAAACCGTGGTGCCACCGCTTGTGCGAATTTTTTCAGCAGCAGTATCAAAAATCGTGGTGCCAGCCTTGAGTGTCTGGATGAACACCCCCTCTTCAGCAACCGCGATCTGGCGAATGCGATTGGCTTCATCGTTTAATTCTGGGTACTGAGGCGCCATCGTGAGCACTGTTGCATCGATGAGTTCACCCATCGTTGGATCAGGCGCACCGAGCAGCCGCATATTGCGAATCACTCGACGCATTAAGCGGCGAAGGACATATCCGCGGCCTTCGTTCCCCGGAAGTACACCATCACCGATGAGGAACGCACATGTACGCGCATGATCGGCAATAACCCGCAGTGCAACATCTGATTTGTGGTTCTTGCCGTACTTAGCGCCCGTGAGTTCAGCAGCGCGATCGAGAATGCCCTTGGTGGTATCGATCTCGTAAATATTGTCGACGCCCTGCAGAAGTGCGGCCATGCGCTCAAGACCCATACCCGTATCGATATTGCGTGCAGGCAAATCACCAATGATTGGGTAGCCCTCTTTGCCGGGACCATCTCCACGAATATTTTGCATGAACACGAGGTTCCACACCTCAAGGTAACGATCTTCATCAGCGACAGGTCCGCCATCGCGACCATGATCGGGTCCACGGTCATAATAAATTTCTGAACATGGACCACATGGCCCAGGAACACCCATGCTCCAGAAGTTGTCTGCTTGACCACGACGTTGAATGCGTTCGAGTGGGACTCCGACTTTCTTATGCCAAATATCTATGGCTTCGTCATCATCAAGGTAAACGGTTGCCCAAAGCTTGTCTTCTGGGAATCCATAGCCACCATCACTCACAGGCTTGGTCAACAACTCCCATGCAAAAGGAATCGCTTCTTCTTTGAAATAGTCACCAAAGGAAAAGTTCCCAGCCATCTGGAAGAACGACGCATGTCGAGTGGTCTTACCCACTTCTTCAATATCGAGGGTGCGCACAACCTTTTGCACGCTCGTAGCACGTGGATAAGGAGCTGGTGCCTCGCCAAGAAAATAAGGTTTGAAAGGCACCATGCCGGCATTCACAAAAAGCAACGTCGGATCATCAAGGAGAAGCGATGCTGAAGGGACAACCTGATGACCCCGGTCGGCGAAATACCGGAGGAAACGACTGCGAATCTCAGCGGAATCCATGGTCAAACTCCTTCGTCTTCTGGTGAGTGCGCATGGTTTAACTTTGTTTCAACCATGACTCGCGCCGATTCCACGGCCGAAGCCGCGTTCATCGCCACTTGCTGAACGGTGAGGACCACGCCACGCTCGCGGGATTCTTCAACGAATCTCTCGCCACGCTTATATGCATAGATGCCACCGGCAGCACCAACGGCTACCCAAAACATCCTGCGCATCGTGCTTCTCCTCTATCGACGGACCCCAAGCCTAATGCTCGGCCTTGCGTAACCCTTCGACCCTTTGAGCCACTCGGCTCCAGGCCGCTTCAGCCCCATGTTGCGTTGGCCGGTAGTACTTCACACCTTTGAGGACTTCCGGCAAGTACTCCTGCGGTGCGACACCATCGGGGAGATCATGTGGATAGGCGTATCCCACCCCATGACCATGATCTTTGGCACCCGGATAGTGACCATCTCGCAGCCAAATCGGTACAGATCCAATGCGCCCTCTTCGCACGTCATTGGTCGCATCCATGATTCCGCTGACGATGGCATTTGATTTCGGTGCCAATGCAGCGTGAATGGTTGCGTGAGCCAAAATGATCTGAGCTTCTGGCATGCCGACGATCGCCACGGCCTGTGCCGCTGCAACAGCTGTTTGCAGTACAGAAGGGTCGGCCATACCGATGTCTTCGCTGGCCAAAATCATTAAGCGTCGAGCTACAAATCGAGGATCCTCTCCCGCTTCGAGCATTCGCGCTAAATAATGGAGGGCCGCATCTGGGTCACTGCCCCGAACGCTTTTGATGAATGCGCTGATGATGTCGTAATGCTGATCACCATCTTTGTCATAGCGCAGAGCGACATGCTGAATCGCTTGCTCAACGTGATTGAGTTGAATTTGAGTTGATTCATCAGCATCAGCCGCTATCGCCGCAGCTTCTAGCGCTGTAAGCCCACGCCGAGCATCACCAAGACTGAGATGCACAAGGTCGGTTAGAGCATCTTGGGTAATAGTGAAGTTACCGTCGTACCCCCGTGGATCAACCAAGGCTTTTACCAAAAGCGACGAAATCGTTTCGTCATCCAATGGCTGCAATATGACAACAAGACTGCGCGAAATCAATGGTGAAATCACCGAGAAACTCGGATTCTCAGTGGTAGCTGCAATCAGTGTGACCCAGCCATTTTCAACTGCCGGTAACAGAGCATCTTGCTGACTCTTACTAAAGCGATGCACTTCATCAATGAACAGGACTGTGCCCTGGCCGTTAACGCTAGAACGATTTCGAGCCTGCTCAATAACTTCTCGGACATCCTTAACACCGGAAGTCACCGCGGAAAGTTCCGCAAATGCTCGCCCAGAGGCAAGCGAAACCAGCGATGCGAGCGTGGTCTTACCTGTTCCAGGTGGACCCCACAAAATTACAGATATTGCAGACCCATGACCTGACAACAGATTGTGTAATGGCGTTCCTGGCCTTAACGCAGCCTCTTGTCCAACCACATCTTCAACACTGTTGGGTCGCATCCGCACCGCTAAAGGCGCCAATGCCTGCCCTTCGTCAAAGAGGGTCATGTGAATTGCCTATGCCTGCGGGGTTGTTGGCACAGCCTTCACAGGAGGGCCATCAATGCCAGCTTCTTTACGCTGCTGCGCCGTGATCGGCGTAGGAGCACTCGTAAGCGGATCTTGGCCACCACCAGTCTTTGGGAAAGCGATGACATCGCGAAGTGAAGGAGCGCCTGCAAGCAACATGCAAATGCGGTCCCACCCAAGCGCAATGCCGCCGTGTGGAGGTGGGCCGAACTTGAACGCTTCAAGAAGGAAACCAAACTTGTCGTTTGCTTCTTCTTCACTCATACCAAGTAGCGCAAATACGCGTTCTTGTACATCGGCTTGATGGATACGAATAGAGCCGCCGCCAATTTCATTGCCATTGCACACAATGTCGTAAGCCCAAGCCAGCGCCTGATCAGGTGCTTCTTCGAACTTGTCAATCCACTCATTGTTTGGCGAAGTAAACGGATGATGCACTGCAGTC
>CANFTO010000074.1 GCA_947449945.1 Actinomycetota bacterium | reverse complement strand
ATTACCTTGCAAAGGGTTTACCAGCAAAGCCTGGAGTCTATGTATTTCGTGACGCACAAGGATCACCCTTGTATGTCGGAACGTCAAAAAACATTCAAGCAAGAGTGCGCAACTACTTCACTGCAGGAGAGACTCGACGCCGCATTAATGAAATGGTCGGAATTGCAACACAAGTGCAACCCATCGTGTGTGCAAGCGTTCTCGAAGCACGTGTGCGTGAATTGCGTCTGATCTCAAGTGAACAGCCGCGCTACAACGTTCGCTCGAAGAAACCTGCATCGCAAGCGTGGATCACCCTGACCAACGAAGCCGTGCCTCGATTCAGCATTGTGCGTGCACCCAAAGATGAGAACACATTGGCATTTGGTCCATTTAGCGGACGACATGCCGCGCAGGATGCACTGGAAACCTTGAACTGGGTTTTCGCGATTCGAACCTGCACAACCAAATTGCGCACGATTGCAGAAGTCAACGCATCGGCGGCACATGGATGTGGTCGCTTTGATCTTGGTCGATGTGTAGCTCCATGTACGGGTACATACGAACCGCACGAAAGCGAAGTTGCACGCGCTACTCGCGCAATGGGCGGCGATTTGCGAGAGATCACCGAGTCCATCTCAAGGCACCTGCATTTCCTGAGTAGCCAAGAACGTTTCGAGGACGCAGCCATGTGGCGTGATCGCTTAACGATGTTTGCTCAGTCAAGCGTTCGGCTGCATCGCCTAGGTCAGCTGATCCAGCTGCAGGAACTCGTCGCCGCTTGCCCAACTGCTAGCGGCGGTTGGGAAATTCACGTGATTCGCTACGGACGCTTGGCTGGCGCAGCGACTGCTGATCCGGGCATCGACCCGCTGCCCATCGTTGATTCCCTCATTGCGACCTCTGATGCTGGGATGCACGAGGTACTGACAGAGGAAACGGCAGCAATCGCAGATTGGATCGATCAACCTGGAGTTCGACTCGTGCGCACGAGTGCTCCCTTATCTATGCCAATGCACTGCGGTGGTCATCTACTGAATCAACTCATCTTTGCCAGAAAGGCGGCACACACTGCCGTGCTTCAGGTTGATTCGGGTCTTCCCACAATGCGACCAATCGGGCCTGCACTTGATGCGGTGACGCGAATTCGCACTATTGCTTGAGATTGAGCTCTTGACTCAAAGCAATCCATCGCGTCAACACTTTGGCGATATCACCGCTACTGAGAACTTCACGAACCTGAGAAAGTTTCGCGGCGACGCGCTCCTGCAGCGTGCCCGCTAATCCGACTTCGTTGAGCGAGTCATACACAACGAGTGCTGCTGCCGCATTCAGTGAAACAACATCCTGAATCGCATTGATTCGAGCTGACTGGCCATTATCGATGGCATCGACACCTAAGGCTTGCCGCAGTAGTGCCGCATTGCGTACGCGATCACCACCAACCAACAATGATGGATTCACTGCAGTCAACCCAAGCACAGTGGGATCGAAGCTTGTTTTCATAACGCCACTACCAGTGACATCCCAAACAGTTGATGTCGTGGTTGTTGAAAGCTCATCGAGTCCGTCATCGCCGCGCACCACAAGTGCGCGCACACCGCGAGCTGCAAGCACTTCAGCGATCACTGGTGCACGCTGCATGTCTGCAACGCCAAGCAGCATTGCTCGAGTTCCGGCAGGATTAGACAGCGGCCCAAGTATGTTAAAAACCGTGGGAATACCAAGCTCTTTGCGTACGGGCCCAACATGACGCATTGCCGGGTGGTGGCGCGGGGCGAAAGCAAATCCGATACCTACTTGATCAACACATTGCTTCACATGCTCTGGCGTGAGTTCAATGACAACACCAAGTTCTTCCAGAACATCTGCCGTTCCTGTTTGCGACGATGCTGCACGATTGCCGTGCTTGGCTATTGGCACTCCACACGCAGCCACAACTAATGCAGTCATCGTCGAGATGTTGACGGTATTGGCTTGATCTCCACCTGTACCAACGATGTCCATTGCAGGTCGTTCTGTGGTGAAGGTGTTCGCATGCTTAGCCATTTCAGCGACCAGGGCACTTACTTCGTTTGGAGTTTCGCCCTTGGCTCGCATCCCAACAACAAAGCCAGCAATCTGCGCATCTGTTGCTTCGCCAGCCAGCATGCGTTGCATGGCCCACGAGCACTGCTCTTGAGAAAGTTCGTGACCCGTAACCAAGCCACCAAGCAATTGCGACCAGGTGAAATCGGTGCTCACGGGAAATTAACTGGCGCGAGCGACCCGGCGCTGCAACTGCTCGCCCACGCGCATCGCTAGGTCAATGGCATTAATGGGATGAGCAGCAACTGCATCAGCACGTGACCAGGTTGCCAACCACGCATCTTGAGCGCGAGCGATCAGCACCAAGATAGGTGGGCATTCGTAGATTTCGTCCTTCAGTTGTCGTGACATCCCCATGCCACCTGCCGGAGTAGCTTCACCATCAAGAATGAACAGATCGATGCCGCCCGCATCCGCCGCAGCAATTAACGCCGGCTCAGTTGCCACCTCGAGGTAGGTCACCTCAGGAAGACCTGGAACTGGGCGCTTACCTAGGGCCAAGAGGACATCGCGACGAACAGCATGATCGTCGCTGTAAACCAAGACGCGAAGTGGGCGCGGAGCAGGTGCTGAAGTCACCCATGAACTCTAGCCGTAAGTACCCAAAACCACCCCTGCGGGCTCCCCCCATAAAAATGTGACGAATCCCTAACGAAATAGACCGGGGTCAGGGAGCATTACCGCAGGCGATCTGACAGACTCGCCTCGTGGCAACCGCAACCGCTCCTTCCGCATACGCACACGCACCGGCGAATCGCCCCAACATGGTGTCGATTGGCACCATCGTGTGGCTGTCCAGCGAACTCATGTTCTTCGCTGCCCTCTTCGCCATGTACTTCACCCTTCGGGCGGTGAATCCGCAGCTGTGGGCTAATGAGACCCAACTGCTGAACATCCCGTTCGCCAGCATCAACACCACGGTGCTGGTCTTGTCATCGGTGACCTGCCAACTTGGCGTATTTGCTGCTGAACGCGGTGACGTCAAGTTGCTGCGCCGTTGGTTCAGCATCACCTTCTTGATGGGGGCGTTCTTCGTAGCCGGTCAGATCACTGAGTACACCAACTTGGTGCGCGAAGGCCTCACTCTTTCTTCAAGTGCGTATGGCAGCGCCTTCTACCTCACCACGGGTTTCCACGGTCTTCACGTGACTGGCGGCTTGGTGGCCTTCCTCTTTGTGTTGGCCACTACCTACGTGAGCAAGCGTTTCACGCATGACCAGGCCACCCGCGCCATCGTTGCCTCGTATTACTGGCACTTCGTTGACGTGGTCTGGATCGCCCTGTTCTTCATGATTTACATCCTCAAGTAATCCCATTCACTTTCCCTCCTGCAGTACTCGAACAAGGAAAGGTCCGAACGAGTGAAGTTCCTGGCCGCACGTCGGCGCAATCCACTGGTTGCACTTGGCCTGTTACTTGCCGCGCTCGTCGCGGTTGGTGGCGGCTATGCAGCCATCGCGAATGTGCAACCGGCACAAGCATCAGCGAGTTCCCAGACTCAGGTTGAAGAAGGCAAAAAGCTCTACCTTGCTGGTTGTTCCTCATGCCATGGCATGGAAGCTCAAGGCACTGCAAACGGCCCGACCCTCCTTGGCGTTGGCGCTGCAGCCGTTGACTTCCAGGTTTCCAGTGGGCGTATGCCACTTGCCGCTCCGGGTGCTCAGGCCGTTGCTAAGGCTCCTTCGTACAACGAAGAGCAGGTCGCTGCCCTTGCGGCATATGTGGCTTCCCTTGCTCCAGGACCTGCAATTCCAACTGAAGAAGACGCAAGTTTTGAAGGCGCGAATGTCGCTCAAGGTGGCGTGCTCTTCCGCACCAACTGTGCACAGTGCCATCAGGCTGCCGGTCAAGGCGCTGCACTGACCCAAGGCAAATGGGCACCGAACTTGATGCAAGCTGAACCGAAGGAAATTCTCGAAGCCATGCTCACCGGCCCACAGAGCATGCCTGTGTTTAGCGATGGCACCTTGCCTCTTGAGAACAAGAAGCAAATCATCGCGTACATCAACAACCTCCAGAACGCTTCAAGCCCAGGTGGACTCGACCTTGGTCGACTCGGCCCGGTAACTGAAGGCTTGTTCTTGTGGACCGCTGTTTTCGCTGCTCTCATCGGAGCTGCCATCTGGATCGGAATTAAGGCGCGATGACCGACATCACTCCGCACGGCTCACAGCCGGCAAAATTGGGCCACTCCCCTGTGGCTGACGTTCCGCACGTTCTTCGTGCAACGGACACCAACCCAAAGGCCGCCAAGCGTGCTGAGCGTCAAGTTGCCAGCATGTTTTTGCTGTCAATCATCTTGGTTATTGCGTTCATCGTTTGCTACGTAACGATCGACAAAGACACCGTGGTCTATATCCCAGTGTTTGGCGAAGTAGCGCTCCTCACCATCATGCTCGGCTTGACCAGCGGACTTTCCATCCTGCTCATTGGCGCTGGAGCAATCCAGTGGGCCAAGAAGTTGATGCCAGACGTAGAAGTCGTGCAGATGCGCCATGAAATGGCCTCTCCTGCTGATGCGACTGCTGAAGCAGCAGCCAACTACGAACGCGGCAAAGAAGAGTCTGGCTTTGCTCGCTACCCGATCATTCGCCGTACGTTGATCGGCGCTATGGCGCTATTCCCTATCCCTGCGCTGTTCCTGCTTCGTGATCTGTGGAGTGGCGGCCTCAGCGGCAAGGCAAGCCCCGACGAAATCCTTTCGCACACCTTGTGGCGTAAGGGTGAGCGCATCGTGGTCGATGAGACCTACCAGCCAATTAAGCCAGAAGATCTCCCTGTTGGCGGCTTAGTTTCCGCAGTTCCTGCAAACCTCATGGAAGAGCAAGAACTCTCCGGAAACCTTGATGCACGCGGCAAAGCAGCGATCATCTTGGTACGTATGGATCCAACAGAAATCGTTGCTCAACAGGGCGATGGCTGGGATTACCAAGGCATCGTGGCGTACTCAAAGATTTGTACCCACGTGGGTTGCCCAATCGCGTTGTATGAACAACGCACTCATCACCTGCTGTGTCCTTGCCACCAGTCAACCTTCGACTTGGCAAATGCTGGCGCAGTGGTGTTCGGGCCTGCGGCACGAAACATGCCGCAGCTGCCAATCGGTGTAGACAACGAGGGCTACCTCGTTGCGCTCGATGACTTTGCACAGCCAGTCGGACCTAGCTTCTGGGAGCGCGGATGAGCACAACAAGTCCTGTAGAAACAGCCGGTGCAGGTGCGGCTACCTACGTTGACCAACGTTTGGGAAGTAACAAGTTCCTAGCCCGTAACCTCGGCAAGGTCTTCCCTGACCACTGGTCATTCATGCTGGGCGAAATTGCCCTCTACTCATTCCTCGTGGTGCTGTTGACAGGTACGTACCTGACCCTGTTCTTCAAGCCTTCGATGGTTGAAGTGATCTACGACGGCTCTTATGTGCCACTCAAGGGTGTTTCCATGTCAGAGGCATACTCCTCGACACTTGACATCTCCTTTGATGTTCGTGGCGGTTTGTTGATTCGCCAGATGCACCACTGGGCAGCGTTGATCTTTGTTGCATCGATGTCGGTTCACATGTTCCGCGTCTTCTTCACTGGTGCATTCCGCAAGCCACGTGAGTTCAACTGGATCATCGGTGTTGTTCTTGTGACCTTGGGCTTGGGTGCTGGTTTCTCGGGTTACTCACTTCCAGACGACCTGCTCTCAGGAACTGGTCTTCAGATCGCTCGAGGCATCGTGCAGTCAATTCCAGTGATCGGCACGTGGGGAGCCTTCCTGCTCTTTGGTGGCGAATTCCCGGGCACCGACTTCATCTCACGCCTGTACGCAATTCATATCTTGTTGATTCCAGGCTTGATTTTGGCGATGGTCACCGTTCACTTGATCATGGTGTTCACCCAAAAGCACACGCAGTTCCCTGGACCTGGCCGTACCAACGACAACGTTGTGGGTTACCCACTTATGCCGGTCTACATGGCAAAAGCCGGTGGCTTCTTCTTCATCGTCTTCGGCATCATCGCTCTTGTCGGTGGTTTGGTGAGCATCAACCCAATCTGGGTCTTTGGCCCGTATACCCCTGATCAAGTCAGTGCTGCAACTCAGCCTGACTGGTACATCGGTTGGCTCGACGGCGCATTGAGAACGATGCCAAACCTTGAGAGTCACATCGCTGGCTTCACACTTTCGTGGAACGTTCTTGTTCCTGCGGTGATCATTCCGGGCATTATCTTCACGGCCCTGGGTGCTTACCCATTCATCGAAGCGTGGGTCACGGGCGACAAGAGTGAGCATCACCTTCTAGATCGCCCTCGCAACGCCCCTACCCGTACGGGTCTTGGTGTTATGGCCATCACGTTCTACCTGCTGCTGTTCATTGGCGGCGGTAACGACTTGATCGCATCAGCCTTCAACATGTCGTTCAACTCCATTATTTGGTTCCTGCGAATTTCATACTTCGTGTTGCCTCCATTGATGTTCGTGTTGACCCGCCGCATCTGCCTTGGCTTGCAGCGTCGTGACCGCGAGAAGTTGCTTCACGGTTATGAAGCTGGGCGCATCCTGCGTTTGCCACATGGCGAATTCATCGAAGCTCATGAGCCACTTTCTGTGAAGGAATTAGCTGTCATCACGAGCAAGACTGATATCGCACCTATCCCAACTCCGCAGAAGACTGACATCGACGGCGTAAAGAACAAGAAGTACGCGATCCAAAGTCGTCGCTCAAAGCTCAGCCACTTCTTCTACGGCGAGAACGTGCCGCTGCCATCAGCTGCTGAAATTGAAGCTGGTCAAGCACACGTTGCTGCTGATGCTGCACTTGAAGCCCCGCTCCATGCTTATGAAGATGCGGATCAGATCAGCACGTTCCATGGCGGTGTGCTGCACCACCCAGGAATGGCTGCGACAAACGCTGAACAACAAAACGAGCACTAACCCGTCATTGCATGTTCGAGAAGGCCTCCTGTGAAAGCAGGGGGCCTTCTTTTTTCCCGACTCTTGAATTCTCCAAACGCTCACGCGCTTGGTCGTTTGCAGTGCAGCAGTGGCGGAAAAGAAACTCACAGGTCCTGCTTCCTACTTTCCCTCAATTGAGAAGAAGTACGGCAAGCCGATTGATTATTGGATGAAGCAACTGAAGAAAGTCTCATCTCAAGCGCACATGGAACAAGTGGCATACCTGAAAGAAAATTTCGAAATGGGCCACGGACATGCCAATGCGATCGTGGCAGTCTTCCGTAAGGAAAACGACCTCTAAGTCATGCGCAGCCCAGCAAGTGAGCCAACCTGCGTTGCATTGCGGATACCTTGTGGCCATGGCATTTCAACAACCACAACACCCAGCTTGGTACGGATCCGTGATGGGTACGGGCGCTCTTGCACTCGTGCTCTCCACTGAAGCTCAAACTTGGAATGCGAATTGGCTGAATAACGCCAGTATTGTTGGGCTCATCCTGGCCACTGCGCTTGGCGTGATCCTGGCTCCCCGCTACCTCAGGCGCTTGCGGGATCGTCTTGCATTGATGAAAGAAATTGCCAATCCCACTGCTGGCCCAATGTTGGCAACCCTGCCCGCTGGGCTCCTGGTGCTCTCAGCAGCCTGGGGGCGCATCGGGCCCCAGTTGCTATCGACAAGCATGTCGTTATGGATTGCTTCCATGCTCTTGGCCATTGGAACGATCCTGGTAGTTGGCTTTTCCTTGACCTGGTCACTGGCCATAATGCAAGCCAACGTGCAGATGAACGACATCCACGGCGGTTGGCTCATTCCACCGGTGATGAATCTGCTGATTCCGGTGGCCTTAGCCCCGATCATCGCGGTAAATACACCTCTGTCTGAGCTCCTGCTGCTCATTGGCTTTGCGTTCTACGGCCTTGGGTTCTTACTCTTCTTAGGCATGTTCAGTTTGTTCGTCGGTCGCATGGTGTTGGGCAGCCCCTTCGTCGGCCCGCTGGCTACCGGCTTGTGGATCCCACTCGCACCCGCGGGCCTGATCGGACTCGGCGCAATCCGACTTCAGCAGTCGGCAGTGGCCACAGATCTTGCCTGGCTCCAAGTCCCCTCCGCCTTTGGTGTGATTGCTAGCGCAGTTGGCCTCGGATTCGGGCTGTGGTGGTCGTTGTATGCCTTCGTTGCCTTCAGAGGCATTCGCAAGACCGGAACTGCCCCCGTACAACCTGGCTGGTGGGGCGTGGTCTTTCCTATTGGCGCGCTGACGCTCTCAACTGCGGTGCTTGGTCAAACCACCAATGCGGCCGCAATTGAGGTTCTAGGCGTTGTTGGGGCCGTTCTTTTGACTGCTTGCTGGGTAGTTGTCGCGAAGGTGACCTTTGCGCCTGCCAAGTCATAATCATGTGACCACATTATGAAGGGCCGGTGCCAACGGCACCGGCCCTTCATAAATCGTGGATCACTACTGCGCGAAATTACCGCGGTAGTACTCAAACAACCAACCGATAAGTGCAATGACGAGTACAAACACACCCAGAGCAATGATCCAGACTGCAAAGACCAATCCAAAAGCAATGATCATTGTGCCCACGCCTATGTACAGCGGCCACCATGAATGCGGGCTGAAGAAGCCGTATTCAGGGTCTGCCTCGTCAATATTGGCATCGCCACGATCCTCTGGGCGAGGCCAGACTCGCTTTGCGGTGTACAACACGTAAAAAGCCACGAGCGCAGCCAAACCAGCACACATGGCTAGCGCGGTTGTGCCAATTGGATCGTGAGCGGTCATCCAGTAGACCAATGCCATGAGCGCGAAAATTATTGCGCCCGCCCCAAAGAGGCGACCTTCGACCTTCATTAGTGACCGCCTCCAACCGATACGGGCTTTTCCATGTGCGTTGGCGTATCGGATAACTCTGGATAGTGCAGATCGAATGCTGGTCGCTCTGAGCGAATTGGAGGAAGCGCAACGAAGTTGTGGCGCGGCGGCGGGCAAGACGTTGCCCACTCCAATGAACTTGACCAACCCCAAGGATCATCAACGGTGACCTTCGGTGCGTTCTTGGAGGTGGTGATGACATTCCAGAAGAAGAACAGCATCGAGATACTCAGCAACGCTGTGCCTGCAGTAGAAATCT
>CANFTO010000073.1 GCA_947449945.1 Actinomycetota bacterium | reverse complement strand
TTGTGAATGCGATCCCGAGATCAAACGTGAGATTCACTGTGAAGGACTAGTTCGTGATCTTAAACAACCACAAACCGCGCATCTTGTTATTGCTGATGGAAGCAACAGCGAGTGGTGTGCCTTCAGCATTCAATGTTGTGGCAGCGGGAATGCTAAATCGGTAGTACGTCTCAGTAATGGGTGCGGAGCTCAATGGTTGGCCGTTGAAGAAGGCAGTCCAGCCTTCTTCTGCAACGACGGGATCAACGCTGATGCCAACCGTGTTTCCAACCATCGATGGAACAGCAAGCGCATTGGGAAGTGCATCCTGCAAGTTCGTGGCCAGGTTCTGGCAATTGAGGCCCGCCTCGTCGATGTTGAAGTCCCAACACAGAGCCTCTTCATTCACGCTGTGCGTGCCGCTGACGACGGAAACGCCAGGTGCGGGCTTCGTGCATCCAGCCAGTGCAAGGGCAGCAAGTCCAAGGGCAGCAATCGGGGCAATTCGACGAATCATCACGCCCGCAGCCTACGGGATTGGTGGTGTTTTGCCCCCGGGGGTTCAGGGCAGGTCATAGGTACGCGAGAATCGGCCTGTGACTGACATTGAAACTCAAGCAGCCATCGTGGACGATCCGCTGCTTCTTGATGCTCAGGATCTGACCCGCGACGCTTTGATCGAAGAAGTCGGCATCGAATATGTGGGTGAATTCGTGAGCGCCATCATGGATGCCGATCACATTGCCACTCACCTCTACACCTGCCTCAATCCTGCCTACATCGGCTGGAACTGGGCTGTCCTCGTGGTGCGTGCAGCCGGAACCGATGTGGTCACGGTGAACGACGTCGTCCTCATGCCAGGCGAGCAAGCTCTCGTTGCCCCAGCATGGGTGCCATGGAGTGAACGCGTACAAGCAGGTGACCTTGGCGTAGGAGACATCCTGCCCACACCGGCAGATGACCAACGTCTTATTGCCGGACTCACGGGTGAAGACGAGCTTGAAGGCGTCGCCTCCCTTGCTCCATTGACACCGGGTCAATGGGAGTTAGGTCTTGGTCGAGCTCGTGTGTTATCTCCACTAGGGCGCGAAGCAGCGGCACATCGGTGGCACCTAGGAGAAACTGGCCCTCAAACCGCGATGGCACGAAATGCAGCCCATGAGTGTTCAACCTGTGGATTCCTGGTCACCGTCGGTGGTGTTGTCGGCCAGGCCTTTGGCATCTGCGCGAATGAACTTGGCGCGGCTGACGGTCGCATCGTGAGTTTGGACTTTGGTTGCGGTGCGCACTCAGAGGTGCTCGTTGAACCTCCACTTGAATCCGCAGAAGGCTCCTTGCCGGACGAAGCCGGGGATTTAGGCCACTCCTAAACCCATCCGTGCCCGTGGGCGTGCACCGAATGAATGGGAGAATTACTTCCCTTGGGCTTTACGCCGCAAAAACACTAAACCCAGAACTCCGCTGGCGATTCCGATGGTAGACATCAGGACCCATTGCTGAATATTTCCGTCATTTGCCTTCAAAACGACGGCACCAATGACACCGGCCATGACCCATGCCAGTGTGCCTACGCGCACCGCAACCTGTGCTGAAGCCACGGAACCGGGTTCTGCCCGATAAGCACTTGTCCGACTCATGGTGTCGCCTTTCCTTATGTCCAACAGTTGGCGTTGATCTCACGCTAGTCTCCGGCCATTCATCAACCCGACCTGGAGGGTGCATGTCCATCAGTACAGAGCCAAAATCTGGCTTCGATAAGTATTTCGAACTATCCGCACGCGGATCCAATTACGGTCGTGAAATCCGAGGTGGCTTCGTCACCTTCTTCACGATGGCTTACATCGTGGTGCTCAACCCGCTCATCATCGGTACCGCAAAGGATGTTAATGGGCAGTTCATCGGCGAAAACACCGACGTTCTTCAGTCCATCACCATGGTTACCGCGGCAACGGCACTTATTGCTGGGTTGATGACCATTCTTATGGGCGTAATCGGCCGTTTCCCAATTGCTATCGCAGCGGGCCTTGGCCTTAACGGCTTTGTTGCTTTCACCCTTGCTCCTCAGATGACCTGGGCAGATGCCATGGGTCTGGTGGTGCTCGAAGGTTTGTTGATTCTGCTTCTCGTACTTACCGGTTTCCGTTCTGCTGTATTCAAGGCTGTACCGGAACAACTGAAGTATGCAATTGGCGTAGGTATTGGTTTGTTCATCACCATCATCGGTCTTGTTGACTCAGGCATCGTGCGCTCAGGCGTTCCGTTGATTTCCTTCGGTGTCTTTGGTCAACTCCAGGGCTGGCCAATCTTCACCTTCGTCATCGGCTTGGTCATCACCATCATTTTGTTGGTGCGTAAGGTCAAGGGCGCAATCCTGATCTCGATCCTTGCAACCACCGTTGTTGCAATGATTATCGAAGCTATCGCTGGAGTTGGCGCAAAGTCAGCAGATAACCCACTTGGCTGGGGCTTGAACGTTCCTAAATTGCCTGAGTCAGTTGCATCGACGCCTGACCTCGGTTTGCTTGGACACTTCAACCTCTTTGGTTCTTTCTCGTCAATTGGCGTTGTTGCAGCGATCTTGGCGATTTTCTCGCTCATGCTCTCTGACTTCTTCGACACCATGGGCACAGCCTTTGGTCTTGCAACTGAAGCAGACCTGCTTGACGATGAAGGCAACATCCCTCATTTCGAGAGCATCCTTGTTGTGGACTCACTTGCAGCTGTTGCCGGTGGTGTTGGTTCGGTATCGAGCAACACTGCATACATTGAGTCAGCATCAGGCATTGGTGAAGGTGCACGCACAGGTATCGCATCGCTGGTCACCGGCCTGCTGTTCCTGATCGCAATGTTCTTTTCACCACTCGTCACCGTGATTCCTTATGAGGCGGCAACTCCAGCCTTGGTAATCGTGGGCTTCTTAATGATGACGCAGATTCGTCACATTGATTTCACTGACTACTCGATCGGTATCCCAGCCTTCTTGACGATCGCGTTGATGCCTTTCACCTACTCAATCACCAACGGCATTGGCGCTGGTTTTGTGAGCTGGGTCATCATCAAGATCGCAACGGGCAAGATCAAGGAAATCAACTGGTTGATGTGGGTCATCTCGATTGCCTTCATTGTGTACTTCGCAATCAACCCAATTGAGCAGCTGCTTGGCGTAGCCGGGTAGTAAAGCTTTAAGGTAGGGTCATGAGTCCAAAGGCCCGCCGCATCATCACCCTTGTGGTGCTCGCATCGCTGATCGCGGTGGTGGTGGTGGCGGCGCTAGCTGGCTCATGACCCGACTTTTTGCTTTCCTACTGACTCCACTCATATTTCTCTTAGGAAGCACTCCCGCTCAGGCTTCAGTCCCGCCGTGGAAGGTTCAATGCACATTTAGCGATCAACGTTTCGACGAAATCAGCGGAATCACGCGCTCGCAAGCATTTCCTGGAACGCTGTATGTGCACAACGACTCCTCAGGCGGCCCGCGGATCTATGCGGTTAATGAGCGCACTTGTACAACTCAAGCAACCTTGACGATCCGTGGTGCAAAAGCGCGTGATTATGAAGCGATTGCATCCGGTAAAGACTCCAAAGGTCGTCCGGTGATCTGGCTCGGAGACCTTGGGGACAATAAGGATTCCTGGCCATACGTCGAGGTTTTGAAGATTCGCGAACCTCGTGCACTTGAGTCACAAACTGTGAATGCGTCGACTTATCGCGTTACCTATCCAGACATTCCGCATAACGCGGAGACCTTGCTCGCGGATCCCTCGGCTCCACTGCTGTGGATAGTGACCAAACAACTAGCCCACGGAAGCCTGTATGCGTTGCCCAATCCTCTGAAGCCAAAGAACAGGGCAATGAAGGTACAGACTGAAGGCGGTTTGATCACCGACGGCGCTGTATCCCCACAAGGGGATCGCTATGTGTTACGCACCTATTTCGATGCCACGATTTACGTCGGGTTGCCTGCTGGCAAACCAACGAAAACCTTTGATCTACCAGGGCAATTGCAGGGTGAAGCAATAACTTGGACGGCCGATGGCACCGCACTGTTAATCGCAAGCGAACGCGATCACAGGTTGCTCAGGGTTTCTATTCCTTAAACCGCTGCAACAAGTGGCCGAACAGGACGCACAAGCAAGATGACGAGTGCGAGTCCGAGAAAGACTGGAACCATCAGGAACGCAGTATGGAAACCAACGTGATCTGCTAACACGCCTAAAGCAATTGGCGCGGAAGCGACAGCGATACTTCCCGCAACGAGTGCAAGTGCTGATGCTCTGTCAGTCAAACCATTTGAAACTTGCATCGTTCGTGCAATACCTAATGGAGACTGAACGCTTAGCCCTAACCCACCGAGTGCCAATCCAAGAATCACGGCAGGCCACCACGTGAAGGTCCAGGCGAGTGCGAAGGCCACAAGCGCGAGCACAACGGAGATTCTCAGCAAGAAGTCTGCTGGGTGGCGTTCGGCTAGACGCGCACCAATGAGGCGGCCGACCAGCATGCCGCCAGTGATCGCACCGATGGACGCAGCTGCAGCGCCTGCGGCAAACCCGCAACGCTCACGTAGTAGATCTGCACTCCAAAACGTCATTGAGAACTCAGTGGCGAGGAAGCACATAAACAAACCCAAACTCCAAAAAACCTCGCGAGGCATCTTGTCTTGGCGTTCATGTTTCAGTTCTTCTGCGTCTGTCCGGTAATCCGATAAGTCTCGGCCACGTGCAAATTCAACGACGACCAAAGCGACAACTGCAACCCATACACCTGCACGCCATCCGAAAAACGTTGCGGTCGTGATGCCAACAACAAGTGGTCCGGCTAGGCCCATGAAGGCAGCGACAGCATTGGCCTCAAGGAGTGAACTTGGGCCAGCATCACCTTGATGATCCATCAAGAAGGCATTGAGTCCCGACGTAAAAAATGACCCACAGAGCGCAGCAACGAAAGCACCGGCCAAGGTCACGGGGAATGAGCCATTGGGTGTGGTGTAAATCAGAATGCCGATGATTGCTCCGATGCCACCAACGCGCATCACAATGCCGCGGCCCCATTTCAGGAGCGCCTTTCCAGCAAGAAGTGAACCTACGAGACTTCCTGTTGCAAGAAAGGTTCCATGCAAGGCAGCAATTGATCGAGTGGTTCCTTGCTCGTCACGCAGGAGCGCTTGAGTAGCTCCAAAGGCGTAAATAAACCACGCAAAGAAGCCACCCTGGAGGTAACAGATCCATGTTGACCGATCGCGTACCGGACGAGCAGGAGCCAGTGTCACGAAAGCTGCGTGATGACGTAATCAATGCAGCGAGTCAATGCGCGAACGTCGTCAGGATCAACTGACGGGAACACTGCAATGCGAAGCTGATTGCGACCGAGCTTGCGATATGGATCCGTATCAACAACACCATTTGCGCGAAGTGCCTTGCAAATCAAGGTTGCGTCAATTGAATCGTCAATGTCGATTGTTGCTACGACGCCTGAGCGCTTTGTTGGATCCGTGACAAATGGTGTTGCAAGTGGATTAGCTTCTGCCCAGTCGTAGAGCACGCCTGATGATTCAGCCGTACGGCCCGCAGCCCACTTCAAACCACCATTGCCGTTAAACCAATCAACCTGCTCAGCCATCATCAAGATTGTTGAAAGTGCTGGGGTGTTGTAAGTCTGATCCTGTACAGAGTTATCGATCGCAGTTTGCAGATCAAGGAACGGGGCGATCCATCGGTTTGTTGCCTTGATTTGAGCAACACGAGCAATGGCTGCTGGTGACATCAACGCAAACCACAAGCCGCCATCTGAACCAAAGCTCTTTTGTGGCGCGAAGTAGTAGGTATCGAATTCCTTGGCATCAACCATCAAGCCGCCGGCGGCTGAAGTCGCATCGATGATCATCAACGCGTCAGCATCAGTACCCGCAACACGCTGTGGGGTAACAGCAACACCTGTGGAAGTTTCGTTGTGAGGCGAGCAGTAAGCGTCAACCCCAGCTTCGGCAACAAAGGCTGGCGCATCGCCTGGCTCTGACTTACGAATAGTTGGCTCGCCCAGGAATGGTGCGTCTTTAACGCCACTGGCGAACTTGGCGCCGAACTCTCCAAAGGAGAGGAACTGAGCGCGATCACGAATCAAGCCGAAGGCTGCGGCATCCCAGAATGCGGTGGATCCACCATTGCCGAGCACGACTTCATAGCCTTCAGGAAGGGAGAAAAGTTCTGAAAGGCCCGAGCGAAGACGGCCAACCTGAGACTTCACAGTCTTTTGACGGTGGCTGGTACCCAAGTAGCTCTGCCACACCGCCGAAAGAGCATCAACCTGCTCTTTGCGCACCTTGGATGGGCCCGCACCAAAGCGGCCATCGACAGGAAGTAGGTCAGTAGGAATCTGGATGTTGTCAGACACAGAACGCTCCATTTGCTCATTGCGAGGCGCTCCCGTGGTGGGATGCAGGTATGAGTCTAGAGAACCCTGACCAAGCGCCAACTCGGCTAGCGGATCTACGGGTGCACTATGACCAGGGTCACCTAGATCTAGGGGATCTGCCCAGTGATCCGCTCTCGGCCTTTCAAGCCTGGCTGGAAGATGCCGTTGCGGCTCAACTCCCTGAACCCAACGCGATGGTGCTCTCAACTGGGGACCAGAACGGCCAGCCGAGTAGTCGCACGGTTCTATTAAAAAATGCTGATGAGCGCGGTTTGATTTTTTATACAAACCTGCAGTCTCGTAAGAGTCGCGAAATCTGGGAAAATCCACATGCCTCGGTTGTCTTCCCTTGGTTTGCTATGCATCGGCAGGTGTGTGTCGTCGGTTCGGTATCGCCGATAAGTCGTACTGAAGCCCAGGAATATTTCATTTCCCGTCCGCGTGATTCAAAAATTGGGGCCTGGGTCAGCGAACAGTCAACAGTGATTGCGGATCGTTCAATCTTGGATGCGCGCTTTGATGAATTTTCGCGCCGATATCCCGATGAGATTCCGATGCCAGATAACTGGGGCGGTTGGCTCATTGTTCCGCGCACGATTGAGTTCTGGCAGGGAAGACCCTCACGCCTACATGATCGATTGCGTTTTCACCGCACGATGGAATCCGGAAATTTCAACGATCCCACTGCATGGGCTGTGGAACGACTTTCTCCGTAACGCTTTAGCGACCTAAGTAATTGCGGGCAAGCATGGTGATCAACTGATCGACACTCAGTCCACGCTTATCTGCTTCTGATTTTAAGGCCTTGCGAATTGACTTTGGAACTTCAATATTGAGTTCAACAAGTTTGTCGCGCTTTGGGCCAAGAAGTGCATCTGACGTTGCCCCTGTGCTTAAGGGAGCGCGATCTTCGTGATCTCGTGGCATCGTTGGATGTAACACCGCATCGGATGCCTTACCGAGTGCAGCGCGTGGCGTGGGATCGAAGGCAGGCTTGTCATTACTCATCGCGGTACCTCCGTTGAAAAACGAATCGGCATGATTTCGTCGTAGATCGTGTCAAAGACTTGTGCTAACTCAATGCCGGCGGGCGATTCCCATGCATGAATCGGCATGCCAGCAGCCTCAGCTTGTTGGATCGCATTGCGTTCAGGAACAAGTGTTTGGCTCACAAGGGTTCCATAGTTTGTGCGCAACTCTTCGATGCGTTGGCGCTGTTCGGCAACAGCCGGGCGCGCCTTATTAATGATGATTGCATCTGCTTTCATCAAGGGATTAGTAGAACTGCGAATGACTTCGACAGCTTCCAATGCTTGTTCAGCGCCTCGTAATGCGAAGAAACCTGGTTCTGTCACGATGAGTGCGCCGTCGCTCGCGCTCAACGCATTGCGTGTGAGTTCACCCAGTGATGGCGGGCAGTCAATGAGCACACAGTCGTATGAGTGCGGCAAGCTGGCCAGCGCTGCGCGAAGTCGAAGAGACGAATACCGGCCTTCGACAGTGTTGCGATGTTCAAGAGCACGTTCAGAGGCGAGTGCATGAACATTGTCTCCCCAAGGAGAAATGTGAATTGCATCTGACGCAATCCCCGGACGGGCGTCGGCCAGCACGTCGTTCACGGTGAAGGTGGGATCATCAATTCTCAGACCCATGGTGGCATTTGCTTGTGGGTCTAGATCGATCACCAGAACTCGATGACCTCGATTCCATGCCGCGCTGGCTAGGCCCAAGGTCACTGAGGTCTTGCCGACTCCGCCTTTCATGGAAACAACGGAGAAGGTCGGCATAGCCAGCAATCGTAGGGGTTGGGACTTAGCGGATCTCTTGATAGGCGGCGAGAGCAGCCAAGCGTTCAACGGCGTGATTGACGATTCGCTCCGGGTACCCATGGGCGTAGCCGTCAGGTTGATCCCAAGGTTCATGAGCGGCACTACCGACTAAATGTCGTAACTCAGGCAGGTACTTGCGCACGTAATCCCCGTCTGGATCGAACTTCAGGCCTTGGGAAATTGGATTAAAGACTCGGTAGAACGGCGAAGCATCTGTTCCGCAACCCGCAGTCCATTGCCAGCCATGAACATTGCTAGCCAGATCCGCATCACGCAAGTAATGCATAAATTCTGCAGCTCCGCGTTGCCACTGGATGTGGAGGTCCTTAATGAGGAAGCTTGCAACCACCATCCGCACGCGGTTATGAATCCATCCCTCAGCACGGAGTTGGCGCATGCCTGCATCGACTAACGGGAAACCGGTTCGGCCCAAAGCCCATGCTTCAAATGCGCGATCTGCATCAGGCCCATGCGCCCAATCCATGTTGTCGTACTTGGCATTGAGTGATGTGTTTACAGATGTTGGCGTTTGGAAGAGTACGTCGGCATAGAACTCTCGCCAGCACAATTCTTTTCGGAAGACTTCATCATCATCATCTAATTCCGCGAGCAATGATCGAGGATGAATTTCACCCCAACGCAGGTGATGACTGAGTTTGCTTGTGGTGTTGAGATCTGGCCGGTTGCGTTCACTGGAATATTGCGCCAGGTCGTGATCGCGGTATTGCATCCACTGTGCCCACGCGGCCTGTTCGCCTGCTAAAGGCAAGGTGATGTCTGAAAGCGTTGGTGCTAGTGGCCTTCCCTCGCACTCCATTGGCATGAGCCATTGGGTATCTGTAGGAATATCAGCAGCTGGCGCACGCCATCCGTGAGTCATCCATGCCCGATAAAATGGAGTGAAGACTCGGTAAGGCGTGCCATCGCTTTTTGTCACGCGGCCCGGTGCAACTGCATATGCAG
>CANFTO010000072.1 GCA_947449945.1 Actinomycetota bacterium | reverse complement strand
CGCCTTGCTGACTACACCACCTTGCATGTCGGTGGCGACGCTGTGAATTTCATTAGCGCAGCGTCTGAACCCGAACTCATTGCGGCTGTTGCGCAGGCAGATGCGCAAAAAGTTCCTGTGCTGCTCATTGGTGGCGGCTCGAATCTGCTGATTTCAGATGAAGGCTTTGCTGGGCTTGTTGTGCATACGGATGTGCACGGTGTGCAGGTTCAAGAAATTGGTGACCTTGTATTCGTGACTGCTGCTTGCGGTGAACCGTGGGATCAATTCGTAGCGACCTGTTTATCTTCAGGGATACATGGGCTTGAGGCCTTATCTGGAATCCCTGGCACCGTTGGTGCAACGCCAATTCAAAATGTTGGTGCATATGGAACAGAGGTTTCCCACCTGATCGCAACTGTTCGCGTTTGGGATCGTCAGCTCAATGAAGTGCGTGACCTTTCGCCGCAGGAGTGCCTATTCACCTATCGCAGCAGCATTTTTAAGGTGGAACCTGAACGCTTTGTTGTGTTGGCTGTGACATTCGCACTTGGGCGTACGGGCATGAGTCGCATTGCCTACTCCCAGTTGGCTGATGCGTTGGGCCTTGAAGTTGGCGAGACAGCATTACCCAGTGAAATTCGCGAAGCAGTATTGGAATTGCGCTTCAGTAAAGGCATGGTGCTCATTCGTGAAGACCATGACACGTGGAGTGCGGGTTCGTTTTTCACTAATCCGATTGTTTCTCAATCAGTTGCTGATTTATTGCCGCAGAACTGTCCACGGTACCCAGATGATGATGGGGTAAAACTCAGTGCAGCTTGGCTCATTGAAAATTCTGGTATCAAGAAAGGCTTTGCGCTGAGCGAGCGTGCAAGTATTTCAAATAAACACACGTTGGCGCTGACTAATCGCGGCAATGCTTCTGCGCAAGACATCGTTGAATTGGCGCGCGTAGTTCGCCGCAAAGTGCAAACGCACTTCGGAATTGAATTACATCCCGAAGTGCGTTGCGTAGGTATTGAACTTTAGTTAACTTCTCCAAGCAGGTTTGCGATTCGGGTTACACCCTCGGTGATGTCATTGTCACTTGTTGCGTATGACAAGCGAAGGTAGCCAGGAGTGCCAAAGGCTTCACCTGGGACAACAGCAACTTCAACTTCATCAAGGATGAGTCCAGATAGCTGAGCTGACGATTCAATCTTTTGTCCGCGCAAGTTCTTGCCAATGAGATCCTTCACAGATGGATACACATAGAACGCACCTTCAGGAAGCGGGCAGTTCACACCAGGGATTGCATCAAGCATTCCAGTGATGAGTGTGCGGCGACGGTCAAATGCCACCTTCATTTCATCAACTGCATCAAGGTTTCCGGTCACTGCTGCAAGAGCGGCAACCTGTGACACGTTGGCGACGTTGGACGTTGCATGTGACTGCAGATTTGTTGCACCCTTGACGATGTCTGCAGGCCCGATCAGCCAGCCCACACGCCAACCGGTCATTGCATATGTCTTGGCAACCCCATTCACAACGATGCAGGTGTTTGCGAGTTCTGGAACGAGCGTTGGCATTGATGCGAACTGGGCATCGCCGTAAACCAAGTGTTCGTAGATCTCATCTGTGACCACCCAGACGCCGTTAGCAACTGCCCATTCACCAATTGCTTTGACTTCAGCAGGGGAGTAGACCGCGCCGGTTGGGTTTGATGGTGAAACAAACACGAGTGCCTTGGTGCGCGGAGTGCGTGCGGCATCAAGCTGCGCAATTGTTGCGCGGTAGCCACTTGTTTCGTCAGTCATGACTTCTACCGGCACTCCACCAGCAAGGCGAATAGATTCTGGGTAGGTGGTCCAGTACGGCGCCGGCAAGATCACTTCGTCGCCCGGATCAAGGAGTGCGGCAAAGGCGTTGTACAGCGCCTGCTTGCCACCGTTAGTGATCAGCACCTGACTTGCAGCAACTTCGTAGCCTGAGTCGCGCTTGGTCTTCAGTGCGACCGCTTCTTTGAGTTCTGGCAATCCGCCCGCTGGGGTGTAGCGGTGCCACTTGGGATCCGAACACGCCTTGATGGCAGCGGCGACGATGTAGTCAGGCGTTGGGAAGTCTGGCTCGCCAGCTCCAAAACCGATGACGGGACGTCCGGCTGCTTTGAGAGCCTTGGCCTTGGCATCAACAGCCAAGGTGGCAGATTCGGCAATAGCGGCAATGCGATCAGATACGCGTGCAGTCATGGAGAACATTCTTCCAGCGCGCGGCATTAGCGCAATCATCAGCCTCATTCATGCTGATTGAATGGCGACATGAGCAACCAGTTGCAACCAGTGGATCACCACCAAGCGGTGCTAGTAGCTGAACAGCGCTCACTGGTGATTTCGCTGTCAGCCGCCGCTGTGGTGTCGGTTGTTGGTATCGCATGGGGCCTGATTGTTTCGTCGCAAATCATTTTGTTTGACGGGCTTTATGGGGTGATTGGCACCGTGTTGTCTGCCTTAACTCTTCAGGTTTCCAATCTTGTGATGAAGGGCCCATCAGCTCGCTATCCCTTTGGTCGTGAAGCACTTGGCCCCTTAGTGCTTGGTGTTCAAGGGCTCGTACTCACGGGTGCTTTTAGTTATGCGGTGATTGACGCCACTCAAATCATTTTGAGTGGCGGTGGCGACACTGAACTGGGCGCCGCCTTGGTCTACGCCATTTTGGCGTTTATCGGTTCCTTGGTGATCTATCTCGTGCTGCGACGGATGCGGGGTGACTCAGAGCTCGTGGCAGCCGAAGCCGCGCAATGGCTGGCAGCGGTCTATCTCGGAATTGCCATGCTGGTTGGCTTCATTGCGGCAATTTTGCTGAAAGACACCCAATGGGCCTGGCTGTCTGGGTATGTCGACCCCGGTTTGGTGCTTGTCGCTGCAGTTGTCGTGGCACCGACTCCGATCTCGATGATTCGTACGACGATGCGGGAGTTGCTCGAAGGTGCACCTGATGACCTGACTCGTCAACCAATCGAAGCGGCAGTAGTCGAGCTCACTGCCCAATTTGGGCTCCCTGACCCAGTTTCCACACTGATCGGCAAACTAGGCCGCAAGGTCTACGTAGAGGTGGACTACTTGGTACCGGTAGGGCAGTGGTCAATCAGTGAGGTGGACCAGATCCGCAAGGCTTTGGGAACCAAGCTGGCTGAGCCTGGATTGACGTACTGGCTCAATGTTGAGTTGCATACTGATCCCGATTGGGACGAGTAGCGCACTAGTAATTGTGGGCAAAACGACCGGATTGGACCTTGGGAAAGCCTCGGCCTAGACTGTGCGCTCCGGTTGAACCGTTGGCGGTAGCCTGCCCAAGGCGAGCTAAAGGATCGACTTAGGGTAGTAGCTCAATTGGTAGAGTAACGGTCTCCAAAACCGTCGGTTGGGGGTTCGAGTCCCTCCTGCCCTGCGCACGAAGTACGACCTCGGAACGACTGAAGTAAAGGCAAGGGAATGACGGATACGGAAGGCACGAAGCCAAATGCTTCGACGCCAGCAGAGCGTGCGAAGAAGAATTTCTTCACACGTTCGGCTTTGTTCGTACGCCAAGTCATTGCTGAATTGCGCAAGGTCATTTGGCCAACGCGCAAGGAACTGATTGCCTACACCACAGTTGTGCTGGTGTTCGTGCTGATCATGGCCGGCATCATCGCTGGACTTGATTACATCTTTACCAAGGGTGTGCTCTTCATCTTCGGATGATGTGCCCACTCACTAGCCCTTCCCCGAACGAGGAGAAACCCGCCGTGTCCGAGCAGGACCTGAACGATCTGGTTGTCGACGCAATCGAAGAGACGATTGTTGATTCACTCGAGCCTGCGCTCGATGGTGAGTCAGAAGTTGTGCTCGATGCTGCCGTTGAAGTTGCACAAGAAACTGCAATTGAAACGATCGATGAGACCGGCGCCGAAGAAGAAGAACTTGATCCAGTTGAAGCGTTCCGCGAGCAGATGCGCCGCGCTCCTGGTGACTGGTACGTCATTCACTCGTATGCAGGATACGAAAACAAGGTGAAGCAAAACCTTGAAACTCGTACTCAGTCGCTGAACATGGAGGAGTACATCTTCCAGGTCGAAGTGCCAATTGAAGAAGTCACCGAAATTAAGAGCGGCGTGCGCAAGCTGGTCAAGCGCAACAAGTTCCCCGGTTACGTCCTTGTTCGTTGCGATCTCACCGATGAGTCATGGGGCGTTGTTCGTCACACCCCAGGTGTCACCGGCTTCGTTGGTCACGGCCATCAGCCGTCACCGTTGTCAGTTGACGAAGTCACCGCGATTCTTGCTCCAGTTCCTGAGAAGAAGGCAGGAGCCGCAGCAGGTGGCAGCAATGCAGGCGGAGCAGCAGCATCGTCGGCTCCGCAAATGGAAATCGATTTCTCAGTTGGCGATTCGGTCACTGTGGTTGATGGACCATTTGCCACATTGCACGCGACCATCTCTGAAATCAACATCGAAGCTCAAAAGGTCACTGGCCTGGTCGAGATCTTCGGTCGCGAAACTCCAGTTGAGCTCGCGTTCAACCAGGTCGTGAAGAACTAACGACCCCACAGATTCCTAGAAGCGCCGCTTTTAGGTAACACCAACACGTAAGGACCCGAAACACCATGGCACCGAAGAAGAAGGTTGCCGGCCTGATCAAGCTTCAAATTCAGGCAGGCGCAGCAAACCCCGCGCCGCCAGTGGGCCCAGCCCTTGGCCAGCACGGCGTCAACATCATGGAATTCTGCAAGGCATACAACGCCGCAACAGAAAGCCAGAAGGGCAACGTGATCCCTGTTGAGATCACGGTGTACGAAGATCGCACATTCGATTTCGTACTCAAGACCCCTCCTGCTTCCCGACTCATTCTCAAGGCCGCAGGCATTGAAAAGGGATCGGGTGTTCCGCACCAAACCAAGGCAGGCTCGATCACAAAAGATCAGGTCCGTCAGATTGCAGAAACCAAAATGCCTGACCTCAATGCCAATGACATTGATGCAGCGATGAAGATCATCGAAGGCACCGCCCGTCAAATGGGCATCACGGTTTCCGCATAACTCAATCGTTTTTCCACCATGTGGGAGAGCCAGCGCGGCTCGCACACCACTACCTGCGAAGGAGCAGACATGAAGCGCAGCAAGGTCTACCGCGAAGCGGCAGAGAAGATCAATGCAGATGAGCTCTACGCACCATTGGCAGCAGTTCGCCTGGTGAAAGAGACCACGAAGTCAAAGTTCGATCCAACTGTTGAGGTGTCAATGCGCCTCGGTGTGGATCCTCGCAAGGCTGACCAGATGGTGCGTGGCACCGTCAATCTGCCTCACGGCACTGGCAAGACCGTCCGGGTCCTGGTTTTTGCTAACGCCGACAAGGCAGAAGAAGCCCGCGCTGCTGGCGCAGACTTCGTAGGCTCAGATGACCTCATCGAGAAGGTTCGTGGTGGTTGGACTGACTTCGATGCAGCAGTCTGCACACCTGATCTCATGGGCAAGGTTGGAACATTGGGCAAGGTCCTTGGTCCCCGTGGATTGATGCCAAACCCAAAGACCGGCACCGTCACCATGGATGTGGCAAAGGCAGTGGATGACATCAAGGGCGGAAAGATTGAATTCCGTGTTGATAAGCATTCAAACCTGCAGTTTCCTATCGGCAAGGCTTCGTTCACCGAAGTCCAGCTCGTTGAAAACTACGCAGCAGCGCTTGACGAAGTCATGCGTTTGAAGCCTTCAGCGTCCAAGGGTCGCTACATCAAGAAGGCAGTTCTTTCTTCAACGATGGGACCTGGCATTCAGGTTGATTCAAACCGCGTGAAGAACCTGCTTGTTGAGGATGAGGCCTAAGCCTTAACTCTCTAAACGAACGAAGGCCCGCTCAATTGAGCGGGCCTTCGTTATTAATCTGCCTGCACAGTCCCGGCGATTCGGTTGACCGTGTGCCGTGTGGCCTACAGACTTGCGCGATGTTAGAACTCATAGGTGTTGATGTCACCGTGAGTGGATTGAAGATTCTTGATGGCGTGACCATGAAGGTTCCTGCTGGTTCAATCACTGGGCTCATTGGACCTAATGGTGCTGGCAAAACTACTGCTTTCAATGTGGTGTGTGGATTCATGCGTGCTGATACCGGCACCATCTCATTCAAAGACCAACCGATCAACCGTGTGAAAACTCACCAGTTAGCAAAACTGGGTATCTCCCGAACATTGCAAGCTGTCGGACTCTTTCCAGCACTCACAGTATTAGAGAACGTCATGCTTGGTGCGACCTCCCGAACCAAGGCGGGGATCCTGTCTGATTCCCTGGCATTACCTTGGGTTGATAAAGAGCAACGCGATATCCGAGAAAAATCCCGTGAGATGTTACGACGACTCGGCCTAGTTGATGTTGTTGATGCAATGCCGGTTGAATTGCCGTACCCCACTCAAAAAAAAGTGGCCTTAGCCCGGGCGCTTGTAAGCGAACCCGACCTTTTACTTCTCGATGAGCCAGCAGGCGGAGTCGGTGCTGACGATATTCGCGAGTTGGCCACCGTATTGAAGGCACTTACTCCCAAGGTGACGGTCTTACTTGTGGAGCATCACATGGAATTAGTTATGGATGTGTGCGACCTGATCTGGGTACTCGATGCTGGAAAAATCATCGCGTCAGGTACTCCGGCACAAATCCGAGCAAATAACGAAGTGTTAACGGCTTACCTTGGTGAAGCTGAGGTTTTGTGATGTTGAGTATTCACAACCTCACGGTGAGTTATGGTCAAGTAGTTGCACTGAAGGATGTTTCTTTTGAAGCACCACGCGGTTGCGTAACCGCAGTGATCGGTGCCAACGGCGCTGGCAAGTCGACACTGATGCGCACAGTTGCGGGCCTCATCACTCAGAAATCAGGGGAGGTGACCTTCGATGGTTCTAATCTTGCCGGAGTCTCGACTGAAGAGCGTGCGCGACAAGGATTAGTTCTCGTACCAGAGGGTCGATCAACAATTGCAGAGTTCACAATTGAAGAGAACTTGCGATTAGGTGGATTGTGGAGATCACGCATTCGCCAACGCGAATCGATCGCGGGTGTGTTTGATTTATTTCCCGCGTTAGCAAAGCGCCACAAATTGCTTGCGAACACCCTCAGCGGCGGCGAAAGACAGCAACTAGCCATTGGTCGGGCGTTGATGGCAGAGCCCACATGTCTGTTACTCGATGAACCCTCGCTGGGCTTGGCCCCATTAATCGTTCAACAAATACTCGAACTCGCACAACAATTAGCTGTTGAAAAAAACTTAGCTGTTCTTTTAGTCGAGCAGAATGCAGTAACGGCGCTGCGAGTGGCCAGAACAGGCATCGTGCTGAATCTCGGTGAAATAGTTCTGGAAGGACCAGCAGAAGAAATCGCTGCGAATTCCGAACTTCGACACGCCTATCTGGGTTATTAGGTGAATTAATGACGCAATTTTTGGATTTCAGTCTTGGCGGCATCGCAAACGGCGCCGTCATTGCGTTGATGGCGTTTGCCTTAGTTCTGGTCTGGAGATCATCACGCGTGGTGAACTTTGCCCAAGTTGGTCAAGCGATGTTTACAACATTCATCTCTTTGTGGGTCTATGAATCGTCAGGAAGTTGGTTGTTAGCACTACTTATTGCGATATTCGCAGGTGCGATCTTGGGCCTTGTTGTGCACCTCCTTGTCATGAAACCAGTGCATCGCGCCGATGCGTCAGGCGCCATCATCGCAACCTTTGGCGTGCTTATTGCTCTCCAGGCAGGGGCCGGAATGATTTGGGGTGGTGATCCCAAGGCATTCCTGCCACCTGTAGCAAATTCAGGCCTTGAATTTGCTGGTCGAATCTGGCCAGTTTCTTGGTATGACTTGTTGATCTTTGCGGTAACGAGTCTTTTAGTCATCGTGCTTTCGTATGTTTTCATCCGAACATCTTTTGGATTAGCGATGCGTGCTTCGGCGCTTAATCCGGAAGTTGCACGGCTCTGTGGTGTTCGGGTGTCTCGGATGCTGATTCTTGGCTGGGCCCTGGCGGGATCCGTTGGAGCAATTGCTGGTGTGCTTATTGCACCATCAGCAACGCTTTCACCAAACAGTTTTGATTTGCTCTTGGTGTTTGCGTTTACGGCGGCCGTAATCGGTGGACTGGACAGTTTGGTCGGGGCAGTTGCCTTTGGCGTTGGTTCAGGTTTGGCGCTCTCCCTGGTGACGGGCTACTCCGATGCAAGTAATGCCCCAATAGTTTCGCTCGCGCTCCTTGTTGTGATCCTTTTGATTAAGCCCGACGGTTTCTTTAGCCAGAGTAAGTCACGGGTGGTGTGAGATGAGATCACGTCTGGCATTACATGCGTTCATCTGCATTGGAGTGTGGCTTGTTCTCACGTTACTGAACAACGCGGTTGAACCTTTGATGAGTTATTACCTAGCGCTGGTTGCTATGTATGCCACAGCCATGTTTGGCATGGTCATTCTTGTTGGTCTTTCTGGGCAAGTGTCGCTTGGAAATGGCGCAATCATGGCTGTCGGCGCATATGTATTTGCATTGTCATATCAACACTGGAATGCAGTGATATCAATGGTGATCGCTGGTTTTGCTGGGGTGCTTGTCGGACTCGTGTTGGGCATCGTGGGAGCTAGGCTGCGTGGACCGTACCTTGCCGGGTTAACTCTTGCATTTGCCGTCGGAATTCCTGCGATTGCAAATCGTTTTCCCTCGGTTCTTGGCGGGGAAGACGGACTCAAAGTTCCGGCACCGAATACAAGCACTGCGGACATCACGCAGGCGCCGATATATGACGAGTCCTCACTTGATCAGTTCCTGACTGATCCATCGTCGACTGGAGTAACTCAAGCTCCACCACCGACCGTACAAGCCGTTGATTCCCCGTCATTGGATCCAGGTTCATTTGTCCTTGAGCATTGGCAAGCAACTGTTGCGATCGCGGTGGCTTGCATCGTTGGATTTGTGGCGCTCAATTTGGTTCGTGGTCGTCAGGGGCGCGTTTGGCAGGCGGTGCGTGATGATCCGGTGGCTGCCTGCGTTGTCGGGATTTCCCCGTCGAGCGCGAAAGTCACCGCCTTTGTCGTGAGCAGTGTGTTTGCGGCGCTCGCCGGCGGAGTCTTTGCGCAAATTTTAAGCTTCGTAGGCCCAGGCGCTTTTGGTTTGAAGTTGTCCCTTGCGCTCTTGGTAGGGGTAGTGCTCGGTGGCAGGACCTCCCTCGTCGGCGCACTCATTGGCGCAGTGATTG
>CANFTO010000071.1 GCA_947449945.1 Actinomycetota bacterium | reverse complement strand
CGATGAACGTGTACTTGTTCTCGTCAAGAAGTGCATAGCTCTTCTCTGACACCACTGGTGCAATCAGAATGTCGCGTGGATCTGCGATTCTCATGCTGAAACCTCACCCTCAGTTGCAACAGCCTTCGCGCTTTTACCGGCTGGGCTACCAGCGATGAAGGCTTCGAGTGCATCTTCGGTGAAGAGCACGTGATCATTGACCAACACGTCGTAGGTGTTGAGTTGATCGATGTAGAGCACATGCACCGTTGGAACGTTGCGCAAGCTCAATGCTGAGATGTCATCAGTGCGAGTGATGGCAACAAGTACGCGACCTTCAATGCCAAGCGCCTTGAACAATGCAATTGCTTGCTTTGTTGATGGCGTTGCGCCGGTCACGAGTTCAGAAACCACATGCACCTTGTTATCGCGAGCGCGATCAGACAAAGCGCCGCGAAGTGCAGCGGCCTTCATCTTCTTAGGTGTGCGCTGTGAGTAGTCACGTGGGTGTGGACCATGAGCGACACCGCCACCTGCGTAGTGAGGTGCGCGGATCGAACCCTGGCGTGCACGTCCGGTGCCCTTTTGCTTGTAAGGCTTACGGCCACCACCGCGAACTTCACCACGACGCTTGGTGTCGTGTGTGCCCTGGCGTGCTGCAGCAAGCTGCGCAACAACGACCTGGTGGATCAACGGAACGTTAACCTGCACATCGAAGATCTCAGCAGGAAGATCGGCCTTGCCGGCAGCCTTGCCAGCTGGCGTGCGAACGTCAACAGAAGTCATCGCTACGCCTCCTTCACTGCGGTACGGACGAACACAAGTGCGCCCTTAGGTCCTGGAACTGCACCCTTGATGAGGAGCAAACCGTTGATTGCATCAACCTTTTGAACGGTGAGGTTCAATGTGGTCTGACGATCGCCACCCATACGGCCGGCCATTTTCATACCCTTGAACACGCGACCTGGGGTTGAACAACCACCGATCGAGCCTGGGGAACGGTGCTTACGAGTGACACCGTGCGATGCGCGCAGACCATGGAAACCATGGCGCTTCATGCCGCCGGCAAAACCCTTGCCCTTAGTCGTTGCAACGACGTCGATGCGCTGGCCATCTTCGAAGGTTTCCGCAGTGAGCTCTTGGCCCAATGTGTATTCCGAAGCATCTGCAGTGCGGATCTCAACGAGGTGGCGGCGAGGTGTCACGCCTGCCTTTTCGAAGTGACCAGCAGCAGGCTTGTTGACCTTGCGTGGATCGATCGCGCCGAAGGCGATTTGGACGGCCGAGTAACCGTCGTTCTCTGGAGTGCGGACCTGGGTCACAACACAAGGACCGGCTTGCACAACGGTGACAGGAACAACTTTGTTGTTCTCATCCCAGACCTGTGTCATGCCGAGCTTGGTGCCCAGTACACCCTTTACGTTGGTGCTCATTGTCTTCGTCGTCCCTACAGCTTGATCTCGATGTCGACACCAGCCGGAAGGTCGAGACGCATCAGCGAATCAACGGTCTTTGGCGTGGGGTCAAGAATGTCAATGAGGCGCTTGTGTGTGCGCATCTCGAAGTGCTCGCGAGAGTCCTTGTACTTGTGAGGTGAGCGAATCACGCAGTACACGTTCTTCTCAGTTGGCAGTGGCACTGGGCCAGCAACCGATGCACCAGTACGAATCACCGTCTCGACAATTTTGCGTGCCGATGAATCGATGACCTCGTGGTCATAGGCCTTAAGCCGGATTCGGATCTTTTGTCCCGCCATGGTGGCTGGTGTCCTTACTTCTCGTGTGCCAATGCTGTGGTCTTGCTTTGTGGTGCTGGTCTTGCTTTGAGTTGATGTTGGGGGCGGTTGCCCGCCCCCAACGATCAGCTACTAGTTCGTGATCTTGGTGACGCGGCCTGCGCCAACCGTGCGGCCACCTTCGCGGATTGCGAAGCGAAGGCCTTCTTCCATAGCGATTGACTGAATCAGTTCAACTGCCATGTCGGTGTTGTCGCCTGGCATAACCATGTCCTTGCCCTCAGGAAGGGTTACAACACCGGTCACGTCCGTGGTACGGAAGTAGAACTGTGGACGGTAGTTGTTGAAGAACGGCGTGTGGCGGCCGCCTTCGTCCTTGGAAAGGATGTACACCGAAGCGTCGAAACCGGTGTGAGGAGTGATTGAGCCTGGCTTGCAGCAAACCTGGCCGCGCTCAACGTCTTCACGCTTGGTGCCACGAAGAAGGAGACCGACGTTTTCGCCAGCTTGACCTTCGTCGAGCAACTTACGGAACATTTCGACACCGGTAACGGTGGTCTTGACTGGGATACCTGGGCGGATGCCAACGATTTCGATTTCTTCGTTGACCTTGATCATGCCGCGCTCGATACGACCGGTGACAACAGTTCCACGACCGGTGATCGTGAAGACGTCTTCCACTGGCATAAGGAATGGCTTGTCAATTTCGCGCTCTGGCGTTGGGATGTACTCATCCACTGCGTTCATGAGGTTCATGATCGACTCGCCCCACTTCTCATCACCCTGGAGTGCTGGGAAGGCTGCAACGCGGACCACAGGAATGTCGTCGCCTGGGAATTCGTAGGTTGAAAGAAGTTCGCGAACTTCCATTTCTACGAGTTCAAGAAGGTCTTCGTCATCAACCATGTCGCACTTGTTGAGTGCAACCACGATTGAAGGCACGCCTACCTGACGAGCAAGCAGCACGTGCTCCTTGGTCTGTGGCATTGGACCATCGGTAGCTGCAACCACGAGGATCGCGCCGTCCATCTGAGCCGCGCCGGTGATCATGTTCTTGATGTAGTCAGCGTGACCTGGGCAGTCAACGTGTGCGTAGTGACGGCCTTCGGTCTGGTATTCGACGTGTGCGATCGAAATCGTGATACCACGCTGACGCTCTTCAGGCGCCTTATCGATCATGTCGAATGGGGTGAATGGGTTGACGTCTGGGTAACGGTCGTGCAGCACCTTGGTGATCGCAGCAGTCAGGGTCGTCTTGCCATGGTCAATGTGACCAATGGTGCCGATGTTGACGTGCGGCTTGGTGCGCTCAAATTTGGCCTTTGCCATTTGAGTTCTCCCTTGTTGTGTAGCCGTCCGGCGTTATCGCGGATCGGGTTTGGTTTCTTTGGATATTTGTATTCTTTTTGATCCGCGACTATTCGCCGCGAGCCTTAGCGATGATCTCCACCTGCACATTTGAAGGAACCTGTGCATAGGAGTCAAATTGCATGCTGTACGACGCACGCCCTTGTGTGCGGCTGCGTAGATCGCCTACGTAGCCAAACATTTCGGACAGCGGCACAACTGCTTTCACAACACGAGCGCCGGAACGCTCTTCCATGGCCTGAATCTGGCCGCGTCGTGAGTTGAGGTCGCCGATGACATCGCCCATGAAGTCTTCTGGGGTCGTCACTTCAACAGCCATCATTGGTTCCAGGATTACTGCGCCAGCCATGCGGGCAGCTTCGCGGAACGCCATGGTGCCGGCGATCTTGAATGCGAGTTCTGACGAGTCAACATCGTGGTAAGCGCCGTCTTGCAGCGTGACCTTGACGTCAACCATTGGGTAACCAGCAAGAACACCGTTTTCCAGTGAGTCTTGGCAACCCGCGTCAACTGAAGGAATGTATTCGCGAGGAATGCGACCACCGGTCACCTTATTCACGAACGCGTAGCCACCACCCTCGTCGGTGTTTGGCTCGAGGTCGATGATGACGCGACCGAACTGACCTGAACCACCCGATTGCTTCTTGTGGGTGTAGTCAACCTTTTCGACCTTCTTGGTGATGGTCTCGCGGTACGCAACCTGAGGCTTACCAACGTTTGCTTCAACGTTGAATTCGCGCTTCATACGGTCAACGAGCACTTCAAGGTGAAGCTCGCCCATGCCACCGATAATGGTCTGGCCGGTTTCTTCATCTGAACGCACATGGAACGTTGGGTCTTCATCAGACAAACGCTGAATAGCAATGCCGAGCTTGTCTTGGTCACCCTTTGACTTTGGCTCAATGGCAATGTGAATCACTGGTGCTGGGAAGGTCATTGATTCCAGAACCACTGGGTTTGCTGGATCGCAAAGAGTTTCACCTGTAGTGGTGTCCTTAAGACCCATCACTGCAACGATGTCGCCTGCGCCCACTGAATCAATTTCTTCACGCTTGTTTGCATGCATTCGGTAAATCTTGCCGATGCGCTCCTTGCGATCCTTCACGCTGTTCAACACTGCAGTACCAGTGTTCAAACGGCCTGAGTAGACGCGCACGTAGGTGAGCTTGCCCAAGTGTGGGTCGGTCATGATCTTGAACGCGAGTGCAGCGAATGGCTCTGCATCGCTTGGCTTGCGTTCGATGATGACTTCTTCGTCACCCATCTTGTGACCTTCAACTGCAGTCACGTCGAGTGGGCAAGGAAGGTAAGCAACCACTGCGTCGAGCATTGGCTGAACACCCTTGTTCTTGAATGCAGAACCAGTAAGGATCGGGGTCAATTTGTACGCAAGAGTTGCGCGTCGAATTGCAGCCTGAATTTCTTCAGTGCTTAAGTCTTCGCCTTCAAGGAACTTCTCCATGATTGCGTCGTCAGCTTCTGAAAGAGTTTCGAGCAACTTCTCGCGGTACTCAGCAGCTTGATCTGCAAGCTCGGCTGGAATCTCTTCGATTACGTAGTCTTCGCCCTTTTGGGTTTCGCCACGCCAGGTCAATGCCTTCATCGTGATGAGGTCAACGACGCCGAGGAAGTCGCCTTCTGCGCCGATAGGAATCTGAAGCACGAGCGGGGTTGCACCGAGGCGCTCCACGATCATGTCGACACAACGGAAGAAATCAGCACCTGTGCGGTCAAGCTTGTTGACGAAGCAAATACGTGGAACTGAGTACTTGTCAGCCTGACGCCACACTGTTTCAGACTGTGGCTCTACACCAGCAACTCCGTCGAACACCGTGACAGCACCGTCGAGCACGCGAAGTGAACGCTCTACTTCAACAGTGAAGTCAACGTGACCTGGAGTGTCAATGATGTTGATGGTGTGGTTCTTCCACTCACAGGTGGTAGCAGCCGAAGTGATCGTGATGCCACGCTCTTGCTCCTGCTCCATCCAGTCCATCGTTGCGCCGCCGTCGTGGACTTCACCGATCTTGTAGTTAACACCGGTGTAGAACAGGATGCGCTCGGTGGTCGTGGTCTTGCCCGCGTCGATGTGAGCCATGATGCCGATGTTGCGCACCTTGGCCAGATCGAGACTGGTCTGCGTTGACACGAGTGAACTCCGTTACTTGAGGCTGATGAAAGAAAAGTTGAGGTGTTACCAGCGGTAATGAGCGAAGGCCTTATTGGACTCCGCCATCTTGTGGGTGTCTTCGCGCTTCTTGACGCTTGCGCCAAGACCGTTTGAAGCATCGAGTAGTTCGTTCATCAAGCGCTCGGTCATCGTCTTTTCACGACGCTGACGCGAGTACGTAATCAACCAACGAAGTGCGAGCGTGGTTGAACGACCAGCCTTGACTTCAACTGGAACCTGGTAGGTCGCGCCACCAACACGGCGTGAACGAACTTCCAAGGTTGGACGGATGTTGTCGAGTGCGCGCTTGAGCGTCTGCACTGGATCGGTGCCGGTCTTGGCAGCGCAACCCTCGAGGGCGCCATAGACAATCTTTTCGGCAGTTGAACGCTTGCCATCAAGGAGAACCTTGTTGATCAGCTGAGTAACGATTGGTGCCTGGTAGACCGGATCAATGATGATCGGCCGCTTGGGGGCAGGACCTTTACGAGGCATTAGGCCTTCTCCTTCTTCGCGCCGTACTTACTACGGGCCTGCTTGCGGTTCTTGACACCCTGGGTGTCAAGTGCGCCGCGGATGACCTTGTAACGAACACCAGGCAGATCGCGCACACGACCACCGCGAACGAGCACGATTGAGTGCTCCTGCAGGTTGTGGCCCACGCCTGGGATGTAGGCAGTGATTTCGATGCCAGAGGTCAGACGCACACGAGCGACCTTGCGAAGCGCTGAGTTCGGCTTCTTAGGGGTGGTGGTGTACACGCGGGTACACACGCCACGGCGCTGTGGGCTGCCTTTAAGCGCAGGGGCCTTGGTCTTGGAGACCTTGTCCTGCCGGCCCTTGCGGACCAGCTGCTGGATCGTTGGCACGTGTTGCCTTTCTCGTTGTTGACCTTGCTGTTTCTTACCCTCAGTCTCCGACCCACGCGGTCGGGTGTGTCGCACGCCTTGCGGCAGCAACCATCACCAACATCGTGGATGCATCCCAGACGCGAGATTCGCATCGATGCGTGCTTCGGGGGAAGTTCGCACAGCGGGATGTGCCTGAGGGGTCAGACACGAAGGGGAAGATTACCCGGCAATGCTGCCAAGAGTCAAAACGGGGTCCGCTAGCCGACCAATTCGGGCAATTTCCCTCATGGATGAGCGGGCTGAGAACCTGCTCCGGCCAACACCAGAACGAGTCCAACGAAGGCTGCCACGATTAAAACGGCCGCCCAAAAGCCAATATTGACCCAAGCAATGATCTTGGCGGCAAGATTCAGGCCTCCGCCAGTGAGCTGGCCACTACTGACATCAATGGCTTTTGAGGCTTTTGCGGCAAAAATCAGAGCTACGACAGCAAAAATCACCGGGCAGATGGCCCACGAGACCAGCGAGAGAACAAAAGCGACGACTGCATCGCTTGAGGTCTTTGTCACAGGAGCACTCGGTAGAGCATCGCCAGCCTGCGGTGTGGGTTGCCAGAGTGGCGCAGGTGCGACCGGATCTTGCGAAGTGATCGGTTCGGCAAATTCACCATTGGTGGTCATGGCAACACTCTAAGTGAGCCGTACGCTTCACGCACCATCGCGAAGCAACAACCGATCGCGAGCTTCCTATATATACGAGGGTGTCATGACGTTCGATGCAGCGTTGGTAGCAGCAGCAACCATTAGACGAGCAGGCCTGGACCCGCGCGCCTGTTCTGCCGATGATGCTGTGCACCAACTGCAATTGGCTCACGTGCTGCTTGATGGTGGATTCGACGGAGTCGCAACACTGGCTGAAGCACTTGCTGGCGGCGACCACGGTCTTGGCACCGTTGACCGTCTCGATGGTGAACTTGTCGTAGTCGACGGCGAACCTTGGCGCGTTGATTGGCATGGCACCGCAGAACTCATGACGCCAGATACTCGAACACCTTTTGCAATTGTTTCGACATTGGATTCACCAATCACCCGACGACTTCAAGATGTTGACCTCGACCAACTAAAAATTATTGTTGAAGAACTTGTTGACGATGCAGGCGCTATTGCATCAGTACGCCTTGAAGGATCATTTAGTCGCGTACTCGTGCGAAGTGTGAAACCACAAGATCCTCCGTATCGCACATATGCAGAAGTGTGCGCATCTGATGAGGTGCGTTGGGAACACATTCCTTTTTACGGAGTCTTTGTTGGATTTCGATTTCCAGAGCTTGAGCCAGGTGTTGCCATCGCTGGATTACACCTCCATGGCTTAGACAACCTGAGAACTACTGGTGGCCATAACTACGAGCTCCACATACGCGATGCAAAACTCAGTGTTGGTGTCACGCGCGACGTAGTCATGCATCTTCCTGATAAGTCAATGATGGATCTCCTCGAAACTCCCCCAATGATTCGCGCTACGCAACGCGCACTCCTTCGACGGGGGCCAATGACGTTGCCAGAAATTGCTGGGCACCTTGAAATTTCGGAGTCGGAGGCTCTGTCACGCATCAATTGGCTTGGTGATCGTGGATTCATTCAAGAATTGGCCGGTGGCATAGGCGGACTTGGCGGAGAGCCTCGGTGGAAGATCAACCTTCATACCCAAGGGGCGAAAACCACTCCGAAAATTGCTGCGCTCTTGGACTCATTGTGAGCCAACAGTCTTCATATTCAAGAAACATCTATAGGGCAGGATGCGACCGTGGCAAAAACCAAAGATGAACGCACAGCCTTTCGTAGTTTGATTCGGTGGTACCGCCCCTACCTCAAAGGCTCTGGCGGTACTTTCATCTATGGCGTGATTCTCACTGTCATCATGTTGGCTTGCCAAGCGGTTATCCCACTGGTGTTGGAGTCATTACTTCATCATGGTCATTGGAATTACTGGGTTTACATACTCATCGCATTAATTCTCACCCAACTCGTTGTCGGTTACTTCGCCCACATCGTTGGACATAGCATCGCCGTTCAGTCCGCAAATCGACTTCGTAATCGCATCTTTGCAGCGACGCTAGGTAATCGCACAATGAACGGGCAAGATCTCGTTCGATCATCTATCGTGAGTCGTCACACCACTGATGTCGATCACTTAAGCGAAGCATTTGAAGAAACCTTCAACTCGGGAATGCCTGGTGTTTTTCGAATTCTGATCAGCTTGTGTTTGCTGACATACATCGAGTGGAGTGCTGGCGTGGCAATGATCATTGCCACCTTCGTATTCTTGATTATTCGCAATGCAATTGGCAAAAACCTCATCGTGCTCGATCGTGCGAAACTTGATGCCTCTAGCCAAGTCGGTGAATCCGTTGATGAAGCGCTCACTTCCTCACGCAACATTGCCGGCTTACAAATGTTCACATGGATCACTTCCCGATTTAATGAACGATCCCGTCGACTCAATGACGCCGCTCATCACCAAGGCGTTGCCATTGCTCGTCTTTTCACGGCCGCTCATGCTGCAGGTTTGGCAGGACTTCTTTTTGTAGTGCTGTTTGCTCTCTCGGCTGGTCACGAGATGCTCGCTGCAGTTGCCGCCGCACTGTTGTACGTCGAAGGTGTTGTTCGCGGTCTAGAAGCACTTCCACCTTGGATTCGTTCCATTCAACTTGCCTTGGTTTCTCGAATTCGGGTTGATCAGGTACTCCTAGATTCTGCTCAAGAAGAAGAACTATTGCGCACGTTTGTGCACGGTATTGATTCATCCCTCACTCTCGCCACCTTGGATTTTCCCGAAGGCGCACTCATCGGACTCGTAACCGACGTCAACCTTGAACCCACCACAGTCCTATCGATCTTGGCTTCTGGTACTGATCTAGACAGCTGGCGCGAAACCTACGATGGGTATTTCATTCGCAAGCCAGGTGTGAATCCTGATGTGTATTTTGTCTCGGAAGATGCAACTGGTTTTAACGCTTCGCTGCGCGAACAATTTCTTGCTGTAAAGGAAGGCCTCAACGACAGCACTATCAGGTCCTTACTCACAGATGTCGGCCTTGCTGAATTAGTGACCGATAAGAACGCACTTGATCTACCACTTGGGCCTGGCGCAGCAAGACTCTCACCAAACGAACGTCAGCGATTGATGTTGGCTTTGGGTCTGGCAGCACAACCTCGTTCGTTGCTTATT
>CANFTO010000070.1 GCA_947449945.1 Actinomycetota bacterium | reverse complement strand
TTGATGGGTATTCGGCGTTTGTCCACAGTTTTCCTGGGTCGTACTGATCCCCATATGAGGATGCACTGCCGTCGTAATGTGAAGCGACTGACATCAGTGCCCCTTTCCTGGTGACACAACCCTTAAGAGGCCATGCTCGAGTAACTCATCAACCACTGCTTGCACCTCTTGCGGTGTGCGTTCGAACAACTCTGCCATGTCAGCAACTGAATGCATACCGTCGGCATACGCAAGCACATGGGTGCGAAGCAGAATGACGTCAGCAACAGTGCGCGCATGCATTGAGTGATACAAACCGCGACGGCCAAGTTGTGGTTCACCCAGCACGGTTGCTTGGTAGTACGTGGCATTTTCAAAATCTGTGACGCAGTCACGAACAAGGTCAAGACCACCTTGTAAACCTGCCGCAGTAACGAACTCTAAGTTGTCCAAGTGTGTGTGGTACTGCGGGTAGGAGCCATATTTCGTGCGCATAAGCGAAATCATTGGAAGATCAACGCCAGGCATGCAGTACTGACGTTCGTCACTTCCTCGCGCAAGGTAGGAATACACCACTGGCTGTGGGCGCGTGGCCACGACGCGTGAAGCAATGCGATCGAGTGGAAGAGTTCCTAAACGTGACTGCATGTAGGAGTAATCGCCTTCGTCACCAATGCACGTCAGGTTGTATGCCGCAACAACTTGTGAGCGCAGGTGGTCGAGGTTTCTACTGATGTATGTAATAGCACCAATGGTTTCGGGTGCAAAAACAAAACGGTATGTGTACTTGCGTGTCGGTAATGAAGCAATCCAACGTGCTAAAGCAACAGCAACCATCGGGCCAGAAAGTTCATTATTTGCTAGAGATGGATGGCAGATATAGGTGCTGACAAGCACTTCATCGGTCGTTTCACCTGGAATAACAAGTTCTCCATAGGTGAGGCTTCCTGGCTCCAGCGTGCTGTCGATAACTGCGCGGTAATTCCCCGGTTGTAATGCATCGCGCTGAGTCTGTGTTAAGCAAAAGCCCCAAGTGCGGTTGTAATAACTGGTGACATACGGAATTGCCGAAACATGTTCTGAATCTGAGTGCAGGTGCGCCTGTAGTTCATCAAGGGTGAGAACAACATCCACTGGTTCCGAGTATCCGACGACATGAATGTTGCTGTTCGCGAAGTCCAGGATTCGATCGCCATTGGGACCTTCAAGGTAAGCCCCGCGAATGTTCCACTCATCTGGAACGGTCCAGTCCAGAGCCGCTGTTCCAGAAGGAACCTCATGAATGACGAGCCCAGGAAGATATTCGCGAATGATGGAAAAAGACTCCCGCACTCCATCGCCCGTAAGGGAGCGGCAGATTGGGAAAAGGCGGGTTGCGAGGTCGTGCATAAAACGACCTTCTTCGCCCACACCTTGAGCATTCACTGAAGCGGTGGGCACGATCCCTACGATATCCAACGTGGCCTCACCAGATACCCAAGCCGAAGTCCTGCTCGTCGTGGCTACTTTGGGGCGCCGACCCGAATACTTGAAGGAAACCCTCACCTCCATCCGTGAGCAAGGCGTGCCGGTCGACATTGTGATCGTGGCCCCGCTCAGCGAGCCATCGATCAAGGAGGCGGCCCAGGAGTTCGACACCGCCCTCCTGCCAGATCCAGGCAGCCTGCCCGGGGCCATCAATCTGGGGGTCAATGAGAGCTCTCAGCACCATGAGTTCGTGAATTGGCTCAACGATGACGATCTCTTGGAGCCTGGCTCTCTGAAAGCCACGATTGCCGCCCTCAAGGCCAATCCGCGAGCTTCAGTGGCCTTTGGTGCCTGCCGTTATATCAATGAGCAAGGCAAAGAACTTTGGGTGAGCAAGGCCGGCCCTTGGGCTCCAAGGGTCTTGAAGTGGGGACCGGACCTCATTCCTCAGCCAGGGATGTTGGTGCGAGCCAGTGCCTGGCGCGAGGTCGGAGGCGTAGATGAGTCCTACAAATTGGCTTTTGACCTCGATCTTCTACTGAAACTTCAAAAGGTGGGCAGGCTGATTAATGTTGGCCAGACTGTTTCGAGCTTCCGTTGGCATGCCGACTCACTCACAGTCGATGACCGCACCACCAACATCAAGGAATCGGAGCGGGCCAAAAGAGCCGCGCTTTCTCCGACTGCCAGGAAATTCACGTGGGTATGGGAATGGCCTGTGCGCGTGGCGACGCGCTTTGCGGCCAATGAAGTGCAACGCCGTGCAAAGAAAATAAGCCAAGCGACGTAACTCAGTAATTACGCAGCAAGCTATTAGTTGTACTGGCTTCGGCGAAGAACTTCGCGCACCAACCACATTTTGCAAAAATTGCGGGAAGAATTGAAACGTTCGCGCAATGAGGCAGGGCCCGCAAGTTGAAGTATCGAACGCCGGGCTTCGTGAAATTCACGAAGTGAAAGTTTCCAATGCGTTGTTGAAGTGCCGCCTTCTTGGAATGTTGCGATAGGAAAATCAAGTATGAGTGGGTCTGCAACTTGTGAAAGTCTCAGGAACACTGCGTAATCGGCCGCAACTTTGTATTTCACCTCGAATCCGCCAAAACTTGAAAGTAATGCTCGGTGGGCGAACGTTCCTTGATGTGCTGGAAAATGACCGTTACTAAATCCAGAAATTTTTTCGCGCTGATAGTTCCATGGCGGTGTGACCGTGGTTGCGCCAGAAGGTTCTTGAATGACAACTGGGCCGAAGGCCCATTGAGGATTTGATTCCGTAAGTGAACGATGAACTCTTTCGAGAACTGATTCATGAAGAAACATATCCCCAGCATTCAGAAAGTAAACAAACGTGCCGTTTGCTAATTCCAAACCACGATTCATCGCTGGATAAATACCGGATGGTTCAATCCACGAGAACACCACGTTTGCTGTTGCGAGGTTGAATGAATCAACCGTTGTTTTCTCGTCAATTTTCGAAGAATCAACGACAACATGTTCAACACCATCAAGGTTTTGTGATTGCAGGGATGCAAGTGTTGCGAGCAAACCTGCATTGTCATCTTTAACAACGGTAATGACTGAAAGCCACGGAGCCTGATTCATGTGTGTTATCAGTGTGTTTTGATGAATACTCGGCCGGAGTAATCAATTGGATGCATGTAAGGGCGATGACCGAGGACTTCGAAGTATTCGTCAACTGCTTTGCGAGCTCCTTGCCAGTGACCGTAGTCATCAAGGATGCAAACTCCGCCAATAGCTAGCCGCGGATACATCACTTCAAGGCCAATGCGGGTTGATTCATACCAGTCAGTATCAAGACGCAGGAGTGCGATCTTTTCAGGAACAGAGGTCTTCAATGTTTCTGCAACGTCACCTTCAATAAACTGAAAGTTTGAGAATGGGTAACCAGTGGTTCGCACATTTGCTTCGACATCTGCGCGGCCAGCAACACACCACACGTTATTGCCGTCACCAATTTCTGTGGTTAAAAGCATCTCCGATGCTGTGACGCCTGTTCCGGCTTCTATGTCGTTGTTTGTTGGCTCGGTCATTCCTGCGAAGGTGTCATAGAGCCAAATCCTGCGATCAGTGATATTGATACGGCCAAGTTCCTTCGCCATAGCCATCACGCTGCCGCCACGCCAAACACCGCATTCGGCGAAATCGCCAGGAATGTTTTCGTTGACCACGTAGCGCACGGCATTGAGCAGCGACCACAAGCGCTCAGCCGATGTCATCGTGAAAGGGCGAAGGGATGCAATGAGTTCCGCGTCAGCAGGAGTTGCCTCAACTGGTAGCCGAGTGCCCGCGCTACTCACGCGTGAAATTTGAAGACCAAAGCGACGAGCTACTGTTTCGACAACCCGCTCGTAACTTTTCATTGGCGAATCATCCCATCTCGTGCATCGACATCTGCACGATTGGGGCCGGTTCTACCTGCAAACAATCGCCAGCGCCGAGGCTTCCAGCGAAATGAAGTGCCATCAAGGCGGCGTTCAATTTGAAGTCGATCGGAATGACGGGCTCAAGAGGCAATTGATCGAATTGGGACACAACTTCGGTCAGGAGCTCCCGGCGATACACGATTGCGCACACCGTGTTGGTTATGGGCCGAGATGCAGACTGAATCGTGCGAATCGCGCCGCCGTTCCATCGCAGGGATGATGGAGTGAGCAAATGTCGAACGCCGAGTTGGGTGGCGTCGAAGGACGCAGAAATATTGGCGTAGAGCCAATCTGCGCCATCAGCAGTCAATAAGGCATCGAGGCCAGCCGAGAGGTCACCGAGATCTGCGCATCCGCCATCGTCTTCGAGGATCAAGATCCACTGAGCACCGCTGGCGAGCCCTTCTCGCCATAAATGCACGTGGGAAAGCTCAATATTGAGCAATCGCCGTGTCGCGGCCACTGATGAAGCGGCAAAACTCGATGAACGAGCGGCAAGCCCTAATTTTATGCGGCGAGCCTGGAATTCCCCAGAACGGCGCAATCGAGCGGTCAACGAGGTCGAGAGACCCTCGTTGAGATAGGTATCCCAGGTCCGCTCGAAATCCAGACTCGCGAATGCCGAGGCACGACCAACCTCGGGGGAAAGGGGCAAAATCTCTGGAGACCAGGCATCAAGGGTGTTGACCTGAATCTCAACGGACCGGCCAAGCGTCTCGAGGGCTCGAGCCAGCCCAAATGCCAGCCCGTCTTCCCCCTGATTTTGGGAAAAGCGGCTGCCCAGGTGGCTCACGACACCAATGAATAGGTCAGTCACAGTTCTCCAAGACCGTAGGAATACGAGGACACCGGTACGTTATCCGCTGTGAGTGAGAGTTCCGAGCGACTACCGAGCGAGCCGGACAATTCCCATAACGGGCTTTCAGTGGCCGATTTTGGAAATCCCGGGGTCAAAGCGTCGATCCAACGGGCCGTGGAGCTCCTGCCCAAGGAGAAGCGCAAGCTGCTGTTTTTGGCTGCAGCCATCCAGGTTTCCCTGGGGTTGCTCGATCTCATTGGCATCGCCCTGGTGGGCTTGGTTGCCGCCGTTGCAGTTTCTGGAATTGGACTTGAGAGCACACCTGGGTGGGTTCAAAACTTACTGAGCAAGTTCGGCATGGGTGATCTGACGGTTTCCCAACTCACGGTGCTTATTGCTGTGAGTGCAGTAACGATCTTGATTTTGAAAACTGTGCTTTCCGCAATTATGTCGCGCAGAGTGATTCGCTTTCTCGCGAATCGGCAACGCGATGTTTCGGTACGCCTTGCCCAGGAGTTCCTGAGCAGACCACTCGTTGATGTGCAGCGTTGGACAACAAGCGAAGCGATCTACGCGCTTGGCTCTGGTGTTGGCGCGGCGACGGTGGCGTTGCTTGGGTCAGCAATCACTATTGCTGCTGAGGTATTCCTCTTCACAATCGTTGGTGTTTCGCTGTTGTTGTTTGATCCGATTCTGACGCTGGTAGCGATGGGCTTCTTCGGATTAGTGGTGGTAGGGCTTGGCCGTTTACTCAATCGTTGGACGCAGCGCAATGCCCGCATCATCACTGAGAGCTCAATTGACACACTGACATCAGTTTCTGAAGCGCTCGCTACCTACCGCGAAGCAACAGTGTTGAATCGTCGCGATCTTTATATCGGGCGATACGAACGCATCGTTGGCAACTATGCGAATGCCAGCGCAACGAGCGCATTCATTATGGAAATTCCTAAGTACGTTCTTGAAGCTGCTTTGTATTTCGGTGTGCTTCTCCTCGGTGTTGTTCAGTTCCTTACTAAGGATTGGGCCGCCGCTGCCGCAACAACGGCACTGTTCCTTGCTGCTGGTTCTCGGGTCGTTCCCGCATTACTGCGCCTGCAAGGCGCAACGATCACTATCCGTAACGCGTCTGTGCAAGCTCAGCCGACGTTCTTCCTTGCCGATTTCTTAACTTCTAAAGGGATGAATTCATCAAAGCCAGCGAGTCAGCGCATGACTGCGCAAACCATCCACGAACATATTGCTGCTGGCTACCCGGATTTCGATGCAACTGTTGTTGTAACAGAAGTTTCATTGACCTACAGCGATGCAACTGAACCAGCATTGATTGAGGCAAATCTTGTGGTCAAGCCCGGTGAGTCAGTGGCATTGGTTGGTTCTACGGGGGCAGGCAAATCAACCCTTGCCGATGTTGTGCTTGGTGTGATGGAACCTCAATCAGGCACGGTCACGATTAGCGGCGTAAGTCCACGTGAGGCCATCAACCGATGGCCCGGTGCAATTGCTTACGTTCCGCAAGCAGTTGCGCTTGTTGAAGGCACCGTACGCGAAAACGTTGCGCTGGGTCTTCCGAGAGATCTCATCGACGATGCGCTTGTGTGGGATGCCCTAAATCGCGCTCACCTTGCTGATTTCCTTGAAGAAAGCCGCGAAGGTCTCGACACAAAGATCGGTGAGCGAGGTTTTCGTTTAAGTGGTGGCCAACGCCAACGGCTAGGTATTGCGCGTGCTCTCTATACCCGACCAAAGCTTCTCGTGCTTGATGAAGCGACAAGTGCACTTGATGCTGAAACCGAGCAATCGATCGTTCAAACCCTGGACGAACTTGAAGGTCAGGTCACCACGATTACAGTTGCCCACCGATTGGCGACAGTACGCAGAGCAGATCAATTGCTCTATCTCGAAGGTGGCCGGGTCACTGCTCGAGGAACCTTCGACGAAGTCCGAGCACAAGTAACTGACTTCGACCGTCAAGCTGCGCTCCTTGGGCTGTAGCGAAGGCATCGGTAGCGAATTCATGACAGTGAAATACACATCAGCAGATGTATCTGCAGTGGTCTGTACGCTGAACTCCATCAGCGGTATCGAAAGATGCCTCAAGAGTTTGAGATCAGCTGGCATAACAGAGTTGATTGTGGTTGATGCGAATTCGGCTGATGGCACCAGAGAAGTTGCTGAAGAGTTTGCGGATAAAGTTGTAACCGATCCAGGCAAAGGCCTTGGCATGGCACGCAATATCGGCATTGAGCAAACAACAAAGCCCCTCATTCTCAATATGGGCTCCGACAACGTAATGCCTATCGGTGAACTTGAAAAGATGATTCAAGCTCTCCAGCTTGAGAACCAAGGCAACCTTCAAGGGGTGAGCGCACAAACACTCATTGAAGGCGATGACTACCTTTCAAATGGACTCAATGCTTGGCGAAAAGGTCGCTTCCTGCCTGGCCCGGCCGCTGTGATTGGAACGCCAACACTTTTTATCGGCGACACTCTCAGATCGCATCCTTACGATCCAGCGCGTCGTTTCAGTGACGATTCAGAACTGTGTGAACGCTGGGCGAAGGATTTCAATGCGACTTTCGCTATCTCAGATGCCGTGGTTCATGAAGTTGGTAAAACCTCGTGGAGTGAAATCGTGGTCCGTTGCAAGATGTATGGAGTGTCGGACTACGAAGTGTTTAAAGAAGGCGCAAAAGCCGGTTGGAGTCTTAAACGAAAAACAAAGTCCTATCTTCATCCAGCTCGAGTTGATCTCGTAGTGCCCATGAAGAACCTGGAAATGAACGAAAAGGTAAAGGCACTCCCATTTCTGATTGCATTTACTGCTCTGCGTTACGACTCATGGATTAAAACGGGATGGAAAAACCGTTAGCTCAAAATTTGATTTCGTAGTTCGGAGCGATCGCTAAAGGCATGCTGCAAACCGGCTTCTTGAGTGGGTAAAACTCGACCGAGTAACTGCGAAGCTTTTGTCGTGTCAAGGCTCAAGTCTCGAAGCCGAGAAATCCCATCTGTTCCTGCGGGTGAAGAGCTGGACTGAATCAAACCTGAGTCCAACCCAAATTGATCAGCAACTGCAACACCAAAATCAAACTTAGAAAGCGCATTGCCAGCTACGCAATGAAATACACCCGATGCCTTCACCTCATTGAGGTCCCACAAGATCTGTATCAGATCCTGTGCATAAATTGAGGAGACGATGTAATCGTTGTAGCCACTAACTAATTCACCACGAGTTAATGAGTTGACGAAGAATTCAAGAATAGAGCGGGAACCTGTGGGGCTCCACCCGAAAAAATTTGTGCGCGCGATAAGTGCAGCCGGATTTTCTTCGAGTACAGCGAGCTCACCGGCTAATTTGCTTTGCCCATATGAAGAAAAGGGAGAAGGCGTATCCGTCTCGTTGTAGTTGCCGCGAGCGCCATCAAAAACTGCATCTGTTGAAATGTGGATGAAGCGTGCGCCAACAGCAGCGGTAGTACTAGCAAGATTACGAGGACCAACAACATTGGCCTGATGCGCGAGTTCGGGCTCGCGCTCGCAAAGTTCATGGCTTGCGATTGCAGCCGTGTTCAGCACTACGTCAGGCTGAATCGCGCGAATCACTGAATCAACTGAAGAGCTGTCCGTGATGTCACATGTGGCTATCGAACTGAACCCAGGAAGAGGGGAACGGGATCGAACTGTTCCGACAACATCAACAGTTCCTTGCAGAAACGCCGCGGCATTACTGCCCAAGAATCCGTTGGCCCCAACCACAAGCCACGTGGAGTCGGCGGTCACAGCCCTAATTCATCCAACATGGCGCGAAGTTGTGGAACATCGAGCCACTGATCGTTGTTATCTGAGGTGTATGCAAAATCATCAGGGACGCTTTCGCCCACTGATTCCTTGAATCCGCCCCACATTGCAAGTGTTGGTTGCACAACGTAGCGATCAGCGCGCTTCACCGTGCGGCGCGCATCTTCGGTGGAGATCATTTCTTCGTGGAGCTTTTCACCGGGGCGAATTCCGATATCGACAAGCGGAGCACCTGGCGCAATTGCTTCAGCAAGATCGACAACCTTCATGCTGGGAATGCGTGGGACATAAAGCTCGCCGCCCGACATGTCCGTGAAAGAATCGATAACGAAATCAACGGCTTGAGGAAGTGTGATCCAGAATCGAGTCATGCGGGCATCAGTGATGGGAAGTGGTTGCCCGGCTGCTGCGAGATTGCGGAAAAATGGAATAACCGATCCGCGTGAGCCCATCACGTTTCCGTACCGCACAACTGAAAAGCGGGTGCCGCCATCAACGGCGTAATGGTTGCTCGAGATAAAGAGCTTGTCTGCCGTGAGCTTGGTGGCGCCGTAAAGATTGACAGGCGATGAAGCTTTGTCGGTAGAGAGGGCAACGACCTTCTTCACGCCGGCATCTAAGGAAGCCTGAATCACGTTTTCGGAACCCAAGATGTTGGTCTTGACATATTCCATCGGGTTGTATTCAGCGGTATCGACCTGCTTGAGGGCGGCCGCGTGCACTACGTAGTCAACGCCGCGCAGAGCCATGTTCAGGCGGTCGCGGTCGCGGATATCACCCAAGAAGAAGCGAACTCGAGGATCATCGCCCCAGGTTTGCCGCATTTCATACTGCTTGAGTTCATCGCGGGAGAAGATGACTACGCGTGCAGGATTGTGCGTGCTGAGCACTTGATCCAGAAAGGCTTTGCCGAACGATCCGGTGCCTCCAGTAATGAGGATGGACGCGCCTTCAAAAGTGGTCACGGTGCTCCTCATTCTTAAAACA
>CANFTO010000069.1 GCA_947449945.1 Actinomycetota bacterium | reverse complement strand
CAACTGCTTCGATGCGCTTGCCGCCAGCCAATTTCTTGACTTCAGAGATGTGCAGCAATCCATCCTTACCTGGGACCAAGGAGATGAAGGCACCGAAGGTGGTGGTCTTCACGACAGTTCCGAGGTAGCGCTCGCCAACCTCTGGCATCGTTGGATTTGCGATCTGGTTGATGGCCGTGCGAGCTGCATCGGCTGATGCACCATCGGTTGCACCGATGTAGATCGTGCCGTCATCTTGGATCGTGATGTCCGCGCCAGTTTCTTCTTGAATCTGGTTAATGATCTTGCCTTTAGGCCCAATCACTTCGCCGATCTTGTCAACAGGAATCTGCACGCTGATAACTCGAGGTGCCGTCGGTGCCATCTCGTCTGGTGTATCAATTGCTTCTGCCATGACTTCAAGAATCGTCAACCGAGCATCGCGGGCTTGATTCAGTGCACTTGCAAGTACTGATGCAGGAATGCCCTCGAGCTTGGTATCAAGCTGCAACGCGGTAACGAATTCCTTCGTTCCTGCGACCTTGAAGTCCATATCTCCGTAAGCATCTTCGGCACCGAGGATGTCGGTGATGGCAACGAATTCCTGCCTGCCATCAACAACTCCTGAGATAAGACCCATAGCGATACCCGCCACAGGGGCCTTCAACGGCACACCTGCATTGAGCAGCGACATGGTGGATGCACAGACGGAACCCATTGAGGTTGAACCATTCGACCCGAGAGCCTCAGATACCTGACGGATTGCGTATGGGAAGTCTTCGCGTGATGGAAGGACTGGAACCAACGCACGCTCAGCAAGTGCACCATGACCGATTTCGCGACGCTTTGGCGAACCCACGCGACCCGTCTCACCTGTTGAATAAGGAGGGAAGTTGTAGTTATGCATGTAGCGCTTGCGGTTTTCAGGGTTCAAGGTGTCGAGCTGCTGCTCCATCTTGAGCATGTTCAACGTGGTAATACCCAAAATCTGAGTTTCGCCGCGCTCGAATAATGCAGAACCGTGGACACGAGGAATGACCTGAACTTCTGCAGCCAAGGTGCGGATGTCAGTAAGGCCACGACCGTCGATGCGGATCTTGTCTCGAAGTACGCGCTCACGAACACTGTTCTTTGTGACCGAACGAAGCGCTGCTGACAATTCCTTCTCGCGACCTGCAAACTTCTCGCCAAGTGCAGCAAGAACTTCACCTTTGATCGCATCGAGACGATCTTCACGCTCGGCCTTGCGAACAATGGTCAGCGCCTGAGCAACTGAATCTGCTGCAATGTGCGCAACAGCTTCGTAAGCATCATCCTGGTAATCAAGGAAGATTGGGAAGTCTGCAGTTGGCTTGGCAGCTTTGGCTGCCAACTGAATCTGAGCTTCACAAAGCGCCTTGATGAATGGCTTACCAGCCTCTAGGCCCTGAGCCACAACTTCTTCCGTTGGAGCAGTTGCGCCACCGGCGATGAGCTCGATGGTGCGCTCCGTGGCTTCCGCTTCCACCATGGTGATTGCGACATCATCGCCGGCAATTGAGCCTGCGATAACCATGTCGAACACTGCTTCTTCGAGTTGCTCGTGTGTTGGGAAAGCAACCCACTGGCCACGAATCAATGCAACACGTACAGCACCGATTGGACCGGAGAATGGCAATCCAGCGATCTGAGTTGAAGCTGATGCAGCGTTGATCGCTACAACGTCATAGAGATCGCCAGGTGCAAGTGCCATCACCGTGACAACAACCTGCACTTCGTTGCGCAGGCCCTTGACGAAGGTTGGTCGCAATGGGCGGTCAATCAGACGGCAAGTCAGGATTGCATCTTCACTTGGACGTCCTTCACGACGGAAGAATGATCCTGGGATTCGACCTACTGCGTACATACGTTCTTCAACGTCCACAGTCAGTGGGAAGAAGTCGAACGAATCACGCGGGCTTTTGCCAGCGGTTGTTGCCGAAAGCAGGAATGTCTCTTCGTCAAGGGTGACGGTGACTGAACCTGCAGCCTGTAATGCAAAGCGGCCAGTTTCAAAAGTGATCGTGCGCTTACCAAATGCACCGTTATCAATAACGGCGCTCGTTGTTGTTACTTCGGAACCCTCCACGGGTGCCTCCTGTTCTGTTACAGGAGCGCTCGCGAGTGCCGACTTGTGGCGATCATCGATCGAGGCCCACGGGTATTTCGAACCCGGAGGTCACTACCGAGGACCGACAGGCGACGAAGTCGCAGCGCCCCGAATGGTGATATCTGTATGAAATTTTCTCTCTGGAAGGTTTCCACAGAGATGAAGCAAGGCCCGGCACGACTCGCGTACCGGGCCTTTAAGACTTAGCGACGAATGCCGAGCTTCTCAATAATTGTGCGGTAACGCGCGATATCGGTCTTCACCAAGTACTGGAGAAGGCGGCGGCGCTGACCTACGAGAATCAACAGGCCACGACGGCTGTGGTGATCGTGCTTGTGTTCCTTGAGGTGGCCAGTTAAATCGTTAATACGACGGCTGAGCAATGCAATCTGCACTTCTGGGGAACCGGTATCGCCTGGCTTGGTGCCAAATTCAGCGATGATTTCTTCTTTCACTGCCTTATCGAGTGACATGACTTTCCTCTCGGGCGCGCCTCTTTAGGGCACTTGCTTGTTACGACACGAATCTCAGAGCGCCCGCTCTTTGACCGTCTGGAGAACCAAGACTACCAGCCCTAGAGCAGCCCCAGGACCGCCCTGGTTTTGGCAACATCCGTGCTCATCTGTTCTATGAGGCCCTCGAGGCCATCAAAGGTCATCTGACCGCGGAGTTGCTCAATAAAAATCACCGTGATTTCTTGCCCATACAGGTCAAGATCTGTGCGATCCAGGACATAGCTCTCCACACGCCGCTCAACACCGGCAAATTGCGGGTTCGTTCCAACTGAAATAGCTACTGGGTAGCGCTGATCGCCGTGGACAAGCCAGCCGGCATAGACCCCGTCACCTGGAACAACGGGATTACCCTGCCATTGAAGATTTGCGGTAGGAAAACCTAGTTCTCGCCCTCGGTGGTCGCCATGAACCACAACGCCAGAGAGGTCATAGTCACGGCCCAAGACGTTTCGTGCCTCAAGAAGATCTCCCTGTGCCAAAGCATGACGCACACGAGTGGATGACCATGGCTGAACATCTGCAGCCAAACCCACTTCTGTCACTGAGAAGTGGTACTGCTGGCCAGCAGTACGAAGGGTGTTGACGTCACCGGCGCCTTCATGACCGAAGCGGAAATTACCGCCCACGACGACAGACTGGGCATTCAACGTGTCATGAAGCACGCGATGAATAAAAGTTTCAGGATCCCAACTGGCTACTTCATCATTGAATTGAAGAACAAACACATCATCAACGCCTGCATCAAACAACAAGAAACGACGTTCAGCCAGTGATGCAAGCGACTGCGGAGCGAGATCTGGGCGCACAACTGAAAGCGGATGCGGATCAAACGTGAGTGCAATGAGTTCAGTATGCAATTCATCAGCCATGGCGCGCGCTTGGGAAATCAACGCCTGATGGCCTTTATGAACGCCATCGAACACACCGATACAGACGACTGCACCCGGTTTTTCGTGTTCGTGACTCATGACGGATCTACCTTAGGTCACACGAATACGGCTGGATACTTGGCCGTTGGTCCATGCCGTTCAGCCAGTGCCAAAAACGCACCCGCTTGATCGAAGATGGCAATGACACCCCCGTCGGCACCCGAATATGACCAGTCAATACGCCTGCCATTGCGCACGAATGCAGCTTCTTCTTCATTGACAATCCACGAGGGGAAGACTCGGGCCGCGGCCTCTGCAATAGGGACCAAAGCAGTGTGCGGATCAGCCAACGCTCCAAAGGTTTCAAGATCAATAGCATCAATTAATGGCCACCTGCCCACGCGTGTTCGGCGTAGTGCGGTCAAGTGACCGCCGACTCCCAATTCGCGACCAAGGTCACGGGCCAGCGCACGGATATATGTTCCAGAGCTACAGGTGACTTCAACATCAACATCAAGACAGCCCTCCCCCGCGCGATGCGCGAGAGCTTGAAAATCACTGACGGTTACGACACGAGCCTGAAGCTTTACTTCGTCACCGGAGCGCACTTTTGCGTAAGCTCGCTGACCATCAACTTTGATGGCACTCACCGAACTTGGTACCTGCGCAATCTGTCCCGTGAGCAATTCAATTCCCTGAATCACCGCATCGAAACTCAACTTATCGATTGTGTCGCGAGAGGCGACTTCAATCACTTCACCTTCAGCGTCATCGGTAACCGTGCTTAGGCCAAGACGAATCGTTGCTGTATATGTTTTGTCAGCTCCCGCGATGTAGCCCAATAGCCTGGTGGCTCGGCCAACGCCGAGCACTAATACTCCTGTAGCCATGGGGTCAAGAGTTCCCGCGTGACCAACTTTGCGGGTGTTCAAAATTCGCCGAGTGCGGCCGACAACATCGTGTGAGGTCCACTCCGATGGCTTATCGAGAACGAGCAACCCGTTCACTCGTCAGTTTCAACCTCACGCGGATGACGATACGGATCGACCTCACCTGCATAGGTACCTTGCGCAGCTTGCAGATGCACGCGCTCGTCGTCCTCTTGAGCTTTGCGTAACAACTCCTCTACGTGACGGGCATTTTCAGGCATTGCGTCAGCGAAGAAGGCAAGGGATGGGGTGAATTTAATTCCCGTCTGCTTGCCAACTTCGCTGCGCAACAAACCCTTTGCTGATTCAAGCGCAGCAGCTGTTTCATCTTGTGCTTGCGCATCGCCATACACGGTGTAAAAAACCGACGCTTCGCGTAGATCGGGTGTCATGCGCACGTCAGTGATCGTGATGAAACCCAGACGTGGGTCCTTCACGCGCTTTTCGAGCGTTTCAGCCACGATCACGCGAACGCGATCTTCGAGCTTGTGTTGGCGTGCCTTACTCATGGCTTACGAGGCTTCTCGCGCATCTCGAAGGTTTCGATGATGTCGTCAACCTTGACGTCTTGGAAGTTACCAAGGTTGATACCGCACTCAAATCCTTCACGCACTTCAGTGACATCGTCCTTAAAGCGACGCAATCCTGCGATTGCAACGCCGTCGGCCACAACCGCGCCGTCGCGAATAACCCGCGCCTTTGAGTTGCGCTTGATATCGCCACTTTGCACAAGACAGCCTGCGATGGTGCCGAACTTTGAAGACTTGAAAACATCGCGAACCTGTGCGGTTCCGAGCTGCACTTCTTCGTATTCAGGCTTGAGCATGCCGCGAAGGGCTTGCTCAACATCATCAATTGCTTGGTAAATGACGCTGTAGAAGCGGACGTCAACGCCTTCATGGGTTGCAAGATCAGCAACCTTGCCTTCAGGTCGAACGTTGAAGCCAATGATGACTGCCTTTGACGCTGCCGCCAATGTGACGTCGTTCTTGGTAATGGCGCCAACACCGCGGTGGATGACGCGCATCGAAACTTCGTCGCCAACATCAATCTTGGTAAGCGCTTCTTCAAGTGCTTCAACCGAACCAGAAACGTCACCCTTGATGATGAGGTTCAGTTCTGCAACTTCACCCTTTTCAATTGACTCGAGGAAGTCTTCAAGTGAACGCTTCACGCGGTTCTTTGCCAACATTGCGTTGCGTTCGCGTGCTTGACGAGTCTGAGCAATTTGACGCGCGATGCGGTCTTCTGACACAACCAAGAAGCTGTCACCAGCACCGGGAACTGATGTCAGACCAAGAACCTGAACAGCTGTGGATGGACCAGCTTCTTCAATGACATTACCGAGGTCATCGTGCATTGCACGAACGCGACCAAATGCATCGCCAGCAACAATTGAATCGCCAGCACGCAATGTTCCGCGTTGTACGAGCACCGTTGCAACTGGGCCACGACCACGGTCAAGGTGCGCTTCAATTGCAACACCTTGTGCGTCCTGATTTGGATTGGCACGTAGATCCAGTGCCGCATCAGCAGTCAACAGCACTGCATCGAGGAGCTCGGTGATGCCTGAGCCCTTCAGCGCAGATACGTCGATAAACATGGTGTCGCCGCCGTATTCCTCAGCAACCAAGCCGTACTCAGTGAGCTGACCACGAACCTTCGCTGGATCAGCGCCTTCCTTATCGACCTTGTTGACTGCAACCACGATTGGCACACCTGCGGCTTGCACGTGATTCAACGCTTCAATGGTTTGTGGCTTCACACCATCGTCAGCTGCGACCACCAAGATTGCGATGTCAGTTACCTGAGCACCACGAGCACGCATAGCCGTAAAGGCTTCGTGACCTGGTGTATCGATGAAGGTGAGCTTGCGGTCACCTTCAGGTGTGTGTGCAACAACTTGGTACGCACCAATGTGCTGTGTGATACCACCGGCTTCGCCACCAATGACGTTGGTTTTACGAATCGAATCGAGCAAGCGGGTTTTACCGTGGTCAACGTGACCCATGACAGTGACCACAGGTGGTCGAGCGATGAGATCTTCGCTGTCGCCTTCGTCTTCACCGAATTCAAGATCGTATGAACCAAGAAGTTCACGGTCCTCATCTTCTGGTGAAACGACTTCAACAACGTAGTTGAGCTCTTCACCAAGTAAGCGCAGGGTGTCGTCGTCAATGGACTGAGTTGCAGTCACCATCTCGCCGAGTTCGATCAAAACTTTCACCAGATCAGCGGGCATGGCGTTCACGCGATCAGCAAAATCCGTCACGCTCGAACCGCGAGCAAGACGAACGGTTTCGCCACTGCCTCGCGTGATACGCACACCGGTCAATGACGGTGCTTGCATGTTGTCGAACTCTTGACGCTTAGCACGCTTTGACTTACGACCTCGGGATGGACGACCACCTGGACGACCAAATGCACCAGCAGTAGTACCTCGACCGCCAGCACCAGGACGACCTGGGAATCCGCCGGGACCACCTGGACCACCTGGGCCCCCAGCACCTGGACCGCCACCTGGACGACCAGCAAAACCGCCGCCGCCACCTGGACGACCAGCACCACCAGCACCTGGACCACCTGGACGACCAGCACCACCGGCACCTGGACCACCCGGACGACCCTGGAAACCTCCTGGTGCACCACCTGGACGACCAGCACCTGCACCACCTGGACCACCCGGACGACCAGCACCTGGACCGCCACCTGGACGACCAGCACCTGGACCACCTGGTCGCGGCGCACGCATTGCGGGCATCATGCCTGGATTTGGACGAGGAGCACCTGGCACAGCTGGAGCTGCCGGAGCCGCTGGGCGACCCATGCCAGTTGATCCACCAAATGGGTTATTACCTGGACGAGGAGCCGCTGGGCGACCCATGCCAGTTGATCCACCAAATGGGTTATTACCTGGACGAGGACCAGCCGGACGCGGAGCATCTGGACGTGGTGCTGCAGGAGCTGCTGGAGTTGCCGCCTGTGGTGCCTGTGTTTCGACCGCTGCCGGCGCTAATGGAGCAACCGGGGCAACCGGTGTTTCCTCAACGACTGGTTTAGGCGCTGGGACTGGCGCTGGGACTGGCGTCGGAGCGACGACTGCACCCTCGGCCTGCGCAACAGGCTTAGCTGCGGCTTTCTTAGCAGCGGCCTTCTTCGCAGGCTTTGGCTCTGCGGCAGGCATCGCTTCTTTGAGCTTGCGCGCAACCGGTGCTTCGACCGTTGACGACGCAGACTTCACAAACTCACCAAGCTCAGCGAGCTTGGCAAGCACGTCTTTACTAGTGACCCCTAGCTCTTTTGCGAGCTCATGGACCCGGACCTTTGACACGTTTCTCCTGTCTTCGGCCCGGGTTGTCCAACCCGAACCGTCAGTGCGAACGACGCATGACTAACACAGTTCGTTCATCGGGTGGATGTCCTCATGAAGGCTCCCGAAGTTAGGCGGATGGAACTGGCGCTTGTACGCACAGCGGGCATAACTATACCGCGACCACAGCCGCAGTTCACACCATCAGATGTGCTTGATGAGTTCTGAACTGTCGAAAGTGCCGGCTGAGCGAAAGGCCCTACCCCACGCACGGCGCTTATCTGCCCGCTCAACACAGCTCAATTGCGGATGGAGCCACGCTCCGCGACCTTGCGATTCACGGGATTGCTTCAAGACACCCTCGTGGCTCACCACTCGAATGAGCTCAATGGCAGGAACCGCAGCTCGACACCCAACGCAGGTGCGAATTGGGGTCATTCGTCGAAATCGCCCAAATCGCGGTCGCTTTCGTCAACGACCGCGTTATCTGCACGAATATCGATGCGCCAGCCCGTGAGTCGAGCAGCCAGGCGAGCATTTTGACCTTCTTTACCGATAGCCAGCGAGAGTTGGTAATCAGGAACCGTGACACGAGCGGCTCGAGCCACCGGATCAACGATGACCACCGATGTGACCTGAGCTGGCGAAAGCGCGTGCGCAATCAATTCAGCCGGATCATCACTGAAGTCAACGATGTCGATTTTTTCGCCTTGAAGTTCCGACATGACTGCCCGAACACGTTGGCCCATCGGTCCAATGCAAGCACCCTTGGCATTTACGCCTGGAACCGTTGAACGAACAGCGAGCTTGGTGCGGTGCCCCGCTTCACGTGAAAGCCCACCGATTTCCACGGTCCCATCGGCAATTTCTGGAACTTCCAACGCGAACAGGGCACGTACAAGATTGGGATGTGACCGCGAGACGGTGACGACGGGACCCTTGAATCCCTTACGCACACCAACCACAAGACACTTCACTCGCTGACCATGCGAGTAATCCTCGCCTGGAACCTGCTCCTCCGGTGGCAGGTTCGCTTCGAGCTTGCCAATATCTACGCGAATCATGCGCGGATTGGTGTTTTGCTGAATCAATCCAGAAACTAAATCCCCTTCACGACCGCTGAATTCAACGAGGGTGACATCACCTTCGGCTTCGCGGAGGCGTCCGAGCAATACCTGCTTCGCGGTTGTTGCAGCAATGCGACCGAAGTCATTAGGCGTGTCCTCGTATTCACGAACAACGAGGCCGTCCTCGCCGACTTCTGATGCAAAAACGATGACGTGCCCAGTTTTGCGATCGAGTTCAACACGTGCCTTTTCAACTGAACCTGGAGTGCGGTGGTAAGCAACAAGAAGTGCTTGCTCGATGGAGTCGACGACTAGGTCCAGGGAGAGTTCTTTTTCGCGCACGAGCGCTTTAAGCGCGCTGACATCAATGTCCATCAGTTACTACGTCCTCATCTTCAGTTGTATCTTCAGTTGTCACTCGATTGAACTCAACCTGCACTTTGCCCCGTTTTACATCGGCTAGAGCAATTGATCGTTCTTCTTGAGTCTTGCCTTGCACTACATCGAAAACTACGAGCTCATCATTGGCTGAAGTAATGCGACCAATGAAGGTTGAACCATCCGTGAGTTCCACTTCAACCAAACGATCAACGGCACGCCGCCAATGCTTAGGTAGTGTCAATGGCCGATCAACTCCCGGCGAGGTCACCTCAAGAACAAAAGTGCCTGCGAATTCACTATTGAGCGGCTCACTATCTAATGCAGCAGAAATTTCGCGACTAATGTCGGAAACAAGATTCAGATCGATACCGCCAT
>CANFTO010000068.1 GCA_947449945.1 Actinomycetota bacterium | reverse complement strand
TGCAATCGCGGGTGGGGCTCTGCTGGCATTTGCGGCTGACTACCGCATGATGGCTGGCGGCGTTATTGGGTTGCCAGAACTCAGTGTTGGGGTTGCATTCCCACCCGCCCTTCTCGAAGTAGCGCGTTATGTCATGGGCAATGGCTTGCGGATACATCTTCTGGGTGCGCGTGCGGTGAAAATTGATGAAGCCTTTACCGCCGGCTTCGTTGACGAAGTCGTGGCGCCGGAATCACTTCTTGAATTGGCTCTTTCGAATGCGCGAGAGTTGAAGAACATTCCAGCAGTGAGTTTTGCTTTGGTGAAGTCAGTCCTTCATGGCCCAACTGAGCAATGCATCGCCACCACTGACGTGAGCGTGGCAGCCCAAGTTGCCAAGGCGTGGATGGATGACACAGTTCGGGCCGGTATTCGCAGTCAAGTAGAGCGGATCAACAGCAAATAGGGACAATCCCACTCAATGGATCATTTTCATCTTTTTTCGTAAACCAGTTGCGAAGCACGAATCTATTCTCTACTCTCCAATATAAGTGGTCTGGGTCACATTTGACGCAGAGAGAACCATTCAGGCGCAAGTAGCGCTGTGAATTTACGGGGAGGGTTTGCATGTCTATTTCTTCCAAGCGAGGACGCGTTACCGCGGGTCTCATCGTTGGTGGGTTGAGCGCCTCAATGCTCGTGGCAGCAGTGGGAATGCCGGCAACGGCAGCTCCAGCTAAGCCGATTGCTTGTGCTCCAACGCCAGGCGTCGAAAACGGAACGATCAAGGTTGGCATCATGTCTGGCCTCACTGGCGTGTACGGCCCAACGTTTGCTGGTTTCGACAAAGCAGTTCGCCTGCGTTTCGATCAGGAAAACGCCAAGGGTGGCGTGAATGGGCGCAAGCTCGTCACGGAAACCTATGACGATATGAGCAGTGGCGCGATTCAGACCAACCTCACCAACAAGGCACTTGATCAAGACAACGTCTTTGGTTTCACCGTAGCAAGCCTGGTTGACACCATGTACCCACTACTCGTGAGCCGCAACGTTCCCGTGACTGGCCTTCGCAGCAACTTGGCGTACGGCACCTACCGCAACGTCTTCGGTGCAACGGGTGTGTGGAATAACGACTACGAATCAGGCGCAACGATTCAGCGCATGAAGGATGCAGGCGCAACCAATATCGCGGTGCTGTCACATGCTTCAGCCGGTGGTATTGCTTCTGCAAATGCTCAGTGGGCAGTGATTCCTTCCATGGGAGCAACCCAAGCCTTAAAGCTCACTGACCTTCCCGTTGGTGCCTACGATGCAACCTCCACCGCGCTTCGCCTCAAGAACTCAACCGCAAATGGTGTGTTCGAGCAGGTTTCAGTTGACGGAGGTATCTCAATTGCGAATGCGATCAAGCAACAAGATGCAAGCAATATCAAGGTTCAGCTCATCAACCCATTGGCTGACCCAACTGTTGCGGCTAAGAATGCTGCAGCGTTTGAAGGTGTGATCGGTGCCACGTACGGCGCTGTTCCACCAACGGCAAACGTTCGCGCGATGAAGACCTTCAACAACGCAATGTTGCGTGCAGGCTTCAACCCTTACGGTGCAACAGCGCCTGTGGGTTGGATTGTTGCTGATGAATTCATCATGGGTCTTAAGAAGGCTGGCCAGTGCCCAACTCGCGATTCCTTCGTGAATGGCTTGCGTACGGTTGATCACTACAACGCCGGTGGCATGCTCCCTGAGTACATCACCTACGCACCAGGCCTCACTCCACTTGGTAACCCACCAAAGTGCTTGTGGTTCAGTGTGGTCAAGGCAGGTCAGCTTGTTGCCGACAAGGCAGCGACCTGTGCTCCATGGGTGAACAAGGCGACTGGTCAAACGATCAATAAGGCGTAATTGTTCGAAACCTTTGAATGTGGGCTATCTCCGTTGGGAGGTAGCCCACATTCTTTTGTCGAAGTATGCAGACAAATCTTGCTAACCTGAATCTCGTCGGAATGCTCACATGAGCGCCGAACCGCTGTTGAAAGGCCACCATGAAGATCCAAAAGCCTGCGCTTCTTGATTTATTAGCGCTCGAAGAGCCAGCGCGTGATGTCTTTCGTGCGGCTAATGTGTTTGCTGATCCGATGAACCTATATGGTGGTCAGGTTGCAGCCCAAGCCTTGCGAGCCGCAGGATTAACTGTTGAAAAAGATCGCATTCCACATTCCATGCACTGCTATTTCTTGCGTGCAGGTGATCCACTCAAGCCTGTTGATTATTACGTCCATCGCGATCGTGACGGTCGCTCATATTCCGCCCGCACGGTGAGTGCGATGCAAGAGGGTCGCGAAATTCTCATCATGAGTGCCTCATTTCACGTGACTGAAGCGGGCCCAAATGCCCAGGGTTCGACCTTGCCGACGTTTCCCAAGCCGCACGAAGCGCAATTGAAAGTTCTGGATGCGCGAACATGTGATATTGAATTTCAAGAACCCACGGGCGTAACCGAAGGTGACATGATTCGACAGGTTTGGACCAAGTCCGCAGTTGATCTAGGTGACGATCCGCTGCTGCACGCATGTGTGGTCACGTACATCTCAGACATGTTCACTGGGCTTTTCACTTTGGTACCGCGTCGAAACGACGTTGCATTGAGCAGTTTGGACCATGCAATCTGGTTCTTGCGGCCGGTGAAGGCAGACGACTGGATGTTCATGCAACTTCAGGGCGAATCATTGAACGACGGTCGCGGTCTATATTCAGGGGAAATGTTTGACTCCAGCGGCTCTCTGGTTGCCAAATTGATGCAGGAGTCACTTTTCCGACCTCGCGCACCCAAGGAGTAGCGTTAACGACATGACAAACATAAGTCCGTTCCTCTGGTTTGAACATTCTGCTGAAGTGGCAATGGAGTTTTATGTTTCGCTCTTCGATGACGCAAAGGTGTTAAGTGTTCACCGTGCTGGAGACGATGGCCCCGTATTTTCCGTTTCATTTTCCATCGGAAGTCAATCGTTCACGGCAATTAATGGCGGCCCGCACTATGCCCTCACCCCAGCAACCTCATGGATGGTTACTTGCGAATCACAGGAAGAAATAGATCGCTTGTGGTTTGCTCTGAGTGAGGGCGGAGAACCCATGCAGTGCGGTTGGGTCACGGATCGTTTCGGTGTGACCTGGCAGATTGTGCCGTCAGTGCTGTTCGAGTATCTAAGTAATAGTGATTCGGGAATAGCAAGCCGTGTTCAAGAGGCCATGCTCAAGATGACCAAGTTTGAAATTTCTGGTTTAGAAGCAGCTGCTCGAGGCTAGTTACGCGCAGATCTGGTTAATCGCTGCGGCTTGGTCGAAATCTAATTGAGTTAAGCCGCCACGATCGTGCGTGGAGAGTGCGACGGTGAGATCCCTCCATCGAATATCAAGATCTGGGTGATGGTTCATCTGCTCGGCCACAGCCGCAATAGCGTCAACCCAATCGATTACTTGCATGAATGAAGTACCGGTGAATGTGTGGGTGATTGACGTGCCATTGCTTTCCCACCCAGGCAATCGAGTCATCTGTATTTCAACTTCAGTTGTATTCAACAGTGGTGGTCGCATTCCCACACCATAGATGAGAGTGCGTGGATCGGTATTCAATTTCGATCCACGCACTCGAACGATTAGGCAGGAATCACCTTTGCGATCTTTGCCGTTGAGGTAACCCAACTGGTTCCGTTATCGCTATAGCCCGCTGGCGCGTTGTCCTTCACCTTGTCTGTCTTGGTGTATTTCGTGCCGTCATCAGTGAAGCCTGCAGGTGGAGCGTCTTTGGCTGTGATGTAGTACCCATCTGGAATGACTGCGTAGAAACCTTCGGGACTGCCATCAGTGGAATTCCAGGAATCCTTTGGATAGTACGTGCCACCGTTACTGCCATCAGTTGAAAACGTAATGTGCGTTCCGGTTTGCACAAATTGCTGGTGAAAGGTGTACGGACTCGTCGTTGTCACATCATGGAAGGTGTACGCCAAAAGTTTTTGACACAGAGAGCCTGTTTCGGTGTACCCATCCGGGCACACATAGATGGTTTTCGTGGCAGGCGGTACAGGCGCGGGTGTTGGAACCGCAGCAGGGGCAGCGATTTGCGCAGTTGCAATTGGGGCAGTGCTTGGCTCGGCAAAGGAACCAGAAATCTGTGCAAGTGTTTGCTGCATAGAGGCGATTGATGCTCGCCCAGTTGATGCCGAATTACTCGCTGTTACCGTGAAGGTGTAACGCTCGGTATTACTTAATCCTGTGAGTACAGCGTGTGTGTCAGTGGTGATGATTTTGGCAACAGGAACCCGAGAACTCCCAATCGTTGCAGCAGCGGTGAATGAAACAGGAACGCCTTCACCCTTATTGACAACGTGTTTCCACGTCAGGCTCACTTGGTTTACTTGATCAGTTGTCTCAACCGTCAGCTCCTGTGTTGTACCGACCTGCCCGACAACATCGACAAAACCGATACGTTTGTTATTGAGCAAAACTTGATATCTAGTGCCTGGATCAAGTCGGTCGATGACCGCAGGAGTGTTAGCTGCAGCGCGCGTGCTCTGAGTGACGTGCCCTGCTGCTTTCGCTGTAATTACACCGCCGTTATGGCCGGTGACAGTAATTCCATTGATGCGATTTGCCAGGATCGTGAGCGTTGCTCTTGGGGCCGCAACAGCAATAACGGTTGGGGCAGGCTCTTGGGCAACGGTGGCGGCAAATGCTGGGGCGGTGCCAAAAAGTGCGGCTATTGCTACGCATGCGGCACCACTCATCAGTGCTGCTTTCATGGTGGTTCCTCCTAAGTTCGGCTGATGCCGTTACTTGGAGGTTTCCTTTGAAGGTGCCTCGGTAAACCGAGAAATGTCAGGGTTGTGTAAGGAATAAGCGCGAGAGAAAATCCCTATATTCCTTGAAAGTTTCCGGGACGCTTTTCCCTAAAGGCAGCGAGTGCTTCTTGATGGTCTTGAGTCAACATTGCAACGCTCATGTGTGTAGCCACAAGATCAAGGGCAGTTGCTAGGTCTGTTCCCTGTGATTCATAGACGGTGTGACGAATCAATTTGACGGCAATCGGCGGTTTAGCGGCGATCGTAGCTGCCAACTTCATGGTCGCGTCCATAAGCGAGTCGTCGGGAACAACATGATTGGCAATTCCAAGATCGGCGGCTTGTTGCCCGGTGAGCGTGTCTCCAGTAAGTAAGAGTTCAAGAGCCTTCGCAGTACCCACGAGTCGAGGAAGGTAATACCCACCACCGTCTCCAGGTACGAGCCCGAGGTTGACGTAGGACTCGGCAAATTTTGCAGACTGCGCTGCAATTCGAATATCGCACATCAACGCCATATCCATACCAGCGCCAACAGCCGGGCCTGCCACTGCAGCAATGATCGGTTTATCGCTCGCCTCAACGGCTCGCGCCACACGATGAACTTCATTCGTGAGAAATTCCCGGCGTGCTTTCGCCGTAAGTTCAATAGTTTCAAGCACATCCAGATCAATGCCGGCACAAAATGCGCCACCGGCACCAGTCACAACGATTACTCGCACGGCATCATCGGCATTGGCTTCAATCAGCAAATCTGCCCAGCGATGAATCATGGAAAGGGTGAAGGAGTTGCGGCGGTTTGGACGATTCAGGGTAAGCAGCGCAATGCCGTCGTTGACCTGATAGAGCACTTCTTCACTCATGTGCGTTCGCCTTCTATTCCATCGGTAATGCTGAGCCAAAGATCAGGATGTGGTTGATTGAGAAAGGTGCGCCCAATGGTGGCATTCCAGAATTCCGGACGACCTGCGTCTTCAATCCAAGACCACATCCGTGTCGTGAATTGTCCTAAGGCGTATTCCTGGCTCATTCCCATGGCGCCATGTATTTGATGTGCAATCCGTGAGCTTTCTCTTGCGGCACGACTGGTAACCGATTTGGCGATGGCAAAATTAAGGGTTGTAGGCACCTCAAGTGCTGTGGCTATCGCACCTTCGCCAACGAGAGCGAGTTCAGCAAGTTCAGCTAGGTAATGCGAGATCACTTGCAAGCGAGAAATCGGCTGACCGAACTGTTCCCGCGTTTGAGCAAATTCAATACTTAACTCTCGAATGGCAATGAGCGCCCCGGAAAGTTGAACAGCTCGAGCGAATGCGAGTTGAGCATAAAGATCAAGGTGTGCAAGGTTGTTGGGAAGCTTCGCTAGTGCACGGACGGGCGTTTCTGTGAAAATCACACTGCTGCGATGTTCATGAGCCAGGTTGTCATGCATCGCAAGGGTGACGTCTGCTGTGTCAACAAGGCATAGCCATGTGTCAACAGGGACAACAACGAATTCCGCACAGTCAGCACCGGGAACCTCTTGAATGGTTCCCGTCAAAGTTGGGTTTCCCAACGGATTGTTGATCACGAGTGTTGACTCAGCGGCGAATGCTGGGGCCAGGATTGCTGAAGGCACCTGCATCCCGCATTGCGCCAAAGCCGATCCGGCAACCGTCGTCTCAGCTATGGGTGCATTGTGAGCCTGAAGTGCAATCGAGCGAATCGCAGTAGCGGCATCCGCAAGATTCCCGCCTGATCCTCCGAATGCCTCGTCAATACCGATCCAGGGGATTCCTGCATCTCGCATCAAGGTAAGCGCATCTGCATCGCTACACATCTGTTGAATTGAGTCTGCCAACGCTCGTCGCTCAAGGGTGAACGGCCAGTCCATCGCACTCATCGCAGCAGCCCCTTGCTCACAATGCCTCGAAGCACTTCATTAGTTCCACCGCGGATAGTGAAACTCGGCGCTTGATACTGCGCTTCGCTGAGCAATTCCTTGGCCTTAGCTGTGATTGCGGATGTCCGTAAAGGGTCATTGGCTAAAGCCAAAGCAGTGAGCACGGTTGATTGCTCGAAATTCGTGCCGATGGTTTTCAACAGCGGGATATCAATTGCGGCGGTGTTTCCTGAATCAAGATGTTCAATGACCCGTTGATTAATCGTTCGGAAGGTTCGAATATCTGCGAGGACTTCACCGAGTGCGGCGCTAGATTCTGGGTTTTTTCCAAGCCCTAAAATTAACTCCTGTAAAAGTGGCAGTGTGGAGAGGTAACGCTCGGGACCCACGCGCTCATATGCGAGTTCTTCCATAGCTTGTTTCCAACCCTGACCAATTTCTCCAAGAACATCAGCGTCAGGAACGAATGTTGACTCAAAGTGCACTTCATTGAAATGGCGAACGCCACTAATCATGTTGATCCCGCGAATACTTACGTCGTTATTTGGGAGTCGAACGATGAATTGGCTGAGTCCTTCATGTTTTTGGCCACCTGTGCGGGCTAAGACCACGATCGCATCTGCCAAATGAGCACCGCTTGTCCAAATCTTCGTGCCAGAAATGAACCAGCCACCATCGGCACGTTCAGCCTTGGTGCGCACTGCTGCTAAGTCGGAACCGGCATCGGGTTCGCTTAATCCCACAGAAATGCAGACTTCTCCGCGGATCACCCGGGGGAGCCATTCGTCTTTTTGTTCGCAGGTGCCATGTCGAAGGATCGAAGGTGCGAATTGACGTTCAGCGAACCAGTGCGCCGTGACAGGAGCGCCCGCGGCGAGTAATTCCTCACTGACGACAAGGCGATCAGCGGCACTGCCGCCGCCACCGCCATAGTGAGCCGGAAGCATCAGGCCAAGAAGGCCAGCTGCCCCAAGACGCAGGCTGAACGCGCGGTCAAAACCGATCAGCCAAGGATCGCAGTGGGGAGAAAAACCACCAGTAGCAATTTCTTGTGCCAAAAATCCGCGTACTCGTGTACGAAGCTGGTCGAGCTCAGCCATCGCACTCCTCCTATAGTTCAAGCAGTTGGACGATACCGATCGTGGCTAGATTTGTCATCGAATCATTCATTTGTCGCGATTCACCGGCGCTTGCGTCATAAGGTGGCGCTCGTGACTGTGCAGCATGCGATTCATGGCCGAGTGCTGGTGGTCACCATTAATCGACCAGAAAAGCGTAATGCGATCAATGCCGAGGTGACTGCAGGCATCGATTCCGCATTAAATGAGCTAGACGACAATCCTGAACTTTGGGTCGGGGTGATCACTGGGACGCCAACAATGTTTTCCGCAGGCACGGATATCAGTTCACGCGATGCGGGTCGCACAGAACGCGGTGGTGAATACGGTCTCATTCGTCGCGAACGAAAGAAGCCACTCATCGCAGCAGTGGAAGGCAATGCGCTAGGCGGCGGTTTTGAAGTTGCGCTTGCGTGTGACTTGATTGTTGCGTCAACAACTGCACGTTTTGGTTTACCAGAAGTTCAGCGCGGAGTGATCGCTACATCAGGTGCACTCTTCCGCGCGATGCGGGCGCTACCGATCAATGTTGCACGACAAATGCTGATCGCTGGATTGATACTTGATGCTGAGCGCGGTTTCGAACTCGGGTTGGTTGCAGAAGTTACGCCACCAGAACAGGCGCTTCCAGCGGCGATTGCCATGGCGGAGAAAATCTGCCAAGCATCGCCATATTCAATTCAACAAACGTTGATAGCGATTAATTCTCAACTCAAGGATGATGATGCTGCTGGGTGGGAAGCAACCCAAATCGCGATCGAAGCAATTGTGCAGTCAGAAGATATGAAGGAAGGTCACGCAGCTTTCTTTGAAAAACGTGATCCGCTCTGGAAAGGCCGCTAACAATGAGCGAACTGAAAGCCCAAAAGCGCAGTGTGGCTATTTCAATGACTCCCGAAGAGCGCGATGCTTATCTAGCTCATGAGCGCGTGTGCCGTGTCGCATCGGTTGGGGCTGATGGCAATCCGCATGTCACGCCGTTGTGGTTCATTTGGGACGGAGCACATTTCTGGCTGAATTCTATTGTGAAAAGTCAGCGCTGGGTTGACTTACAACGTCGCCCAAATATCGCGATCGTCGTTGATGGTGGGCGTGAATTCTTTGAACTGCATGGTGTGGAGATTGAGGGAAGCGTTTCGGTTATTGGTGAAGTGCCGCGTGAGATCACGCCAAATGCGCAACTCGCGCCAATTGAGTTGGCATTTGCCCGCAAATATTCAAATAGTGAGTCATTCCATGTTGATGGTCGTCATGGTTGGTTGAGAGTGACACCAACAAAAATTACAAGTTGGGATTTTAGAAAGAATCCTTCACTGCGTCCGCCTCAATAACCTTCTGCATGAGTTGTCCGTAATGCTCGGCAATCCATTCATCTGAGGTATTGCTTAATAACCGTTGCGTGCGCAAGCCGACAGCAAGTCCTAGCATTAGGCAGGCTAAGAGTTCAACTCGAGCTTCAAGATCTGCGCCTGAATCGACCCACTGTGTGAGATGCGTGCGTACCCACTGGTGGAACTCTTCTCTGGATCCCTGTGGGTCAGGAGCGTCTGCAGTTCTAAATATTGCTTGTGCCCATGGCTCTGCCATGTCATTTTCACGGCGCAGCAGAATTCGGTTCGCGAGGGTTTGCCCGATTGCACTGCGGGGCGTTGATGAATCTAATTGATCCAGGCTCGATGGTGCAGCATCCTGATAAATCTTTGCCTTATTCCCGCCAACTTTCATCACCATAGAAGCGGACAGGCCAGCTTCTGCTGCAATTTGCCGAATCGTGACCGACGGATATCCGCGTTCGGCAAATAATCGACGTGCAGCCTCAATGACGAGGTCGCGAGAGGTGGGCTTCATCGATTCTCCTCATGTAATTCTTTGAGTTCGTCAACAAGCTCTGGGTCGATGGGTTCAAGCTCATTGTGTTCCGGTTTTGGAATAGCTGTTGCAATCAAAGCCCCGATGATCGAGGCTGCGGCGGCGAGAATGAAGATGACTTGAAAAGCTTGCAAGGTAGGCAAGTTCTTTCCTCCTATATTCACAATCATCACCGCAAGGACGCCTGCAATCGCTGCACTTGACACGGAAGAGCCAATACT
>CANFTO010000067.1 GCA_947449945.1 Actinomycetota bacterium | reverse complement strand
GTCATCGCTGCAGCGGTTCCCGTGCGCCAACCTTTACCTGCGGAAGCGATACAGGCTGCACCCATGTCTGCCATTGATGCAGTGTGAACCTTGCCCTCGGCTCCGTGCTTAATGCGTTCGGCGATGCTCTGTGCGACGGCACGACCAATCACGCCTGATGGCATGCCGGTGCGCGGAGGTGCTGGTGCGATCACAGTGCCATTTGGTGTGGTGCGGGGACGTGACATCTGATGTGGGGGAGCGAAGGCAATCCCTGCTGCCCACACATTGTCGTACTTCACTGATTGGTATGTCTTGGGCCAGTCGCTGGCCTTCCATTCTTCGTATGGTTTAGCGGTGTAGTCCGCATCGACCTTCATGAAACCACTTGGTGCAAAAACTTCAGCAGTAATGTCATTGTTGTTGGCATCAAAGGCTTTCATGTCGACGCCACGAAACGGTGGGAGCAACATTGCGAAGTCGAACGCCTGCTCGGATTTGGTGCCGTCTATTTGCTCGTAATGGGCAACACCAGGTTCAATTTTTTCAATATGTGCCGACATGATGGCTTTCACGCCACGTTCGTGGAAGAGGGATTCAGTGAATGTCTGACTGGGAATGATTTGATCTTTGTGGCCAAAGTTCATGCCATCCATTCCGAAGTCGCCAAGCTGTGCTTCGTTGGTGATGTAGATGACCTCGGCCTTGTCGCGAACGCCTTCTTTCACAAGTTCATGCTCAACATTGAAGGTGTACTCAAATGCGGCGCCCTGACATGTACACGTTCCATGTCCCATACCGATCAAGAGTGTTTGGTGTTGTCCAGCCTTGAGCTTGTCAATCACTTCTTCGAAGGCTTTCGCAGTTTCAGTGGCATGGCCCGCAGTACACACTGACCAGGTGTAACCATCGGGCCCCAACCCAGGGGTAGCGCCGAAGTTGAGTTTTGGTCCGGTGGCATTGATGAGAAAGTCATATTCGAGATTGGCTTCTTGGCCTTCACGTGCTGGATCGGTGTAACGCACGGTCACGTGCGGGTGCGATTGGGCGGGGGCGCCCTCGGGATGGATCTCTATGCCAAGTGCTTGATGGAACTCAATGTTTTTGCGCAGATAGATAGGCGCCAGAGGAAAGGTCACCTGTTTGACGCTCATTTGGCCAACGCCAACCCAAATATTGGATGGGATCCAATTCCACTTCGAATTAGGAGCGACCACCACGACTTCATGTTCCTTGCCCAACATTCGGCGCAGGTGCAGCGCTGCGGTGTGACCAGCGATACCAGCGCCTAAAATCACGGTTCTTGCCATTGCGTGCTCCCTACGTCCAGCACCAATCAGTCAATTGATTGCTTACTTGGCAACGTATACCCCTGAGGGGTATTTCTACTAGGGCCGAAAGACCATAGTAGAGAGCAGGAAACATCCGGCAATCCGGGCAAATCACCCCGATTGGACGTTGGGAACTTCGCCCCCTAGACTTTGCAGGCTGTCGTTGGCTTCCCCAACTACCTGCCACCTAAGTTTTGGTGGCTGGCGTATGTCCGGGGTAGGCGATGAGAGCACCCACCACAACGAAGGACGATGCAAAAGCATGGGTAAAAAAGACGGAGCGATCGAGCTTGAGGGCACGATCATGGAGTCTTTGCCTAATGCGATGTTTCGCGTGGAGTTGGACAACGGTCACAAAGTTCTTGCGCATATCAGCGGCAAGATGCGAATGCACTACATCCGCATCCTGCCTGGTGACCGCGTAGTTGTTGAACTTTCTCCGTATGACCTCACCCGCGGACGCATTGTCTATCGCTACAAATAACCACACGAGGACTGGCAAAACATCATGAAGGTGAACCCAAGCGTCAAGCCGATCTGCGATAAGTGCAAGGTCATTCGTCGCCATGGCCGCGTCATGGTGATCTGCGAGAACACTCGCCACAAGCAGCGTCAGGGCTAATACCTGACGAGGGTCAATGCGGGGAGAAATCCCGTACGACCTCAACTGTGAAGTACCCGACCCCCAGGTAACTGGGACGACACCTTGAGCCACGGGGCTCAAGACCTGATCTGACGGTCAGGGCTGGTACTTCAATCGAAACCCCGTGCATGAGAAGAAGAGAGAACGTCACATGGCACGTCTTGTTGGTGTCGATCTGCCGCGCGAAAAGCGCATGGCAATCGCACTTACCTATATCTATGGCATTGGCCGCTCACAGGCCTCCGCTGCCCTCACCGCCACGGGCATTGATCCAGAAATGAAGTCCAAGGACCTCACCGACGATCAAACTCTTGCTCTGCGCGATTGGATCGATCAGAACCTCAAGGTTGAAGGCGATCTTCGCCGCGAGGTTGCAGCTGACATTCGCCGCAAGGTGGAAATCGGTTGCTACCAGGGACTTCGCCACCGTAAGGGCCTTCCGGTCCGCGGCCAGCGCACCCATACCAATGCGCGTACTCGTAAGGGTCCTCGTAAGACCGTCGCTGGCAAGAAGAAGGCCGCGAAGTAATTCGCTGGTCTCAACCGGACTTCTAGGAGATACATACACATGGCACCCAAGGCAGGACAGAAGGGCGCGGCGAAGAAGATTCGCCGCAAGGAGAAGAAGAACGTGGCCCACGGCCACGCTCACATCAAGAGCACGTTCAATAACACGATCGTCTCTATCACTGACCCAACAGGCGCAGTCATTTCATGGTCAAGCGCTGGCCAGGTTGGTTTCAAGGGTTCACGTAAGAGCACCCCATTCGCCGCACAGCTCGCAGCAGAATCTGCAGCACGTCGCGCAATGGAACACGGCATGCGCAAGGTTGACGTGTTCGTCAAGGGCCCAGGCTCAGGTCGCGAAACCGCTATCCGTTCGTTGCAGGCAACTGGTCTTGAAGTTGGTTCAATCGCCGACGTCACCCCAGCGCCTCACAACGGCACCCGTCCACCAAAGCGTCGTCGCGTCTAATCGCGCGTAAGAAAACAGGAGAACACAAACCATGGCGCGTTATACAGCTGCCGATTGCAAGCGGTGCCGTCGCGAGAAGATGAAGTTGTTCCTTAAGGGAGCAAAGTGCGAGTCACCAGCTTGCCCATTCGAAAAGCGTCCTTACCCACCAGGCCAACACGGTCGCGGTCGCTCAAAGGATTCTGAGTACCTGCTCCAGTTGCGCGAAAAGCAGAAGGCAACCCGTATGTACGGTGTGCTTGAGAAGCAGTTCTCGAACTACTTCGTTGAAGCTGCTCGCCAGTCAGGTAAGACCGGTGAAAACCTGCTCGTCATTCTCGAGACTCGCCTTGACAACGTGGTGTTCCGCGCTGGCTTTGCAAAGTCCCGTGACATGGCACGCCAGTTGGTTACCCACGGTCACTTCCTCGTCAACGGAAAGAAGGTCAACATTCCTTCCTTCCGCGTCAGTGCTGCTGACATCGTTGAGGTTGCACCTTCATCACGCGAACTGACTCCATTTGTGATTGCACATGCAGAGATCGGTGATCGCCCAGTGCCAGCATGGCTCGAAGTGATCCCATCAAAGATGCGCATCCTCGTGCACGCACTTCCATCGCGCGCAATCATCGACACCCCTGTTACCGAACAGCTGATCGTCGAGCTCTACTCCAAGTAATCCCTAGTAGTTGGAACGCCCTAACTACTCGACAAAATCGCGATTTCAAATAATGGTCGTCGCGGGAAGGAAGACACGTGCTCATTAGCCAGCGTCCAGTGCTCACCGAAGAGCCAATTAGCGAGTTCCGCTCGCGTTTTGTGCTTGAGCCACTCGAGCCAGGTTTCGGTTACACCCTTGGTAACTCACTTCGCCGCACCCTGCTTTCATCGATCCCAGGTGCAGCAGTAACAAGCATCCGCGTTGATGGTGTGTTGCATGAGTTCACCACGATCCCAGGTGTCAAAGAAGACGTCACCGAGTTGATCCTGAACATCAAGCAGCTCGTTGTTTCATCAGAACACGATGAGCCAGTTGTTATGTACTTGCGCAAGCAAGGTCCAGGTGCAGTGACTGCAGCTGACATTCAGCCACCAGCAGGTGTTGAAGTACACAACCCAGGTCTGCACATCGCAGAGCTCAATGACAAGGGCAAGCTTGAGATTGAACTCGTTGTCGAGCGTGGCCGCGGCTACGTATCAGCAACGTTGAACAAGCAAGCTGGTCAGGAAATCGGTCGCATTCCAGTTGACTCGATCTACTCACCAGTACTCAAGGTCACCTACAAGGTTGAAGCTACTCGTGTTGAGCAGCGCACCGACTTCGACAAGCTCGTGATCGATGTTGAAACCAAGCATTCAATCCGCCCAGCAGATGCCGTTGCATCAGCAGGCAAGACCTTGGTTGAACTCTTCGGTTTGGCTCGTGAGCTCAACGTTGACGCTGAAGGCATCGACATTGGCCCATCACCAACAGACACGTTTGTTGCTGAGCAGCTTTCGACTCCAATTGAGCAGCTTGATATGACCGTTCGCTCATACAACTGCTTGAAGCGCGAAGGCATCCACACTGTTGGTGAACTCATCACCCGCAGCGAGGCTGATTTGCTCGACATTCGTAACTTTGGCGCAAAGTCAATTGACGAAGTCAAGGTCAAGCTTGTGAGCTTGGGCTTGGCTCTTAAGGACAGCCCTCCAGGGTTCGATCCATCAGCATTTGCTAACTACGACGACGATGAAGATCTTGATGACGACTTGGCATTCGCCGAGGACGAGCAGCTCTAAATCGCACTACTGATTTTTCGAAACTGACAGGAGAAAGACGATGCCTACCCCAACCAAGGGTCCCCGCCTCGGCGGCGGTCCAGCTCACGAGCGGTTGATCTTGGCGAACCTCGCCACGTCGCTGTTTGCGAACGGACGCATCACCACGACCGAAGCTAAGGCCAAGCGCCTTCGCCCATTGGCGGAGCGTTTGATCACCAAGGCAAAGCGTGGCGACATCCACAACCGTCGTCAGGTATTGCAGGTCGTACGCGACAAGTCAGTCGTGCACACGCTGTTCACTGAGATTGCACCGATGTATGTCGGACGTCCAGGTGGATACACCCGCATCACCAAGATTGGTAACCGCAAGGGCGACAACGCGCCTATGGCAATCATTGAGCTCTGCGAGCCAATGCTTGAGCAGGTCGTAGCTGAAGCCACGGGCGCAACCAAGCGTGCAGCTAAGGAAGCCGCTGCTCCTGTTGTCGAGACCAAGGTTGAAGAAGCCGTGGTCGTTGAAGAGACTCCAGAAGTAGTTGAAGAAGTGGTTGTAGACGCTGAAGTATCAGAAGAAGCAACTGACAAGGAATAGCCCTGTCAACGCAGATCATTGATCAGCCCGTCCCCGATCTACCGGGGGACGGGCTGATCCGTTTGCGCATTGATTTTTCCTATGACGGTGCAGGGTTTTTTGGCTATGGCGTTCAAAAGGATTTGCGTACGGTTCAAGGAGAAATCCTGCGCGTCTTTAATTACCTGACGCATTCAAAGGTTGAAATTTTTGTCGCGGGCCGAACCGATGCTGGAGTCCATGCACGTGGTCAAGTCATTCATGTTGACTTAAGTCCAGAACATGTAGCAAGGCTTGAAGATCCAGCGCGACTCAATCGTGCGCTCCCTGAAGACATTCGCATCCATTCAATTCAGGAAGCGCCTTACGGATTTGATGCGCGCTTTTCGGCGCTATGGCGCCGGTACTCCTATCGCGTGTGTGATGTGTCAGATGAAATGAATCCATTGACTCGTCATCAAACGTTGTTTCACTTCAAGCGACTTGATGTTGATGCAATGAACCAAGCAGCGCAGGGGTTATTGGGTCTACAAGACTTCACTGCGTATTGCCGACCACGCGATGCATCAACTTCAGTACGCGAGGTTGAAAAGCTCCAGTGGCACCGCGAGGGTGCAATCTGCGTGATGACCGTCCAAGCAGATGCGTTTTGTCATTCAATGGTGCGCAGCCTGGTGGGGGCCATGATTCCGGTGGGCGATGGGCGCAGGTCAACTGATTGGCCCGCCATGATTTTGGCCTCTAAAGACCGCACCTTGAGCCCTGAAGTGATGCCAGCGCACCCATTGGTGCTCGAAGAGGTTGGCTACCCCGATGCCGACCAAATGCTGGCCCGACAGCTCATCACCCGCACCAAACGCAACCCTGATCAGGACTAATGCCCAGGGTTCGTGGGGAAGGGGTACCCCAATTTGGCGTAAAGCGCCCTTACTGGGTACTCTTTGGGGTCGCTTCAGTGCTTCCCCGAATGCCCTGAAGTCATAATCAGCAGTCCGAATCAACTATGAAGGTGGCGTCCCGTGCGCACGTACAGCCCAAAGGCCGGTGAGGTAACTCGCACCTGGCACGTTATTGACGCTTCCGATGTCGTTCTCGGACGTCTTGCAACGCATGCAGCAGATTTGCTGCGCGGCAAGCACAAGACCACATATGCACCGCACATGGACCAAGGTGACTTCGTCATCATCATCAACGCTGACAAGGTCGCGTTGACGGGTCAAAAGCGTGAGCAGAAGAAGGCGTACCACCACTCCGGTTACCCAGGCGGCATGAAGTCGACCTCATACACCGACTTGCTTGCCAACGATTCACGCAAGGCTGTTGAAAAGGCTGTGAAGGGCATGATCCCTCACAACAAGATCGGTAAGCAGCAGCTCACGAAGCTCAAGGTGTACGGCGGACCCGATCACCCACATGCTGCACAGGCTCCACAGCCATTTGTGATCACCCAGATCGCTCAATAGTCACCCCCAAGCCGGAACTTAACGAAGAGGAAATGGCAGTGTCAGAGGCCACGATCGAAGACGTCGACATCGACATCGAAGAAGAGATTCCATCTGAGTACACCTCAGAGACCCCAGCACGCGCTGTCGTCACCCGCGACATTGTGGTTGCACCAGCAGGCGCTACCGGTCGCCGCAAGCAAGCAATTGCTCGCGTGCGCATCGTTCCTGGCACCGGCAAGTGGACCATCAATGGTCGTGAGCTTGACGATTACTTCCCTAACAAGGTTCACCAGCAGGAAGTGAATGATCCATTCACCACCACTGGTGGCGAGGGCAAGTTCGACGTCATTGCACGCATCAACGGTGGCGGTGTTTCCGGTCAAGCTGGTGCGCTTCGCCTCGGTGTCGCACGCGCATTGAACGAAATCGATCGCGACGGCAACCGCCCTTCATTGAAGAAGGCTGGCTTCCTTACTCGTGATCCGCGTGCCAAGGAACGTAAGAAGTACGGTCTGAAGAAGGCACGTAAGGCTTCCCAGTACAGCAAGCGCTAATCCATTGGGTCGGCTCTTCGGCACTGATGGCGTTCGTGGACTCGCTAATCGCGATCTTACCGCTGAACTGTCATTAGATCTCGCCGTTGCAGCTGCCCATGTCCTGGGTGATGTTGGTGCTTTTTCAGGTCATCGTCCCCGCGCTGTTGTTGGTCGCGATTCCCGTGTGAGCGGTGAATTTCTTGAAGCAGCAGTAGTAGCAGGCTTAGCAAGCGCCGGTGTTGATGTCATTCTCTTGGGAGTGACGCCGACACCGGCGGTTGCATTTTTAACAGACAAACTTGAGTGCGATCTGGGTGTGATGCTTTCGGCGTCACACAATCCAATGCCAGACAACGGCATTAAATTCTTTGCTCGCGGTGGTCACAAACTCGACGATGTCATTGAAGATGCCGTTGAAGCGCGCATGGGCGAGGAGTGGGACCGACCACTTGGCGGCGATGTTGGTCGCGTTGTCGTTGAAGCTGATGCCGCAGTCCTTTATGAAGAAATGTTGTTAGCGTCAACACCACATCGCCTAGATGGAATCAAGGTTGTTGTTGACTGTGCGAACGGTGCCGCTTCATTCATTGCGCCAGATGTGTATGAACGCGCTGGCGCACATGTCATTGCCATTCATGCTCAACCTGACGGCTTAAACATTAATGACAACTGCGGCAGCACTCACCTTGGTGATCTACAAGCTGCAGTGCGCGAACACAAGGCTGATCTTGGAATTGCCCATGATGGCGATGCTGATCGTTGTCTTGCTGTTGACGCTGACGGCAATGAGATTGATGGCGATCACATCCTTGCGATTCTTGCAATTGCCATGCGAGATGCTGGCACACTCACAAAGAACACGGTTGTTGCAACGGTGATGGCAAATCTTGGTTTCAAGATTGCAATGCAGGCTCACAACATCACAGTGATTGAAACAGGTGTTGGTGATCGCTATGTACTTGAAGCGATGAAGGCTGATGGCCTGGCTCTCGGTGGTGAACAAAGTGGTCACGTCGTGATGCTTGAACACGCGACCACAGGGGATGGGTTGCTTACCGCGCTGCACCTGATGGCACGAATGGCACAAACCAAGGAATCGCTTGCACAATTGGCCGCTCGTGTCGAGAAGTTGCCTCAAGTTCTTGTGAACGTGCGCGGTGTTGATAAGGCAGCACTTGCAAGTAATGCTGTAATTGCCGCTGCAGTCACTGCAGCTGAAGGTGAACTCGGTGCAACTGGTCGAGTGCTTCTGCGTTCATCAGGAACTGAGCCTGTTATCCGCGTGATGGTTGAAGCTCCGAGCCAAGAACTTGCACAACACATTACTGATCAGCTCGCTGCCGTGGTGTTGGCCGAGCTTTCACTTGGATAGGGCTCTTCCAAAGTTTTTGCTGAAGTACCAAGGTCAGCCAACCAGCGATAGCCATTCCGGTGATATTCACAATCAATTGGGCACTACTGCCTAAGACCTGGCTCCACATCCCGTAGGCCAAGCCCAGAGCAATGTTTCCTGATGCTGGGATCGTGGTGACTGAAATGAATACTCCAATGAGCCCACTGCCTTTGGATGACGTCAGCGACAGCACTCCCGCTGCACCTGCGATCAAGGCAACCGCCAGTGACCACCAGTTCACGTTGTAAATGAAACTTGTGCCAGGCCGAGCGGAGTTCAATTCACCGAAGTCCACGATGTTGGTGACATTGAGAATGATCGCGATGAGTGTGGTGAAGGCAATGGATATTGCGAAGCCATAGATCAAAGTGCGAAGTGCCTGACGCAAGAGCATCGGGCGTTTTCGCACTAAGGCAAGCCCTAAGGCTGCAATCGGAACAAACTCAGGGCCAAGCACCATTGCGCCGATGAGCACAATGGTTGAGTCGGTCAGAATCGCAACTGAAGCCAACAATGTGGCCAGAATCATGAAGCTGATGTAAGTCCAGTTGAGTTCACTGTCGTCGTAGGCACGTTCAGTCACCTCAGCCCACACCACAGCATCTGCACCTTGGCCTGGTGCTTGCTCTTCCACGGTGTAGCCAGCTTGGGAAATCCAGGTATCAACAGGGTTCAGTGCGATTGTCCCCTCGCGATGCACATCGAGGGCTCGAAGTTGGTCGACCAGGAGATTGGCCCGTTCGCGGGGAATATCGGCAATGAAGACATCGCCCAATGGCTGGACGCTGGCTCCACGCAACACGGTCAGGCTACTGATGTGCCGCTCGGCGGCCAGCAGGGATTCCACGGCAGGGCTGAGTTGGGCAGTTGTACTCACTCGCAGGCTCAGCATGGACCTATCCAACACCGTGCGCCCCGTAGGCTGGGGTCTATGTGCGGGATCGTGGGATATGTCGGGCAAAAGCAGGCTCTGGAGATCGTTGTGGCTGGCCTGCGCCGGTTGGAATATCGCGGCTATGACTCTGCAGGCGTAGCCGTGCTGGCTGGCGGCGCCTTAGATACCCGCAAGAAGGCCGGCAAGTTGGTCAACCTGGAAACCCTGTTGGGTGAGAACCCGCTTCCAGACTCAACCACGGGCATCGGGCATACCCGCTGGGCTACCCATGGTGGCCCGACAGATCGCAATGCTCATCCACATGTGAGCGAAGACGGAACAGTAGCGATCATCCACAATGGCATCATTGAAAACTTCACCGAACTTCGTGAAGAACTCACAAATGCTGGCGTGACACTTTCGTCTGACACAGATTCTGAAGTCGTTGCACATTTACTTGCACGCGTGCTTCCCACGGCAGGCGACCTCACTATTGCGATGCGTGAAGTCTGTAAAGAACTTG
>CANFTO010000066.1 GCA_947449945.1 Actinomycetota bacterium | reverse complement strand
TGGTTGCTAAGCGAAGTCCGTCATATAACGCCAGTAAAATACTTTCAAAGGTCACAGGCCCGCCAAGACGAACTCCAGCCATCCATTCGGGAAGTGACACGCTGGGCAACGTAAAAAGCGTGGTTTCGCCGATAGATGCCCCAAAGAGCACTTGCACCAATACGCGAATCACGATGATGGCAATACCGAGTTTGAAGAAGAACATGAATGATCGAGCCCAAGGCGCATCGGGTTTACGCGAATCAACGACAATCGCAGTAACGGCAATGATCAAGACGAGTAACAGGGGATTAAGGGTGCGACTGGCGGCCGCAGCAAGACCAAGAGCCCAAACCCACCACGCGCCGGGATGTAGCCATCGTGGGGAAGCATGGGTTCCCATGTGGAAGGCGGGCTTCACTTGCGCCTGCGCAATTGCCAAATAAAGCCGCCGCCAACGCCAATGATCAAAGCAACGATCACTACAGGAATTGGGCTTGATGTTGGCGTTGATTCAGTTGGCGAGGTGACGTTGGGATCCAGCGCGCTTGAGGAATCGCTGACAGCATCAGCGCATTCGATGGTGGGATAACCATCAATTCCGCAGATCAATCCAGCTGAAGTGCGTACAGGAAAAACGCTGCGCAACACGTTGTAGCCCGTTGCCTGCGGATCTGTCTGGACACAGGTACTTGCCAGTGTTCCAGGACGCTCGCCTTCAGGTGCGGATTCATCGCTCCCAGGATCGACAACCAGTGCAACGCGTTTCTTGTCAGCAACTGCTGGAGTTGTTCCGCATATTTCTTGGAAGGTATTGACGGCTGCAAATGATGGCTTGGCTTGCTCGTCTCCGCTTTGCGAGGAGATGGCAAATTTCCAGCCTTCAACAGATCCATCTTTTGGAATATTGGCAGCGGGGCCGATCTGGCGAAATTCCCACGATCCGCTGTTGGTAGTCCAATAGGTCCAATATCGATACGACGCAGCCTGCGCTGATGTCGAAGCTGTAAGACTTATGAACACGCCAACGAGAGTCAGCAAGATAATGCTGACTACTCGTTGGCGCGACTTCAACATGGGTGCTTCGTTACTTCGTAACTGAATTCAGTAGTTGTGCAACAAGATCGATCTTCTTGGCGCCAAAGGCTGATGGGTTGAGTCCAGTTGCCTGCGCAACAAGTATCAGACCGCCGTCTGCGGCAGCCTTGAACTTGCCACCGCTACCGGTGTACATATCTACATTCTTTTGAAGTGCGGCGACGCCTACTTCAATCGCGGGCTTTGCCAGCTTTGCTGACGAGAGAGCCAACACTGCATTGGTGGTGGCGTTCCAATCAATCTGCTTTGGATCCATTGATGAAGGAATCGCGCCGCGAGTTTTGATCAATTGTTGAGACAAGTAGGTCGCAACTTTGTTGATCGCTGGTGACTTGCACGTGGTGTTGTTCACCGATCCAAAGCTTGTTGGTCTGGCGAACGGCACAGTCCCGGCTAACCCAAGGAGGCCCTGGCCAGACGCAAGAGCATCGGTGACGCCACCTGGCTGATACGGCAAGCCAAAGGTTCCGGTACCTGTGCATGAAATCTGCGTTGAGGTCAGGTAGCTACGCGCACTATTACCAGCGGCATTGTTTGCGGATGTTTTTGGTGAACCGTTCAGCGCTGCTAGGACAAGACCGGTTGAGTTAACGTCTGATGCACCGCCGAGGGTGTAGCCCCAGCCGCCATCTTTGTTTTGCTTTGCCAGTAACGCTGAAATCGCCTGATCGGCTGCCGGATTTTCTTTCACTGCACGCAGGGCCATTACGGCTAGTGCAGTCGCGTTTGAATCTGCGCCAGTGAATTTAACTGGGTCAGGTGTGGCGCATGCCGTACGGATTGACTTGCGATATTCCTCAAATGACCCATCGAGGCATTGCTGACTCTTGAGCCATGTGACTGACTCAGCTGGAACTTTGTTCAGTGGCGCAAGTGCAAGAACGGCTACCGATTGACGGAACACACCGTCATAGGTTGGATCCATTGATCCAAATAAGCCAGCGTCGGGAGAAGCTGCCATTGCGGGGGAGATGGCGCTGATCGATGCAAGGCTGATGCCAGCAACGGCAGTAATTGTGCGGGTGATGGTGCGGTTCATAACTTTCTCTTTCGGTGAGCGGGTCAAGAAACGAGTTGCCCGCAAACCGATGGAAAGCACCCAAAGGTTCAATGGGGCCCGTTCCGTTGCCTCGACGGATGGAGCCGCTCGTACTTGTCAGGTGCTCCGACTTGCCTGCTTTTGCAGGATTACGGTTGCGGGACAGCGCCGGAATCTCACCGGACTTCCCCTGAATTTCAAGTACGTGGATGAAGTTGTGATTGACATCCTAGGGTGTCTTCTATGCAGCATCGATACTTAGGCCGAAGCGGCCTCAAAATCAGTGAAATAACGCTCGGCAACTGGATTACCCATGGATCGCAGATCGATGACCCCACCGCGCATGCGACTGTCCATGCGGCACTCGACGCTGGGATTACCTCCTTCGACACGGCCGATGTCTATGCGGGAACCAAGGCGGAAGAGGTGTTGGGAGCCGCGCTCAAAGGGCAGCGTCGCGAGGGTGTTGAAATTTTCACGAAGGTGTACTGGCCCACGGGGCGCGGTGCTAACGATCGGGGCTTGAGTCGTAAGCACATGATGGAGTCCATCAACGGATCCCTGCGCCGTATCGGCACTGATTACGTTGACCTGTATCAGGCACATCGATTTGACGTTGAGACGCCGCTCGAAGAAACGATGCGCGCATTTGACGACATGGTGCGTCAAGGAAAAGTCTTGTATGTCGGTGTTTCAGAATGGAATGCCGAACAAATCCGTGCAGCGATTCAAATTGCCGATGACATGGGGTTTGATCGACTGATTTCAAATCAGCCGCACTACAACATGTTGTGGCGTGTGATCGAAGAAGAGGTTGTGCCCACTTCGCAGGAACTGGGTGTTGGTCAGATTGTGTTCTCACCAATTGCGCAGGGTGTACTCACAGGCAAGTACTTGCCAGGGCAGCCACCACCGGCTCAGTCGCGAGCAACAGATGAAAGTGGTGGAGCAAACATGATCGCGCGTTGGATGCGCGATGAAGTACTCACAGCAGTGCAGCGTCTTGTACCTATTGCTCAAGAGTTGTCATTAACACCCGCGCAGCTGGCGGTTGCTTGGGTTCTCAATCAACCAAATATTTCTGCAGCCATTGTTGGTGCTTCGCGTGCGGAACAAGTGCATGAAAATGTGAAGGCATCTGGTGTGGTGCTTTCCGAAGAAGTCTTGACTGCAATCGATCAGGCTCTTGGTGATGTCGTGAGTTCAGATCCTGCCCTCACCACTTCGCCAACGACTCGACCATAGAAACGGAATTGAACATGGACTGGACCTGGCAGACCCAACGAGCTGACGGCTCAAGCGCCGAATCCATTTTGGCCAATGATTCGTCATTCCCTACGCAAGGCGATGCAGAATCCTGGATCGGGGAGAACTGGCAAGAATTGCTCGATGAGGGAGTCGAGCAGGTGTCATTGCTCAATGGAGCAACGATTGTGTACGGCCCTATGAGCTTGCGCCCAGCTGAGTAACCGTTACTTCGGTGCGCCACCGCGACGAACGCGTGCCGGTGGCAGGCGTAAGCGGCGGAACTGCATGACGCGCAAAATTGCATACAGGGTCAAACCTTTGCGGTCAGCTGGATTCGGCAGGGCTTTTGTCGCGGCACGATTGAGCAGGATCACCATGATGATCACGTCGATCACCATGATTGCAGTGAAGGCAAAGAAGATCAGGGTGACCCAGAATTGGATTGCTTTTACGGGCACAAAACCCAGCACCAGAACAAAGACTGCAACCACAATGAAGTATTCAGCGAGTGCAAACCGTGAATCGACAAAGTCGCGGGTAAAAGCCTTTCCCGGACCTTGGTCACGTGCCTGCAAGTAACGCTGATCACCGGCCATCATGCCTTGACGAGAACGTTCGCGATCGTGACGTGCGCGATCGCGTGCTGCCTTCTTGGCTTCCTTGGGATTGTTGGGAACCTTGGCGCGAATCTTGCGAGCGGCCTGTGCGTCTTTTCGGCTTGGGGTTGGTCGACCCTTACCGCCAGCGGTTTCTTCCGCGCTCGTAGCCGGTGTTTCTGCAGATTCTGATTTCTTTCCAAACATGTGGGCAGCGTAGCCGGTTAGTCGCGCACTGTTGACGGGCCTGGAAGAGCCAGCATCCGATCAAGGGCAACTTTGGCCCAGTGAGCGGTGTCAGGATCAACAGTGATCTGGTTCACCAGATTGCCATCGGCCAAGGATTCCAAGGCCCAGACCAAGTGAGGTAGGTCGATGCGGTTCATAGTTGCGCAAAAGCACACGGAGTGATCAAGGAACACGATCTGCTTATCTGGATTGTCTTGTGCCAATCGCTTCACCAAGTTCAACTCAGTGCCAACTGCCCAAGCAGTGCCAGGTTCGGCTGCAGCGATTGTGGCAATAATCGCCTCAGTGGAACCGACCACATCGGCGTTTGAGACCACCTCAAATGCGCATTCTGGGTGCACGATCACATTCACACCGGGTACTTGTGCTCGCACGTCTTGGATGGCCTTGGCAGTGAACCGAGCATGAACAGAGCAGTGACCGCGCCACAAAATCATTTTGGCTGCGCGAAGATCTTCAACGCTCACGCCGCCGTTGGGTAGGAGTGGATTGAAGATCACGCAATCATCAAGGCTTAAACCCAAGTCCATGACGGCGGTGTTGCGACCTAGGTGCTGGTCTGGGAGGAACAGCACTTTCTCGCCTTGTTCAAATGCCCATTCCAAACTGCGCTTTGCGTTGCTCGAGGTACAAACCGCTCCACCATGGCGCCCGGTAAAGGCCTTGATTGCTGCAGTTGAGTTCATGTACGTGATGGGTACCGTGACATCCGCAATTCCAGCTTCTTGCAAGGTCTTCCAGCAGGCCTCAACCTGATTGATCGCAGCCATATCGGCCATTGAGCAGCCAGCTGCCATGTCCGGAAGCACGACTGCTTGTGAGGCGGAAGTCAGGATGTCAGCACTTTCGGCCATGAAGTGCACGCCGCAGAACACGATGTACTCAGCCTCGGGATGAGCGGCCGCCTGTTGGGCCAGTTTGAAGGAGTCTCCGGTGACGTCAGCGAAGTCGATCACTTCATTGCGCTGGTAGTGGTGACCAAGGATGAAGACCCGATCACCCAGACGGGCCTTGGCTGCTGTAGCTCGCGCAACGAGGTCAGGATCGGAGGCTTGAGGGAGCGAACCGGGGCATTCCACGCCTTTTTCGCTGTCTGGATCGGCGTCGCGGCCAAGGAGAAGCAGTGCCAAAGGCGTTGGCTTGGGCTCGAGCCCGAGTTCGGTCATCTGCATATTGTCCACATTTGTTGCCGAAAATGGGAATGGGATGTGAAGTTGGGTTGTTAGACCTGACATAGACTCCTCGTTATCAACCTACGGAAGGACCGCCATGACCACTGACGTCACCATTGAGGCGCCAACGACTGACGGCATCGTGCTCACTGAGACCGCTGCATCGAAGGTCAAGGCCCTTCTTGAATCTGAAGGTCGCGATGACCTCGCTCTTCGCGTTGCCGTACAGCCAGGTGGCTGCTCCGGACTTCGCTACCAGCTCTTCTTTGACGACCGCAAGCTTGATGGCGATGTGAACAAGGATTTCGAAGGCGTTGCCGTTGTCACTGACCGCATGAGTGCTCCGTACCTCAATGGCGCGACCATTGACTTCGTGGACACCATCGAGAAGCAGGGTTTCACCATCGACAATCCAAACGCCAGCGGCTCATGCGCATGCGGCGATTCATTCAGCTAAACCAAGTAAATAGATTTAACCTTGAAGGGTCCGCGTCTGCGGGCCCTTCATTGCATTTCTGGGAGAACTTTCATGTCACGTAAGCGCACTGCACTTCTTGCAACCTCAGCCGCATTTGCGGTTGCCTCGGTGTTTGCACCAGCAGCCATGGCCGCGCCATCGGTTGCCTCAAAGATGTTGTCGAAGAAAGAGGTGCCTTCCGTATTTGGTAAGGCTAAGAATTACGACTTCAACTCAACTAGTCCCGATAAAGCAATCTGGTTGTGTTCGAATGCGGCAGGAGCGACCCTCTACTCGCAGCCAGCTCCCAAGAATCAGCCGGTCGTGGATATAGAAACCAGAAATGGAAACACATACACCTCAGTGACTGAGCATGTGTACGAGTATGCGAGTGCGAAAGATGCAGGCGCTGCTTACACCTCGCTCTACAGCGGTTCAAAAAAGTGTGACGGAACTACCTCAGGTCAAAATGGAACTGACGCTACGAGCAAAATCACGGAAACTTGGACCACCGGTTCACAGCCAGGTGCGAGCTACCAGAACTTCTATGTGATGAATCAATCAAATTTCGAAAGTTCAACTCCTAGGGAAAATGCTAAAACATCGTCCTTCACGCTGTATTCGCAAACCGGCAATGTGATTATTGCGACGACTGCATATGTGAATCCACAAGAAAAGTTCACACCTGCAGAGATCACTGCGGTTTCCCAACTCGGTATTAACCTGACAGCAAAGTGGGCAAAGTAATGAAGAAATCACTCATGCGTCCTGCGCTCATTGCAACTTCCGTTGCTTTCGGACTCTCTGCTGCAGTCGCTCCAATTGCATTAGCAGCGTCGTCTCCGGCATCACGGATGCTTTCGAAGGCGGATGTTCCCGCAATCTTTGGAACGCCGAAGAGCTACGAGTTCACGAACAAGATTGACAAGCTCAACAAAATCATCGTCCCGTGTGCAAGCGCAGATAACAAGGCTTTGTACTCGCAGCCTGCTTCAAAAGTGCAGAATTGGGCTGATATTGAAACGAAGAACGGAGCGACGTACACCGATGTGAATGAAAAGGTGTATCAGTACAACTCAGCAGCGAATGCTGCTGCCGCCTTTGCTTCATTGAGTAAGGGCGTAGCGGCTTGTGTCGGTACAACTACTAATGTTGCTAACGGATCCAGATATCAAGATACGTATCAAAATGGAAATTTCCCCGGTACGGCATTCCAAAACGTGTGGGTTGAAGATGACAGTTTCGATGGAGTAATTGGTGACAAGACTCGTCAGGCACACACGTCGACCTTCTCCGTTTATTCACTTTCCGGAAACGCGATTGTAGATACGTTTGTGTACATCAACGGACAAGATAAATTCCCGCCAGCTGAGATTTCAGCGATGCAAGATTTGTCAATGAAGCTCAGCGCGAAGTGGGCAAAGTAAACCTAAGAAGTAAAGAGTTGTGGGGCAAGGTCATTGGCCTTGCCCCACAACTCTTTACACATACTTTTCTTTACAAGGACTTGCGAGTCAGCGTTACGTAAAAGGCTGTCGGTGGGTCTTCAGTTCGCACGAACTGCAAGCTCATTGTGCTGTCTTTGACGAAACCATTGAATGAACCGCCAACCTCGGCCAACGTAATTTGGTCATTGGAAGGAGCAGCTGAACCCACCAGTGCTGCCTCAAGGTCCTTGCCTTGGTTGGTCCACTTCTCGGTACCCCACAGCAGCACACCTTCCTGCTTGGTGATCACGATCGAAAGTGATGAAGTTTCGGTTCCATGAGTAATGGTTGGAAAGGCGTATGTGCCGACCCACGTCCCCAAGAGATTCGTCGTGGCTGAGGTGTCTTGTGAGCTACAACCAGCAAGAGTTGCGGCAGTGAGCATGGTTGCGGAGGCGATGAGAATCGCGGAACGTGTGCGCATGGCGAAAGTATGCCCCGTCCATTGACTACAGTCCTGCCACATGGCCATCCTCGTAACTGGATCTATTGCTACTGACCACTTGATGACGTTTCCCGGGAAGTTCACCGAGTCATTCGTCGCTGACAAACTCGACAAGATTTCAGTTTCGTTCTTAGTCAATGAGCTCGAAGTTCGACGTGGTGGTGTTGCTCCAAATATTGCTTTCGGCATGGGACGTCTTGGGTTGAATCCTGTGCTCGTGGGCGCGGTTGGCGCGGATTTCGCTGAATATCAAGCATGGCTTGAACGCCACGGCGTCAACACTTCCGGCGTTCACGTGTCGCAGATGCACCACACGGCACGATTTATCTGCACCACGGACACTGAACAGAATCAGATTGCTTCGTTCTACCCAGGAGCGATGCAGGAAGCCTCAAACATCGAGTTGCAACCGATCGTTGATCGTGTTGGTGGAGCAGATGTGGTGCTTATTGGTGCTAATGACCCGGGTGCGATGGCTCGCCACACCCAAGAGTGTCGTGACCGAGGCTATGACTTCGCTGCTGACCCTAGCCAGCAGTTGTCGTTCATGGATGGCAAAGACATCGCTCCGTTGGTTGAAGGCGCGAAGTACCTGTTTAGTAATGAATATGAGAGTGCGCTCATTGAGCAGAAGTCAGGGCTCAGTGCTTCCGATCTTGCTTCTATGGTGGAAGTTCGCGTAACCACACTTGGTGCGCAAGGCGTGCGTATTCATCGTCGCGGTGCGGAGCCCACATCCGTAGGCGTGTGTAAGCCAGAGCGCATCGCTGATCCAACTGGCGTTGGCGATGCCTTCCGATCGGGTTACCTCACTGGCATCCAGTGGGGATTGGGTGACGAACGATCAGCGCAGGTTGGTTCATTGATGGCGACCTATGTCATTGAAACCGTGGGCACTCAGGAGTACATGTTTACTCGTGAATCATTCCTTGAGCGATTTGCTCAAAATTACGGCGATGCTGCCGCTGCTGATATTTCTGCGCATGTGGTGGTGTCGTAACTCTCGTGACGCTCATTGATCCAGGTCCCTGTGTTTGGAATCTTCCTGATCCACGCGACGGTGAACCTGGTGAAGAGATCTTGGCCATTGGCGCTGACCTTGCGCCATCAACATTGCTCTCTGCCTATTGCAGTGGTCTATTTCCCATGCATGTGTCATCGGGCGAGTTGGCCTGGTGGTCACCTGATCCACGTGGAGTGATGGACCTCAACAACGTGCAAGTTTCCAGTTCACTGAGAAAGTCGATGCGTCGCTATCGCGTCACGTTCGACACAGCCTTTGAAGCAGTGATGCGTGGATGTGACGAAGACCGAAGCGAATCTTGGATCACGGAAGAGTTCATCACTTCGTATTGCGCACTTCATGAAATGGGATGGACACACTCCGTTGAAGTGTGGGACGGCGCAGAGCTAGTCGGCGGGCTTTATGGCATTGAAGTAGGCGGGCTATTCGCTGGAGAATCTATGTTCCATCGCAAGCGCGATGCATCAAAAGTTGCCTTTATTGCGGTTGTAGAACGACTCAAAGCTGCTGGGGGAGTTCGACTTTTTGATGTGCAGTGGAAAACTGATCACCTTGCAAGTCTTGGAGTTATTGAGATTCCTAGAAATGAATATCTCGATTTACTTGCAAAAGCAGTTACTGCGCCTCGTTGCTTTTCGCAATAAATTGAACGATGTAGCCCACGCCAACGCCACCATCGGGCGCGACCACTTCACCGATGAATTCGGCACCTTTGAGTCGACACCATGCAGGAATGTCGTATTGCGCTGCTGGGTCGTCAGCGAGAACTCCAACAACGCGTGACGCGCGATTATTCTCGTTGAGCCACTGCGTTTGGGCTCGTGCAAGAGCGATCACAGGAATTGGGCAACGACGACCACGTTCATCAAGCCAAAGTTCGGGGGTCATGCACCGGCCTCTGCACGCAGCTGGCCAACAACCTGCACTAGCGCATCGACGAGTGCATCAACATCTTCAATCGTGCAAGCAAAAGGAAGCGAGATTCGCAGATTGCCACCGGTGAATGCACCAATAGCGACGAGAACGTGGCTAGCCCGATCGCTATCAGCGACACAAGCAGAACCACTTGCCACTGCGAATCCGTGTCGATCTAGTTCGCTTACTAACGCTTCACCGCTGACATAGAGCACTGAGCAGTTCAGGATGTGGGGCACGCGTTGAGCAGGATCGCCGGCAAAGGCAACATCTGCGATCTCGGCAGTGATTCGGGTGCGAAGGTGCTCAACTAGTTCGAATGTTGATGCGTTCTGTTCCTGGATGTGAGGGAGCAGGGATTCCAAGGCTGTGGCTGAGGCAACCACGCTGGCC
>CANFTO010000065.1 GCA_947449945.1 Actinomycetota bacterium | reverse complement strand
TTTGTTGCCCACCTAACTCAAAAGATCGATATTTCTGAGCATAAGGCTATGCCGGCGACCAATGACGGCGTTCAGGGGATGAATCAAGGCGAAACTAGGACCTTAATAGGTCGACTCAGGATCACGACACAATGAATGGTTCCCTCATCCGCGGATTCAACCTGGAGCGCGATGTCCTCAAAGTGTTGTTCACTGCCCAACTCAAGCCCAACAACCTTCAGCGCTTCTTGACTGACTTCAATGGAGATGTGGTCCTCGACCCCGTCCGTGAATGCCTGAATCGATAGTGGCTGCACACTTGGCACCTCAATCAGGCGATGAATAGTACGTTCTAGGTCCGCCGGCAGCGGACGATGATCCTGTGATGACACCAATGTCCGCACATGTAAAGGAACACCAATGAGCGCCGATTCCTCAACCAACTGCCGAGTAAATACCGCAAAGGCTCCATTGCGATCAGGATCCACCTGAATTGCAGAGCGAATTCGCCCGTCAACTAACTCGAGGGATTCACGCAAGGCGCCATTCACCTGAGCACCCATCACCACCCGCCCTAATAATTGCTGAGCCTGAACGATTGCATCGTTCAACTGACTATTGAGGGAAAGCGCAGCATTTGCACGCGCTCGTTCAACCACTTCTACTTGCCTAGAGAAGCGGGCCCGCTCCATCGACCGCCGAAACCCCCGAGCTCCGATTGCTGAAACCGCAAGAATTACCGGAAGAATGACAAGGGAGTTCAATAATGCAATAGAAACAGAGTTGCGACAGTTACCTTCAAAGTGAGTTACCACCTCGAAGCCGCCAATACCCCAAAAGGCAAGCCCAATAACACCAGAAATCCATCGTCCCCAGGCAATAATCACCATCAATGAGTAACCAGAGATCGCAAGTATCGGTGCTATCAAGGGGCTTGAATTACATGCAAACTCTTGTTGGATAATTAACCAAGGCACAAGTGCTGGAGCAGTAGTTAAGAATCCGGCGACTAAAAGAGAAACGCGCCGACGCCGATACACCAAAACACCTGACGTGATGAGACCAATCACTCCTAGTACACAACCAATGAATGTTCGTACATCACCCTGTTTCGCCTCGTCGATGAAATACACAACGCCTACGAGGGACATCGCCGTTACAGGTGCACTTACCAAAAAACGTGACTTGTCAAACGTTGGAGTAATCGTGACAGAGGGTGTTTCAAAACTCTGATCGATACTAAGAAGTTCCTCGCCGTTCTTCACACTCGATAACATCTCATCGTTTTTGAAATCAATGAGCACACGAAGTCGATCACGATCAATTGAATTCTCACCAAGCGCGTATCTGAGCGAATTCAACATCGACTCGTGAACCTTGGCAGCTGAGGCGCGCCAATAACTAGCTCGCGTTTGCAGATCTAACAACCGATCGGTCTCGCCATCGATTTCATCTATGCGATCGTCATTCACTGCTGCTTCAATTACCAACTTGTTCCAGGCCCACCACAATGCCACGCCTGCGGCGAGCACCTGAGCGTAAACAACCCAACCGCCAAAAATAGTGAGTGCACCTGGCACCACAATCGACGGAGCATTCATCCAAATAGTGGCGGTGACAATGACCCCTACTGGGACCATAAACATGCCGATAGTTCTCGAAGTCAATGCAATTAAGAAATATGACAACCAGCTGGCAAGGGTGATCAGCAACATCCAGTTTGGTGATGAATCAGGTGCGAAATATCCGCACAACAACATGATGGACTGCCCGATGGGGAAAAGCCACAGCAAGTGCTGATTTGCGCTACAAATGATTCCGAGCAACAACGTCAATAAACCTACTGAGATAAGTGCATGCTCAACGACACTCAAATGCGTCCATTGAAATCCAACGATGATGCCTATGGGAAGCATCCATGCAATGGTTCCCAACACCATCAGCCAACGCCTTGTTGAATACAACGCACCTAGCTCTGTTCCAAAACGAGCATTGCGTGGCATGAACCAGCCTTTCGTTGAACGACAACGTATAATCATTGCATCCGAAAGGAAGACGTGAGCCAACAAACGCGTTTCATAATCTTGGAAGACCATCCACTGGTTCGTGAAGCGCTCACGGAAAAGCTTGTATCCCATTTCCGGGACATAGATATCACATACTCGGGTTCTTCACTTGAAGCAGCGCTCGATCATCTCGAACACGCACCTGTTGACTGCGTCATTCTTGATCTTGACCTCAACGACAACAACGCTCCACTCAACAACATTCTGGCTTTGGTGGAGTACTCCTCACCAGTACTCATTGTCAGCGCCTTGGGCGACTCCGCAACTATTCGTTCTGCACTAGCAATGGGAGTCAAGGGCTATATCTCCAAGCAGGCTGAATCCACGCAACTTATTCAGGCGATTGAAGCAGTGCTTCGTGGTGAGGAATACACATCACCGGAAGTGGCCACCGCATTGCTTTCAGCAAATGGCCCGCAAGTAAAACTCTCTGATCAAGAGCGCCGCGCCATGGTGTTGTACGCGTCAGGTTTGAAAATGACGAGCGTTGCTCGCCAGATGGGAATTACTGCTGGTACAGCAGATGAATACATCAAGCGAGTGCGCGCGAAGTACCGCAAATCAGGGATTGCTGTTTCAACCAAGACTGATCTCTACCGGGTTGCACGATCCGAAGGCTTAATCCCTTAAGTCTTATTCGCTGACACCAAGTCGCTCGAGAAGTAGCGCGCGCACCTTTGCTGCATCCGCTTGACCCTTGGTTGCCTTCATTACGGCGCCTACTACTGCTCCCGCTGCTTGGATCTTGCCGCTCAAAATTTTCTCCGCCACATCCGGAGCTGCAGCCAATGCTTCATCGATGGCCGCAAGCAACGCACCATCGTCACTGACAACAGCCAGCCCACGGGTTGCAATGATTTCTTCTACCGTGCCCTCGCTAGCAAGAATGCCTTCGAATACTTGACGAGCAAGCTTGTCATTAAGCGCACCAGAAGTGATCAGCGCTTCAACTTGCTGAATGTCTTGTGGCGCCACCCTCAACGCTTCGAGCTCTACACCTTGCTCATTAGCGACCCGTAACAATTCACCGGTCCACCATTTACGTGCCGCCACTGAGTCAACACCGATAGCAATGGTGGCTTCTACAAGATCAAGCGCTCCTGAGTTTGCAAGAGAAGCAAGCTCAAAGTCGTTGATATTCCATTCTTCCTTCAATCGCGCACGCTTGACCGATGGCATTTCCGGCAGACCTGCACGAAGTTCTTCAACCCAGTCCAGGCTTGGGGCCACTGGGACAAGATCTGGCTCTGGGAAATAGCGATAATCCTCAGCCTGTTCCTTTGAGCGACCACTTGTTGAGCGACCAGTGTCTTCGTGAAAATGACGTGTTTCTTGAATGACTCGTCCACCGTTATCGAGCACAGATGCTTGACGCTCGATCTCACTGCGTACTGCGCGTTCAACTGAACGCAATGAGTTCACGTTCTTGGTTTCACTGCGGGTACCCCAACCATCCCCCGGCTTATTCAGCGAAAGGTTTACGTCGCAACGCATGGATCCCTCCTCCATGCGCACATCTGAAACACCGAGAGCCCGCATGACATCGCGCAGCTCCTTCACGTACGCCTTGGCGACTTCTGGCGCGAGCGACCCCGTGCCAATCACTGTTTTGGTCACGATTTCGATTAAAGGAATGCCAGCTCGGTTGTAGTCAACGAGTGAATACTCAGCGCCATGAATACGGCCAGTGGCTCCACCTGTGTGCGTGAGCTTGCCCGTGTCTTCCTCCATGTGTACGCGTTCAATTTCAACACGAAACACCTGAGGCCCATCAGGGGTATCTACCGTGACGTCGAGATACCCGTCGTAACACAATGGCTCGTCGTACTGACTGATCTGGTAATCCTTAGGCATATCAGGATAAAAATAATTCTTGCGAGCAAAGCGACACCATTGCGCAATGTTGCAGTTCAGCGCTAACCCAATACGAATTGTTGACTCAACAGCAACACGGTTCACCACAGGCATCGATCCAGGCAGCCCAAGGCACACCGGGCACACTTGGGTGTTGGCATCTGAACCGAAATCAGTTGAACAGCCGCACCACATTTTGGAATTTGTGCCGAGCTCAACATGCGTTTCGATACCAATGATTGGCTCGTAGCGACTCATTGCCTCTTCAAATGGAATGTAGACATCGCCGTGCGAAGTAGTGGTCATAGCTCTGGAGCCTCCTCGATCAATAAATGACCCCATTTATCAGTGAGCGCTGCTTCCAAGGCGCCACCTGCGAGGTAAAGGCGATCATCGGCCATTGCTGGCGCCATGATCTGGAACCCAACGGGCAAGCCATCTTCAGGAGCTAGGCCGATTGGCAATGACATTGCGCCGATTCCTGCAAGGTTCACTGGAATCGTGGCGACGTCGTTGAGGTACATCGCAATTGGGTCATCAAGCTTCTCACCCAATTTGAAAGCCGTGGTTGGGGCTGTTGGCGAAACCAACACGTCTACTTGCTCAAAGGCCGCGTTGAAGTCACGGGTGATGAGCGTGCGAACCTTTTGTGCTTGCCCGTAATACGCGTCGTAATACCCACTCGACAATGCATAGGTTCCCAACATAATTCGGCGCTTTACTTCCGGGCCAAAACCAGCCTCGCGAGTCATTGACATCACTTGCTCAACGCCGTTGTTGCCGTCGTCACCGACACGCAAGCCATAACGCATGCCATCAAAGCGCGCGAGGTTGCTTGAAGCTTCTGACGGAAGAATCAAGTAATACGCACCAAGGGCATATTCAAAACTTGGGCATGACACTTCAATGACTTCAGCACCCAGACCCTGCAAGATCTCTAACGCCTCTGCGTAGCGCTGAGAAACACCAGCCTGGTAGCCATCACCACCAAGCTCTTTCACCACACCAATCTTCATGCCACGAACATCGGCACGCTGCGCAGCAGCTATGACATCAGGCACCGCTGCATTGATCGAAGTTGAATCCATTGGGTCATAGCCCGCAATCGCTGCATGCAGTAATGCCGTGTCAAGAACAGTACGTGCACAGGGACCAGGCTGATCCAACGATGATGCCAAGGCGATCTGGCCGTAGCGAGAAACCCCACCATAGGTTGGCTTCACGCCAACAGTTCCTGTCACCGATGCCGGTTGGCGAATTGATCCGCCAGTATCTGTGCCAATCGCTAGTGGTGCTTCGAAGGCTGCAAGGGCCGCAGCTGAACCACCACCTGAACCACCGGGAATGCGATCCAAGTCCCAAGGGTTATGTGTTGCGCCATATGCCGAATGCTCTGTTGATGAACCCATAGCGAATTCATCCATGTTTGTTTTACCAAGAATGACAATGTCTGCTGCACGTAGGCGCTGAACGACTGTGGAGTCATATGGAGGGCGCCAGCCCTCAAGAATTCTTGAACCCGCAGTAGTTGGCTCGCCCTTCATAGCCAACACATCTTTCAAACCAAGTGGAACTCCAGCAAGCGGACCAAGTGGGACACCAGAAGCGACCTTCGCATCTACCGCTTTAGCTTGGTCAAGTGCCGATTGTGCATTCACATGTAAGAAAGCATGCACTTTGTCATCGACAGCCGTAATGCGATCCAAGTGTGCCTGCGTCACTTCAACCGCAGAAACTTCCTTTGTCGCGATGGCATTAGCCAACACTGAAGCATTTTGACGAATGAGGTCACTCATGATTACTCCTCATCCAAAATACGTGGAACACGGAAACGGTCATCCTCAGTAGCTGGAGCGGCCGCCAGTGCTTCCTCGCGTGTCAGGCTTGGCTTGACGACATCGTCGCGAAAGACATTGACCATAGGAATTGGGTGCGACATCGGTGGAATGTCGTCTGCTGCCACCTCAGAAATGCGAGCAACTGATTGCAAGATCACATCGAGCTGCTCTGAGTAGTGATCGAGCTCAGATTCAGTGAGTTCGAGGCGGGCTAACCGGCCTAGGTGAGCAACATCGGCTCTGCTGATCGAGGTCATTGACCAATCTTATTGAGCGCGGCCTGGAACCCTTCAGCCAGCAAGACCTTGAATCCTTCAAGTCCGATCACTGGGATTCCCAGGCTCTCAGCCTTGTCCAGTTTCGAACCCGCATTCGCACCTGCGACGAGGAGTTGCGTCTTTTTGGAGACAGATCCGGTGACTTTGGCTCCTAAGGCACTCGCTGCTGCCTCTGCTCCATCGCGGGTAAAGCCTTCGAGCGACCCCGTTATCACCATGACGAGCCCGGCCAAGGGCTGTGGCCCAAGTTCTTCGACTTCATCGGCCATGCGCACTCCCGCAGCCCGCCACTTATTGATGACTTCTAGCCGCCAGTCCTCGGCAAACCACTCTGCAATCGCTTCCGCAGTGATCAGACCAATGCCCTCTACTTCAGCCAACTGTTGTGTCGTTGCCTGTTGCAAAGCATCCATGGTCGTAAAAACTTTGGTGATGGCTTGAGCGGTTGGAGGGCCTACATGCCGGATGGATAGTGCGACAAGCACCCGCCACAACGGTTGGCGTTTGGCAACTTCCAACTGCTCAAGAATCGCTTTCGCATTTTCACTCAGTTTTCGATCGGAATCCTTGGTGAAATAGTCACTCCTGCGAAAATCTGCTTCGGTGAGACTGAATAAATCTCCCTCGTCTTGCACCAGACCTGATTCAAGAATCGCGATTGCTGACTTTTCTCCCAAGCCTTCAATGTCCAATGCTTTACGACTACCGATATTCGCAAGACGTTCCATCAACTGACCTGGGCAGCTGCGCGCATTTGGGCAGCGCAGATCCTTGTCACCTTCTGTTTCAGGTTTCAGTTCCGTTGCGCAATCGGGGCAATGCGTTGGCATCACGAACGCTCGCTCGTCACCCGTGCGCAATTCGAGGACCGGACCAAGTACCTCAGGGATCACATCGCCGGCTTTGCGCAAAAAGACCATGTCCCCAATAAGTACGCCCTTGCGTGCAACTTCGAAACCGTTATGCAAGGTCGCCATTGCAACCGTTGATCCCGCCACTTTCACTGGCTCCATGACAGCAAAGGGAGTGACGCGACCAGTGCGACCCACGTTGACCTGAATATCAAGTAACCGAGTCCGCACGACCTCAGGTGGATATTTGTAGGCGATCGCCCAACGTGGTGCGCGTGAAGTCTCACCAAGTTCACGCTGATCAGACATGTCGTCAACTTTGAGAACAATGCCATCAATCTCATGGGCGACATCGTGACGATGCACTCCGTAATAGTCGATGAACTCTCGAGCACCGTTCGCATCCTCGTGCACCTTGAAGTGCTCACTGGTGGGCAAGCCAAGACTTTTTAGAATCTCATACGCTTGGCTTTGACGCTTAAGTTCGACCCCCGTGACGGCACCAATGCCATGCACCGTTAGTTGCAACTGCTGCAATCGACGTACCGAGCGATCAAGGTCTGCTTCCAATTTGGAAACCCGCTGCTGTTGACGGTCTGTTACAGATTCCTTTAAGGCGTCCGCAAGATCTTGTTCGCGCCTATCAATTCGTTGACGAAGACTCCCCGCTGCCGCATTGCGAGGGTTAGCAAAAAGCGACAATCCTTGATCACTCTGCTCGGAGTTGAGTTGATCAAAGGAGGCATTAGTGAAAAAGACTTCACCACGCACTTCAATTAAATCCGGGATGGACACGTCAGCGGTTGCCTTTAAGACTTTTGGGATAGCGGCAATAAATGCGGCGTTATATGTGACATCTTCACCAACGCGTCCGTCACCACGAGTTGCAACAGATTTAAGTTTTCCTTGCTCATATACCGCATCAATCGCAAGGCCATCGATTTTGAGCTCACATAACAAACTTGGAAATTTGTTCAATGATTTTTCGGTGCGAGCGAACCACGCGTCAAGTTCATCAGCATCAAAAACATTGTCGAGTGAGAACATGCGCTGCAGGTGTTCAACCGGCGTGAACATCTCTCCAGCTACACCACCAACAGCCATCGTCGGTGAATTCTGGGTCTGCAAAATTGGAAACTCTGCTTCCAAAGCAATGAGTTCATTGAAAAGTGTGTCGTACTCAAGGTCGTCAATCATTGGATTGTCTTGCTCGTAATACGAACGTCGCGCGTCCTCGATTTGACGAACAAGTGCTGACCAACGCGAGTGAACCTCTTGGGGGACTTCACTCATGGGAGTCCTCATTGCGCAACACACGACCTGCGCGCTTAGATGCGTCATACGCAGCCCGCGTTTGTACCCACGAAGTGCCCGCACACCCACATCGCGGTGTCATCACTACAGATGCCATGTGCTCAGCATCCTCTAACCCGAGGTGATGAGCCAGATTCCTTAAGGGCGCACTTGCGGTCGTGTCGCTCATGCGTCGCTCACCCAGAAGGAACGGATCGACACATCCAGCAAACAGGCCAATGCCTTGCTCCCAGGCTTCACCCATTGCGTCTTCATCGATCCGCCCAAGGGTCAGATCGATGCTAAAAAATTTTGCTCCTGCATTGGTCATCACTCGAAGCGGAGGCTTTGCCGCGCAGCAGTGGATTCCACTGAACACGTCTGGCACAGCATTGAACATCTCGCGCAAGGCATCTTGGGCAACTGGCGGATCAATGGGATCAAAACGCGAAAGCCCACTCACACTGCCAATTGTCCCATTGAGCACCGCAGGCAAACCTGGCTCATCGACCTGCAGGACAACTGTGGCTTTTGGGAAGCGGCGAGCCAAATCGTCAATATGAATACGTGCCGCTTCAGCAAGCGCCCCAGCTAAGTCTCGACAGGCGCCGCTGTCGCGAAGGATGCGTTCACCACCAGCCAACTCAACACTTGCGGCCATAGTCCACGGGCCAACAATCTGCGTCTTGATTGGCCCTGCGTAATCCTGACCAAACTCTTCAATGGCATCAAGATCTTCATCAACCCAAGAAATCGCCCTTTTCATGACCCGACTTAAGCCATCGGTAATGCGCCACCCATCTGCCGTAGTTTCCAGCCCAAAATCAGCGCCTACAGCATGAAGTAACCCACCCGTACGCCCGATCAGATCGCCGCCTGGTCCGCGATTGGGTAATTCTGGAGTGTGGAGGAAATCTGATAATTCCCCAGCGATGACTCGCGCCGCATCACGTGCACTTTCACCTGGCAGCGAGCCTACGCCTGTTGCTGCGCCTAATTCCCACGGAAAACTCACGCGCGAACTACTCGCCGCGTCCGCTCGATGGTTGCCGAACCAATCACTCGAGTGTCATCGAAGATGACCACACCTTGACCGGTCGCTAGACCGCGAATTGCTTCATCAAGGTCAACCACAAGTTCACCGTCAACAACGCGAGCTTTCGCTGGTACGGGCGCACCGTGGGCTCGAACCTGTGCAAAGCACTGCACTGCAACTTCTTCTATTGGGCTGTTTGTCCAGGTTGGCCGAACACCAATAATTTGATCAACATCAAGTAACACAGGTGGACCAACAAAAACTTTTCGCGTGGCTATATCGACATCAACGACATAACGCGGCTTTCCATCGGCCGCTGGCACCCGTAAATCTAATCCGCGACGTTGACCAATGGTGTAACCAAATGCACCTTCATGATCTGCAATGACTTGGCCTGTTTCGATATCAATGATCTCACCCGGCTGATCGCCAAGTTTTGAACGCAGGAATCCTGCGGTGTCACCGTCAGGAATGAAGCAAATGTCATGACTATCAGGCTTCTTGGCAGTAAGTAAGCCTCTCTGCTCAGCCTCAATGCGAATTTCCGCCTTCGTGTTGGCGCCAAGAGGAAAAAGTGATCGTTCCAATTGCCACTGCTCCAACATGCCCAACACATATGACTGATCTTTTTCTGGATCAACAGCACGATGGAGCTCTTTACCCGTTGGCCCATCAATAACTTGCGCGTAATGACCGGTAGCTACTGCATCAAAGCCGAGGTCAACAGCGCGATCCAACAGTGCAAGGAACTTGATTTTCTCGTTGCACCGCAAGCATGGGTTTGGAGTATGACCGTTGCTGTATTCCTCAAGGAAGTTGTTCATGACTTCTTCGCGAAATTGTTCAGACAAATCCCATACATAGAATGGAATATCAAGCTTGTCAGCAACCCGCCTGGCATCACGTGCATCGTCTAATGTGCAACACCCGCGCGATCCCGGCACGCTTGAAGATTTTGAAAGCGCTAGGTGCACACCAGTAACCTCATGGCCTGCATCAACCATGCGAGCAGCAGTCACCGAAGAGTCGACTCCGCCTGACATCGCAGTTAATACCTTCATGAACGACTCCGCACTTGTCCAGCACGGCTAGCGCGGTTCACTGCTCCTGGCAACACTTCAAGTAAGCGATCAACGTCAGCTAATGTCGAGTTGGAAC
>CANFTO010000064.1 GCA_947449945.1 Actinomycetota bacterium | reverse complement strand
TCGGGGACCGTGATCGAAAGCAAGGTGCCTGTGGCAGGGGATGGGAGTTCGGTGTCGACCTTGTCGGTCGAGATTTCAACGAGGGCCTCGTCAGCAGCAACAGCGTCGCCAACTTGCTTAAGCCAGCGAGTGACAGTGCCCTCGGTCACGCTCTCGCCAAGCTGAGGCAAGACAACATCGAAGGTTGCGCCATTGGCTGCAGGTTCTGCGGCGGCAGGAGCTTGGACGACTGGCGCAGCAACGGGAGCAACAACTGGTGCGGCAGCGACTGGCTCGGGTGCTGGGGGAGTGGCAGGTGATGCCGCAGATTCATTCGCTGCACCGATCACAGCCAGTTCAGCGCCAACTTGCACAACGGCATCTTCTAGCGCGCTGATGGATAGCAACACACCTGACGCAGGAGCGGGTATCTCGGTATCAACCTTGTCAGTTGAGATTTCGAGCAGTGGTTCATCAGCAGTGATGGTGTCGCCCACTTGCTTCAACCAGCGGGTAACAGTTCCTTCGGTAACACTTTCACCGAGCTGTGGCATCGTTACTGAAACCGACATAGTGACTCGACTCCTCTTTCGCGATCCTTCGTAAGGATCTTGTGTGTGGTGATTAAGCGTGTGCGTGTAGCGGCTTGCCAGCAAGAGCGAGGTGTGCCTCACCCATTGCTTCGTTTTGCGTTGGATGAGCATGAATCAGTACTGCAACATCTTCTGGATGTGCTTCCCAGTTCACGATCAGTTGTGCTTCACCGATTTGCTCACCCATGCGTGAACCCACCATGTGAATGCCGACCACAGGTCCGTCTTTTATTTGGACCAGCTTAATGAATCCAGCAGTGCCAAGAATCTGGCTCTTTCCATTTCCACCTAAGTTGTATTCATATGTTGCGATGTTGTCGCCATGTTCTGCGCGTGCTTGAGCTTCAGTAACACCAACGCTTGCAACCTCAGGCTCACAGTAGGTGACCTTAGGAATGTTGACATCCGCAATCACTACTGGTCGAAGGCCAGCGAGTTCTTCGGCAACAAAAATGCCGTGCTGGAAACCGCGATGAGCAAGCTGCAAGCCTGGCGTAATGTCGCCAACTGCGAAGACACCCTCCACGTTGGTGCGCAAGCGCTCGTCAACCAGCACCCAACCACGTTCCATCGCAATACCTTGTTCTTCAAATCCCATACCTGATGCATTTGGTCCGCGACCGACTGCAACAAGAAGCAGATCCGCATCGAAGGATTTGCCATCTTCAAGCGAGACGTGCACTCCAGAGTCATCTTGAGTAGCAGAGGCAAAGCGAGTGCCTACTGAGAAGTTGATGCCCCGCTTACGGAAGGCGCGCTCAAGTTGCTTAGAAACTGCCTCGTCTTCGTTAGGTACGAGGTGAGGGAGGCCTTCAATGATGGTGACTTCGGAACCGAAAGATTTCCATACGCTGGCGAATTCAACACCGATGACACCGCCGCCAAGAACGATCACGCGCTGCGGAATGTAGTCAAGATTCAAGGCTTGGTCAGAAGTCATGATGCGGCCGCTGATTTCTAAGCCAGGAAGTGAACGAGCGTATGAACCTGTGGCAAGCACGATGTTCTTGCCGGTGTATTGCGTGCCGTTGACTTCGATGGTCTTAGGTCCAACTAAACGACCAGCGCCTTCAATGAACTGCACATTGCGACTTTTGACCAAACCTTGCAGACCCTTGTACAAACGACCAACAACACCATCGCGGTACTCATTCACTTTGTTCATGTCGATTCCGTGCAAGGTGGCATTCACGCCGAATTGCTCGCTCTCGCGTGCAGTATCTGCAACTTCAGCTGCATGTAAGAGTGCCTTGGTAGGGATGCAACCACGGTGCAAACATGTACCGCCAAGTTTGTCCTTATCAATAAGGATCACGCTCATGCCTAATTCAGATGCACGTAGGGCACAGGCGTAGCCGCCGCTGCCACCACCGAGGATCACTAGGTCAGCGTCTGCCACCGGAACTCCTGTCACCGAAATCGATTCTCAGTCAAACTAAATATGTCTGAGATGGTCCTTATTCTGCCGCAAGCCCCTTGGCCACCTGCACGAAGGTGCGCACTGCCGAGCCGGTTCCACCCTTAGGGGTGTAGCCATAGGCGCCCTTGTCGTTGAAGGACGGTCCAGCGATGTCGATATGAACCCACTTTTGTCCGGCAGGCACGAATTCAGCCAGGAAAATACCCGCCGAGAGCATGCCGCCGAACCGGTCGCCGATGTTGGCCAGATCGGCGGTACTTGAGTCAATAGACGGGCGAAGATCCGCAGGAAGCGGCATTGGCCACATGGCTTCACCGACTGCTTCAGCTGCCTCACAGACCAAGGTGCGCGAAGCGTCGTCGTTGGCCATGACACCAGCAAGGCGAGAACCTAGGGCTACGCGCTGAGCGCCGGTCAAGGTTGCTGCGTCGATGATCAGGTCAGGCTTTTCTAGGGCAGCCAAGCCAAGGGCATCGGCTAAGACCAAGCGGCCTTCCGCATCAGTATTGAGGACTTCGACGGTCTTGCCACCAAACATCGTGATGACATCGCCCGGGCGCTGAGCGGTTCCGCTTGGCATGTTTTCCGCTGACGGGATCCAGCCAGTGACATTGACGTTTAGGCCCAAGGTTGCAATGGCCTGCATCGCTCCAACGATTGCGGCGGCACCGCCCATATCGCCCTTCATCTCGTCCATGCCCGGCGCTGGCTTGATTGAGATGCCGCCGGTATCAAAGGTGATTCCCTTGCCCACGATGTGCAGGGTCTTGGTTGCGCCCTTGGGGGTGTATTCGAGTTTGGTCAGGCGAGGCGGATTGGCTGAACCCTGGCCCACAGCCAAGATGCCCCCGCAGTTTTCGCGCTTCAATGCCTTTTCATCCCAGATGGTGACCTTCACTGGAAGCCCGGCAACTGCCTTTTTGGCTTCAAGCGCCAAGTCAGCAGGATTCAGTGCATTTGGGGGAGTGTTGACAAGATCGCGGCTGAGCTTGACGGCGTCCGCGATCACATTGACTTCAGTAACTATGGCTTTGAGTGCTTCGGTTGCGACACCTGGAACAAGCAGCACGATGTTCGCAACTGGCGCTGGACCCTTGGCGGGGTTGGACTTAAAGGATGTAAAGGAATATGCAGCAAGGGATGCGCCAAGCGCTGCTGCGCGTAGGGCATCTTCTTGGGGTGCAACGGCCACAGCAACCTTCTTGGTGCCGGCAAGAGAGCGAATGGCATTTCCGTTGGCGACCCGAAGGCCTTCAAGATCAAGACCCTTGCGAATGTCTCCGATACCGACAGCCACGATGAGTGGGGCCTTGATGCCGGTGATCCCAGCGACCTTGGTGACTTCACCTGACTTACCTGTAGCGCCAAGAGTCTTTAATGCAGCAAGAAGCTTGGTGCTCTGGGCGGCAGTGATGCCATGAGCCGCGAGCTCTAGGCCCTTGCCTTTCGGCATGATCGCAAGAACGAGTGCGTCGCAGGTGGTGGCAGAAGCGGCAGTGGTGGCCAAGGTCAATGTCATGGGGAAACCCTAGCCCGGACTTTGGAGGTCGAGTACCTGAATTGGTAGTTCCGGCAACCGCTACGGTCGTGCTGTGAATTCATCCCTGCAGCAGACCCCACTTCATAGCCGCCATGTTGCTCTTGGTGCCAAAACTGCCGATTTCGGCGGCTGGGATATGCCTATTGAGTACGCCGGCGTCTTAGTCGAACACGAGGCTGTCCGCAATGCTGCTGGCATTTTCGATGTGTCACACATGGGCAAGGTGCGCATCCATGGTGCGGGTGGAACAGAGTTCCTGAATTCCGTCTTAACGAACGACCTCAACCGCATCAACAATGGTCAAGCGCAATACACGATGTTGTGCAATGAGTATGGCGGTGTCATCGATGACCTGATTGTTTACAAGTGGTCCGAAGATGAAGTCTTCATGGTGCCGAATGCATCGAACGCATCGACGGTTGTTGCAGCACTTCGTGAAGTTGCACCTACATCAATCACGATCGATGATCACCACAGCGATCACGGAATTATTGCAGTGCAAGGTCCAAACAGTCGTGCAGTCATTGAAGCCTTGGGTTTGCCCGCGGATCACGATTACATGTCAATGGTGAGTGCAAGTCATCGCGGTGAACCAGTCATTGTTTGTCGTTCGGGATATACCGGTGAGCTTGGTTTCGAGCTCGTCGTGCCCAACATCATTCTTGGTTCAGTGTGGGATGCACTGTTGGACAAGGGCGCATCACTTGGTGTGGTTCCCGTTGGTCTTGGTGCACGCGACACCTTGCGCCTGGAAATGGGCTATCCACTTCATGGACAAGACATCGCTCAAGACATTTCACCAGTGGAAGCTGGCCTTGGTTGGGCAGTGGGTTGGGATAAGCCAAACTTTCATGGCCGCGATGTCCTCATGAAGCAACGTGAAGCCGGGCCAAAGCGAAAGCTGCGCGGATTGAAAGCGATCGAACGCGGAATTCCGCGTGCACACATGCATGCCTATTCGAGTGATGATGCCGAGCTCGCAGGCGAAGTTGTTGGCGACATTACGAGTGGCACCTTCTCACCTACATTGAAGCAGGGAATCGCGTTGGCGCTGCTGAATGCAGATCTCGAAGTTGGTAGTGAGGTTCTTATCGACGTGCGCGGTAAGGCAATTCGATTTGGAGTGACGAAAGTTCCGTTCGTAAAGTCATCAGTTCGCTAGCGCAAGAACCACGATGGTGGCAGTCATCGACACTTCGATCATTGCACCGAATACATCTCCGGTGACTCCACCGAACCGGCGCTTCGTGATGTTGAGCAACACAATTGCGCTGATAATTCCGATAGCAGTGGCAGCGCCACCTACGGCACCAAAGATCAGGTAACTGCCAACAAGTGCCAAGGCAGTCCAAATAATTGGCACGGCAAGAGATGTGCTCTCAGCAACCGTCGCACCTAGCCCTTCGCTGCGTGCTGCGGGCCAACCCTTGATACAACCCCAGGTCAATGCGGTTCGGCTTATGAAGAGTGCAAGGGCGAACCCAAGAAATCCTTGCCCATGATCAAGGCATGCAGTGAGCGCACAGATTTGAAGGGCAAGTGCGAGCCCAATTGTGATGACACCGAACGGACCTATGTCTGACTTTCGCGCAATTTCTAGCGCGAGTGCAGCAGGCTTGTTGCTGCCCAATCCATCGGCTACATCTGCAAGACCATCAAGATGCATGCCGCGAGTGAGCCACGCGAGCAGCGCGACGCTGACGATAGCGAGCAGTGCATGCGGAGCCTGCGAATAGGTTATAAGAAGCGGAATTCCGCAGATTAATGCCAGCAATGCAGCAGTCAATGGTGCAAGCGCGATCGCTTGACCCGCTACTGATCGGTTGACCAACGTCGGTGGTGGTACTGGCACACGGGTGAATGTTCCCAGGGCAAGCCTGATCGCGTTAGTCATCTTTATCGCTGACGCCAGCTTCATCAAAGGTGGCCATGTCACTCAAGATCGCGATGGATGCTTGAAGTATTGGAAGCGCAAGCACTGCACCAGTGCCTTCGCCTAAGCGCAGTTCGTAATCAAGCACTGGTTCCAGGTCGAGATGATGGAGCGCTGCTCGGTGGGCGGGCTCAGTTGATTGATGACCAGCAAGCCACCATTGCTTCGCCCGAAAATCCATGCGATCGGCGACCATGGCGCATGCGCCAGAGATAGTGCCGTCGAGAATCACCGGAGTTTTCCGAATTGCTGCCTGCAAAATGAAACCAGTCATCGCAGCAAAATCCGCGCCAGCAACTGTGGCAAGGAGTGCAATCGAATCTGCGAGCACGGGGCGACCACGGCGCATGGCATCGCGAACTGCTGCGCACTTGCGCATCCAAGTGGCGTCATCGATTCCGGTGCCAAGACCCGTAACTTTCGCTGCATCAAGATTGGTGAGTAAACCGATCAGGGTTGCTGCTGGAGTGGTGTTGCCAATGCCCATATCGCCAGGGATCAACAGGTCCGCGCCACCGTCAATTTCTTCATCGGCAATTGCACGCCCTAAATCAAATGCGCGCTGAGCTTCATCAAGGGTGAGCGCATCCTCACGATCGATGGAGCCGCTAGCTCGACGAATGCGGTGTGCCGCAACCATAGGTGCACTTGAATCGAGATAAGTCGGATCGCAATCAACACTGACGTCGACAACGCGCACAGTCACACCAGATTGTCTTGCAAACACATTGACGGCAGCGCCGCCATTGATGAAGTTCAGCACCATTTGGGCCGTGACTTCTGGTGGGTAGGCAGAGGTGCCTGATGTGCGCGCGATTCCGTGATCACCAGCGAACACCACCACAGTTGGCTGGAGGAACTGATGTGGTGGGCACTGACCCTGTACCGCAGCTGCCCAAGCGCTCATCGGCTCAAGTCGACCAAGCGCCCCTGAAGGTTTGGTGAGTCGCAGTTGGCGCGCGAATGCAGCTTCGCGCATTGCTTCGTTAGGCAATTCAACCTTTGGTAACGCACTCACAATGATTCCTTTGTTAGCAAGGATGTAATGGCTTGTAGCGGAAGGGCTTTACCGGCAATGACAAAAACAGCGTCGGTTACTACCTCGGAAATTCGTGTATTTACGATTCCCATGAGATCTCGGAAGAGGCGACCAGATACTGAATCGGGAACGATGCCTTGGCCAACCTCATTGCTGACCAAGATCAATTCAACAGGTGATTGCTCAACTACATGCACAAGTGCATCGATCTCCGCATTTACTCTTTGCATCGCCTGGGTGTGGACAGTTTCATCTTCATTCCATGCATCTGCCTCGTCAAGTTTGGCAGTGAGCCACATGGTGAGGCAGTCAATGAGAAGGGGAGTCGTGGCATTTGAGATAGCACTGACGAGATCCGTGGATTCTAGAGTGGACCAATGTGGTGGTCGGCGTTCCTGATGAAGTGCCACTCGAGCCATCCATTCAGCATCATCCGCACGAGTGCCCCCAGTGGCAACGTAGGTCACATCCTGGAACTTCAGTGCGCACTGTTCTGCATACGTTGATTTACCTGACCGAGCACCACCAAGTATCAGTAATTTTTGGGTACGTGAAGCTCGAGTGTTGATCACCGTTCCGTCATCCACGACGCGTGCGCCACACTTGGCAAGTTCTGTTGCGAGCTCTTGTTCAGGTGGGTTGTGGTGACTGAGGTGAAAAGCAATCACATCGGTTGATGCAGTTACTGCTCCTGCATCACGCAACAATTGCAACGTTGTTGGCAAGGTCGCGAGATCAAGGTGTCCGGTTTTGTGGTCAGTCTTAAATCCAAAAGTTTCTTCAATCAGTACAACATTGAAATCTCGATCAGCAACATCGGAAATGGTGTACGGCTTCAATGGGCCTGTGTCACTTGCGTAAAGCAATCGATCACCATCGACACTTGTCAGGTCATAGAGCACTGCTTCATCCGCAAACACATCGCCGTTTCCATGCCCATGAGCGGCTTCAAGTACCTGCACCACAACATTTCCAGCAGTAGTTCGAGCTATGCATTCATCGCCAGGAGTCACTACGTGGAAAGACACTGGCGCATCGTCAATCACCCAATGTTCAAATCGCGCGATGGCCATTGGCGGACCCCAGATGTGCAAGGTGGTGAGATCTGAGATCCAAGAACGCCACAGAAGGAAGTCTGGAGCGAGGTGATCTGGGTGACCGTGGGTAAAGAAGATGTGTTGGACATTTCGCATCGATACGCCATGCAGGCTGGCGCTGTGCCCAAGGTTCGGGCCCCAGTCAATGAGCACTGAATCGTCAATCAACGCGGCACTAGACGCACGAGCTCTACCACGTGTTCGCTGCGTCGCGCAGCTTTCACATTCACAGAATGGATTCGGCCAGCCATCTGCAGAACCGGTACCCAAGAGTTGGACCTTCATAGATTCACCGATTCAAAAGTAGGAATTGCGCCAAATCGTGCTTTGCGGCTGACGCGGCGTAGTGCAGTCAGGATGGTTGGTCCGGCAGCCACGATCAACGCCACCGTGAGAATTGCGCGGGGTATGTCATAGCCAAGGCTGGTAACCAAGGTGAAGTGGAGCCAAGCGGAAAGGTTGTCGGCAAGTGGGGCGCCTGGAACAAAGGCAATCGCGCTGGGAAGGCCAGCGGTAAATGGCCAGAACCAAAGATTGAGTAAGAGGCCGTAAGCGAAGGCAGCGACAGCTCCATAGATCGCAAGCATGAAGATTTCTTTTCGCCCTGATGCTCGTGGCAGTAATCCGGCGCCTAAACCTACCCACGCGGCGCCAAGCATTTGAAAGGGAAGCCATGGGCCAACGCCACCAGTGAGCAGGGCAGAGGAAAAGAGCGAAACCGCGCCAAGGCTGAAGCCAAAACCTGGGCCCAGAGCTCTACCGCCCAACACCAGAATGACCCATATGGGTTCCAGGCCTGCAGTGCCGCCACCCAAGGGACGCATAGCTGAGACGACTGCTGCAAGAACACCAAGAATTGCCACGGCTTTGGCATCCATCCCACCATCGGTGAACTGGGCTAGTACCACTGCAAGCAGCAGTGGCACCACAATCACAAAGAGCCAGGGCGCATCGGTTGAGTGTGCGACTGCGTCAGATTCAGGTGAGGCGATGAGCGGCCATCCAAAAGCGATGATGCCAACAATTGTGGTTGCCAGAATTGCGATGAACGATCGTTTGCCGATAGCAATTGCGGGAGTCACGTGAGTGCATCCCCACTAATTGGCGCATGGCTTCTCAGAATCAAAGGTCCGATGGTGTTGACCACGTCAGTGACGGTGAGCCAGGGATAGGGCGCCATCACTTTTGCGATTTGTGGTGCAAACATTGGTGAGGACACAACAACGTCTGCAGTGAGACCATCAGCGACCACTTCACCTTCAGCAATAACAATGACACGTGTGGAAACTTCTGCTGCAAGTTCCACATCGTGAGTTGCCAAGATGATTGCGTGACCTTCCTGAGCAAGATTACGAAGGGCGTCCACTAAACGAATCTTTGTGGGGTAGTCCAAGCCGCGAGTGGGCTCATCAAGTAGAAGTAGTGGTGGGCGAGCGGCAAGCACAATGACGAGCGCCAGGAGTAGTCGCTGGCCTTCAGATAAATCACGTGGGTGAGTGTGGTCGTCGATTTCCGGCGCTAACAGATCAAGAAGTGTGCGCGTAGTTCCGGCCTCAACTTGCGCATCGCGATCTGCCGCCTTGCATTCGTCGCCGACTGTTGTGGCCTCGAGGAGATCTCCAGGCGATTGAGGAACCAGGCCCACGCTTTTGAGTAGCTCTGAACCCTTTAAGGACCTTGGATCCTTGTGATGGGTGGTGATTGATCCTGAACTTGGTGTTCGTAAGCCAACCATTGCATTGAGCAGGGTTGATTTGCCAGCCCCATTGCGACCCATGAGTGCGATCACTTCTCCGCTGCGAATGGAAAGCGAAACATTCCTGAGTGCTGTGTGTTGGCCGTAACGAACCGTGAGGTTTGTAGCTTCAGCCAACACTTCAGCCGGTTCAGTACTCGCGACAGTGCGTACGGGAGGAATTTGGTCAATTAATAATTTACGCAAAGGGCCAGCGACACGACGTGCATCACGCACGCTCAGAGGCAGGGGATTCCAACCTGCTACGCGACCAAGCTCCACTACGGGTGGTGCAATTGGTGCCGTGCGCATTATTTCTTGCGGTGTGCCGATAACTAACGGTTCTGCGTTTCCGGGAACAACGATGACTCGATCCACATATTGAACCACTCGTTCCAGGCGGTGCTCAGCTAACACAATGGTGATGCCGAGGTCGTGTACCAATCGCTGCAAGGCCGCAAGAATTTCTTCAGCAGCACCAGGATCCAGTGCCGATGTTGGTTCATCAAGTACAAGCACCTTTGGGTGCGAGGTCAACACTGCACCAATCGCAACGCGCTGTTGTTGTCCGCCTGAGAGAGTGGCCAGTGGCCGATATCGAAGATCATTAAGGCCGAGCAGATCCAACGTTTCTTCAACTCGCCGGCGCATGACTTCAGGTGCAAGGCCCAAGCACTCCATGCCGAAGGCAAGTTCTTCTTCAACAGTATCGGCGACAAAGCCGCTCACTGGATCTTGCGGGACAACGCCGACGAGGTCGGCAAGTTCACGAGGTGGATGTATGCGCGTATCGCGACCGTCAATGGTGACGCGACCGCTCAAGGTTCCACCAGTGAAATGTGGAACCAGACCATTCATCGTTTGCAAGAAGGTAGTTTTGCCGCAGCCGGTTCGCCCAACAACCAGCACCATTTCGCCTTCAACAAGTTCAAGATTGATATCGCGAAGGATCGGAACGCTCTCACCGTCGTAGGTGACAGAAACATTTTCGAAGATGATCATGCGGCCACATCCAAACCGTGCGGCTCTTGCTGTTGCGTATCAACAAAGGTGCGTGGAATTGGTGGCGAAGTGAGTGCGGGCGTCACAGCAATCACGAGTCCAATGAGCGGAATGAGTGGCAGTACCGGCCACACAGCCGGATCAACTGAAGTTTCCATTGCCAGTGGTGATAGCCACATTCCGCTGATGAAGGACGTGGCAACGCTGATGCCAGCGATCGTCACGAGCCACTCAGGTGTCCACCACGGATCGGGGCGGTAACGCGTGCGCACCGCCGATTGAGCTGATCGAGTGATCGCTA
>CANFTO010000063.1 GCA_947449945.1 Actinomycetota bacterium | reverse complement strand
GTTTTAGGGCTGAGCTCATCGTAATGACCCATGGGTCTGAAAGGTGAAGTGTGAGCAGTCTTGAAAGCGGATGCGGTGAATTACGCAGCAATGCGCAGGTGCGTAGCCAGATCCGAATGCGTAAAGCCGTAATGCTCTGCAGTAATTGTTGCCAACGTGGTATCGCGGAATGTGATCACGTCTTCGATATTGAGTTTGAGGATGGAAGAACGGCAATCACTCGATTCACTCACTACCTTTTCCCAACAGCGCAAGTGCGCGACAACCGCTTCTTGAGGTGTTCGCACAGTGCGTGAGTCAGCTAGTAGTTGCAATGTGTAATTCTGTTGAATCCATGCAAGATCCGCCTCGCGTGTGCTGGCTTGGGTTGCATGATCTAGATCAGTTGCCTCGCTGCTCATGTCTTAAGCGTGACATTTCTTCATGACAGTGAGGTTCCTGCCATGTGAACAGCAGATTAAGGTCTAGTGTTCCCCAGATTGAGAGCCGCGTGGCTCACCTGATTGGGGCGAAGTGAAGCGTCTGTGTTCCATCGCAATTGCGGTATTCATGTGCGTCGTGGGACAAGGTCTGGCTCATGCAGATATAGCGGGCGCCGCATCAGGATCTGCTGCACCTGTTGTCACCAATCGCCCATCGTCTGGCCCCATCACCTTGGTTCGTCTCGTAGTTCGACACTGTGAAGGGTGCACGATTGGTGTACAACGCGGACTGACAAACGAGCCAGCCACAACAATTCTTCCGGCCCAACCCGATTATTGGAATGGACCAACCACAAAGGTGCGACGTGGGCTAGCCATTCTTGCGATTCCCACGGCTTATTCCGCAGGTAGTTCCTTCACGCTTTCTGCACCATGGGAAGGCAATACCGAAGGTGTGACCAACATCGTGCTTGGGGGAGTTGGCTCAGTTGGCCGCACGTTCACAGCCAACCAAGCGCAAGCGCGTCAACGCGCAACAGCCTGCTGGGCAGGAACAGTGGCATCGTCAACCACGATTCATGTGTCAGTTACCCGTCGCACGATGCCAGGGCAAGGCAATAAGCCTGCGGTTTTCGCAATTGCTTGGGCATCGCCCTCGGTTGCGGTCGTTGGTCGTCTTTCTCCAACCACACATGGTCTGCTTGGCAATCAAGATATGTATTTCTGTTAGTTAACGACCGTCATTGATCAAGGTGTAGTGAGGAATGTTCATGAATCAACATGCACGTTTAAGGCTTGGTGGCGCTGGTCTGGCACTGGCAACCGTGATGGCCATGGGTGCCCTCACGGGATGCTCGTCAACTGATGCGACGTCTGATGTCGCACCGCAAGTGCCATCGTCAAACTCGTCAAGTTCAGCTGATATCGGTACCAACTGGAAATTCATCCCCATTGAGTCTGACAACGTCGCTGAGGCTGGATACGACGCCTCGACTTTCACGCTTATCGTGAAGTTCAAGAAGGGGGCGGTGTACTCATATTCGCCAGTTCCACCTGCAATCTGGCAGCAATTTCAAGATGCTCAACCAGATCCTTGGAGCAAAGTTGGCAAACCCTACTTAGTAGACGGCCAAGTTCCGTACCATCAATTGCAGTAGCAAGCTGAGGAGCAGTGGTGAGCGAAACGATCTCTGAGAAGCATTTGTTGGCCCAGACGGCAGAGCATTTAGGTGTGACCTGGAATGACCCTGCACTAGAGCGTCGATTTTGGAAGATCGCGGATGGCACCTCGCTGTCTTCACTGCACTGGGGTGATCAAGCGCCCTCGATGGTGTTCTTGCATGGGGGCGGTCAAAACGCTCATACCTGGGATGCGGTCGCGCTGCTCTTGGGTGAATCAATGGTTGCTATCGATCTGCCAGGGCATGGTCACTCCGACTGGCGTGAAGACAAGGCCTATTGGCCGTTGACCAATGCAACCGCCATTGCTGACGTCCTAGATCAGATGAATCTGCCAGCACCGGTTGCACTGGTGGGGATGTCACTTGGTGGGCTTACGGCAATTCGGCTCGCTGCCCTTCGTCCTGAGTTGTTTACCTCGGTCACAGTCATTGACGTCACGCCAAGCCAACTTGAGCAGATGAAGAAGATGACTAAGGAAGAGCGTGGCACCACGGCGCTTACCCAAGGACCAACTCGTTACGCAACATTGTCAGAAATGATTGATGCCACTGCAGCGCTCGCACCAAATCGTTCAGCGATCTTGATCGAGCGCGGAGTTGTCCACAACGCCCGTCAATTTGAGGATGGGCAATGGGGTTGGCGCTACGACAAGCTTTCATCAGACGAGAAAGAGGACGCGAATCCAACAGCGTCATTTGATGCTCTCTGGGAAGATGTCTCCGCCATTCAATTACCCATGATGTTGGTGCGTGGTGGGGCATCGGCCTTCGTTACTGAAGAGCATGTAGCGGACTTCAAGAATCGCGCGTCGTCGTTACGTTTTGAAATTGTGCCAAATGCCGGGCACTCAATCCAAAGCGATAATCCCGTTGGTTTGGTTGAGGTGCTTCGCTCGTTCACCACGGGCTAGTTGGTGTACCGCTCGATAAATTGCAAGAGTGCACCGTCGGTTTGTTGTGGATCCAAAACTACATAGTCATTGCCTGCGCGGTTGATGTGCGTAACTTGCAGACCTTTGCTCGATAAGTAGTTGGATGTTGCTTGAAGATTGGTGACGGGCAGAGTCACTGAATACATCGATGCTCCGCGAGCTTCCAAGGTCGCCCGCAACTGGTCATCTTCAGTCAATGGGGAAGGGCTCACAAACTCAATGCTGTGATCGCCGAAATTCACCGCGCGACCGAGCTGATGCGTGGTTTTGTGATTGCCATCAACAGGCGTACCGGTGAATGTTGATATCCAATTGATTGCAGCATCAACGTTGTCTACGCAAAGAGTGATGATTGGTCCACCATTCACACCAACTGGATTTGAGTTGGCGCCTTTGCTGACATCCCAGTCATGGTGATCACGTGGATCACCAGTGAAGAAATGGTCAGTAATTTCTAGGCACAGGCCAAAACAATCGCGTGGATGCAAGAAGACGTAGTTACCCGGTGAACGATCGGTAATTCGGATCCCATGTTCTTCAATGATTTCCACCGCCTGGTCCAGGTTTGGGACGGTCCACTCAAGGGAATGCCAGCGCTCTCCAAAGCGAGTAATGCTGGCACCAATCGAAAGGTTTGGGTTCGTGGGGGCAAACACCTCAAAGGCAGTTGAGCCAGCGACATAGACCGCATTTTTTCCACCAAAATCAGGTTCCTCGAACTCTAAGAACACATCTGCATCGAACACATCGCGATAGAAACCCAACACGTGGTCATAGTCCTTGGCGAATTGATTGATATGGCCATGGCGCAGCACGGTGATCGATCGCATTTGTGCATCTTGGCAGTTCCGGGATTTTGGCGAGGCGTTTTAGTCGGACTTTGACCCAAGGATCTGCCAACATGTCGCTGTGTCCAGTCAGGTGAGTGCGCTTGTACTCAGTACAACGGCAATTGAACGCTCAGCCTTGCACTGGAGGCGTCCACTGCGAGGCGCGGTTGTTGCGGGAGTGTTGTGTGCGCTCACTATCGCTCTAGGTCAGCCGCAAATGGCGATCCCATTAGTGGTTGGAGCATTCTTTACCGCATTAGCCGATGTTGCTGAGCCCATTGGCCTGCACTGGCGTTCAATGTCATGGACGGCACTGTGGCTAACCGTGGGGACGTTCCTTGGTGGGGCCAGTTCGCAGTTGGGCTACGAAGAGCTCATGGTGGTCGCGATTGTCGCGTTCATGTTTGGCATAGCAGGCGTGGTTGGGCAACGAGGTGCACTCAACGGAATGCTGGGTTTGGTGATGTATGCGATCTTCGCCGGAACACCCGAAACTCACCTTGCTAATTGGGAAAACACTGGGCTGGTGGCGCTTGGTGGATTAATCCAGGTGCTCGCCTTTGTCATTCCAGTATTGATCTTTGACCCAGCGTCCTTGCGATCTTCGCGGGAAGCGTCATCATCATTTTTATCCCGCCTTCGCGTTGGGTTTGATGTTCACCATCAGTTTTTTCATCACGCAGTGCGACTTTCCATAGCCATGGTGGTGGCAACGTGGTTATCCGATCTTTTGGGTTGGCCACATGAGTACTGGATTCCCATGACTGTTGCCTGGGTAAGTAAGCCTGATCGATCAGGTACCGACTATCGAGTCGTCCACCGATTCATCGGCACTATTGCCGGGTTGTTTGTGTGTTTCGCTGTCATTGAAGGTTTTCATTTGCACTCATATGGATATGCGCCACTCATCGCCGCGGGTGTATTCACAAGCCTGGTATTCGTGCGTTCGAATTACTCCATCTCAGTCATCGGCGTCACCATGGTGGTCATTGGGGTCTTTTCACTCAATGGCGAGGCCCTGCGTGAGACCTTGCATTATCGATCAACCGCAACAGCCGTTGGCTGTTTGATCGCTGCGGTCGTCATGCATGCGTGGCTGTCTCGGCTCAAAGACTCAGTGAGTTAGCGGGATCTTCATCTGGCCTCAGAGGGAGATCGGTCACAGGTGACCGAAAAGCCACGTTTGGTGCGGCTCTGGGCGGTACCCTGCACCTACTTAATCTTTCAATATGGAGGTTCGCGTGAGCGACGAATTGTTAACTGAAGTCCGTGGTGGCGTCCTGATCGTGACCCTGAATCGTCCAGCCCAGAAGAACGCGCTCAATGGCGCGGTCATGTACGGGATCTCTGAGGCAATGCATCGCCTCGAGACCGATGATTCCCTCGTGGTTGCTGTGGTCACCGGTGCTGGCGGAACCTTCTGCTCCGGAATGGACCTCAAGGAATTCGTTTCGGGCGGTTCAACAGCACCAAAGAGCGAGCACCCATATCTTTCACAGAAGCCACCTGCCAAGCCAGTGATCGCAGCCGTTGAGGGTTACGCCCTTGCCGGTGGCTGTGAGACAGCTATGGCGTGCGACATCATCGTGGCCGGTCGCGACTCAAAGTTCGGCATCCCAGAAGTCAAGCGTGGCTTGGTTGCAGCTGGCGGAGGCCTGTACCGCATGCCAAAGGTGATGAGCTACCAAAATGCAGCGTTGCTCGCGCTCACAGGCGACATCATTTCTGCTGAACAAGCCAAGGACATGGGCTTGGTCACCATCCTGACCGAGACTGGCGGGGCCCTTGAAGGCGCGCTGGAAATCGCTGAGAAAATCGCAGCAAATGGCCCGTTGGCAGTGCGTGCTACAAAGGAAGTGTTGGCGGCTTCAGCTCGCTACACCGATGCTGAATTCATGGCTTGGCAGCAGACCATCACTGGTCCGGTCTTTGCTTCCGAAGATGCCCGCGAGGGTGCAACTGCATTTGCTGAGAAGCGCGCTCCACAGTGGAAGTCACGCTAACCGCAGGTTTTCTACGCTCTGGGCCCGGCATTTGCCGGGCCTTTTGCGATTCTGAGCACTTATGGAAGGCGGTTGGCAATGCTGGTAAGCGTGGCAACAAAATGCTCACGCTCTAACGGAGTCAGGGTTGCGTAAGCCTTCGCCGTTAACTCATTGGTGAGTGCATTGGCTCCATCCATGATGGCGCGTTCTTCATCAGAGGGAATGGGTAATGCTTCTTCTGGATAGCCATGCACCTTGATGTTTTCAGGGCTTGAGATCGCATCGGCGACATGGATGTCTAAACCGCTCCCCAGAATTGCCACGATATGAGCACTACCGCGAAATTCACGCAGCACCATGATGTGTTGGTAGGCGGCCGCCTGTGGATCAACTGGCATAGGTTCGCCAGCCAGCCCGGCGTAGAGCGCTAACCCTGCGGGATCGATTGTGCTGCGCACCTTGGTCGCGATTTCATTGAATTCAACTAAGTCTTCAACGGCACCAATGAGGTTACGGCCAAACTCGTGTGCGCACTTGAAGTGTTCTCGGGCAATTTGGCGAGGAGGCATGACTGCTGTGGCGCTATCCCAAAATTTCTTGACCATGCTCGGTGCAAAATACGCAAAGGCACTGGTTACAACTGGCTCTTCCACATCACCAAGCACGCCGCCTCGCCCGCCGAAGTAGAACTGCAATCCATTGAGCCCAATGCTCTTGCCATGGGCCAAGGTTTCCGGCGTGAAGTAGTAAGCGCCACCTACCTTGTTAATGAGGGGGTACGTCTGTTCGACGAATGCAATGAGTTCAGAATTGGCCATGAGGGCAGGGTAGATGAATCGCTCTGGTTCTCGCGCCTATACGGGAACTTTTTCGTGGTTATGGCAGTCTGAACAGCATGAGCGTTCGGCTCATTCCTACGTAACTGGAGAAGTAATGAAAGTTCGCAAGACTCTTGGTGTGGTCGCTGTTGCCGGTATCGTCGCAGGAAGCGGTTTGGGCATGATTTCCACCGCAAATGCTGCTGACACCACCAACTCCATCATTGACTGCTCAGGCAAGAAGGTCACGAAGCCAGCGTCCATTGTGATCACCTGTGCTGATGCCAATGTCTCGATCAACAAGATCAAGTGGAGTTCATGGGATTTGAATGCGGCCAAGGGCACAGGAGTGCTTTCCTGGAATACCTGTTTGCCAAAGACCTGTGTTGCTGGCGTAACGGTGAAGTACCCCGTCACCATCACTATGGGTGGTGTGGCCTCAGCTCCAAATCTGAATGTGTTCTCCAAGGTAGATGTCGCCTTCCCTAAGGGTGGACCAGCAGCTACCGAAACGGGCAGCTACACGCTAGACAACAAGCTCGCATAAGCGCTGAGCTGGACAAAAACAGCGGCCGCACATAGGTGCGGCCGCTGTTTTTATTGTCGAAACTCTTGTTTGTATCGTCGTGCTTCAGTGCAAAACGCGAAACACTGGAACCACATAATCTCCGCCGGGCAGTGGCTCAAGAGCGGCTTGCACGCGCATATCGCAATGTACGTCCTCGGGAATTATGTCAACGATTCGTCCGGGAAGTCGTAGCCCAGGTTGTTCGTCCAACTCGATGATGCCAACGACGTAAGGCAAGTTATCGAGGTAGCCGCTGACTGCAGCTTGTCGTTGAACGACGAAGGTGTAGACCGACCCTTGGCCGCTGACTTCTTCAAAGTTTGTAGGGGCTGCACATTTTCGGCATGCATCAAGGGGTGGCATCATCCAAAGTCGGCATTGCGGATTGATGCAGCGACACATTGCCAAGCGTCCGTTGGCCGTTGCTTCCCAAAATCCTTGAGTGTCGACATCTGGCGCAGGTTGTGGTGGCAGTGAGGCTGGAGCATCGGTGTGTTCAGTTGTGGTGCTCACAGTGTTGCCGCCGTTCCGTAGATGAGGGCACCACCAAAGGGTCCAGCTCCGCTGGTAACTAGCGCAGTTTGAGCGTTGGGTACTTGTCGATTCCCGGCTTCATTGCGTAGTTGCAGCACTGCTTCGTAGTGGTGATTCATGCCGTGAATGTAGCCCTCCGACAACAATCCGCCGTGGGGATTGACCACCACATCACCGCCAAAGGTCGCCCGGCCAGCGCGGAAGTAATCGCCAACTTCACCTTTCTCGCAAAAGCCAAAGTCTTCAAAGGTGGCCATCACGGTAAACGTGAAGCAGTCGTACATGCAGGCAACATCGATATCGCTTGCCTGTAATCCCGTGCGTTTCCAAAGCTTGGGAGCAGTTCCCGCGGAGAACATGGTGGTCATATCTGAGAACTGAACAACTGATCCGCCATCGCGGTTGCTATCGGCAGCACCTAGGACATACACGGGCGGATGAGGAAGATCCTTTGCTCGATCACTCGTGGTGATCACGATTGCCACAGCACCGTCAACTTCGTAGCAGCAATCAAAGAGTCGAAAGGGTTCCGCGATCCAGCGACTATTCATATAGTCGTCAAGAGTGATCGGATCTTTGCCAACAGCATGTGGATTTCTGCTGGCGTGAAGACGCTCTTGGATCGCGATCGCGCCTAAATCTTCGCTGGTGGATCCGTATTCATGCTGGTGTCTTTGCGCAAACATGGCGAACCACTGCGGCGGAACGAGATACCCATGTGGGCCGGCGAATTGATGCTCCCCGTCGACTTCAATCACGCCTAGGTTTTTGCCATATCTCGTGTTTGAAGCCAAGACTCGGTACGCGACCACAACCTCCGCTTGCCCACTTGTCACGGCTGTTACCGCTCCCATAACCGTGGTGGTGACGATATTGCCGCCACCGTAAACATTGAGACACCAACCCAGATCGTCAACCCCAATGGCATGCGCGACTGCTGATGCGCTTGCAGAGCTAGACCCGGTGTCAAAACAGGTGAATCCGTCGACGTCAGCAGGAGTTAACCCTGCATCGACTAAAGCCGCTCGGCAGGCTTCGGCCGCTAGTGAGGTGGGAGTTCGCCCAGATTTACGCGAATAGTTGGTGCGACCGATACCTACAACAGCTGCATCGTGCAGGGACTGCTTCATCTTGCCTCCCAGAGTCTTCACGTCACGCTATTACTTGTGAGTCATTCTTTTGGGGGTTTTGCACAATAAGTGCTGGTCGCCCTGGGTAAAGGCCAATGTGAACCAGGAAGTCAGATGGACATGGTTCGATAGGTCTATGGCCGCAGATTTATCTGAGCACTGGATCGCTGAGGGGTTCATTGCCTTTGATACCGAAACCACGGGTGTTGAGGTTGATTCGGCACGCGTCGTTACTGCGGCTGCGGTGGTCTTTGAAGGGTCAATGCCGCTTTACACCAGGTCTTGGCTGATCAAAGTTGACGTAGATATTCCTGAGATCACCACTGAAGTCCATGGCATCACGACTGAAATGAGTCAAAACCAAGGTCAGGAGCAGGCTGAGGCGTTGATGGAGATTCGTGATTTCCTCGCAGAATCCGGCATGCCAATTGTGTGTTTCAACTCGGGATTCGATATTCCTTTATTCAATGCGAATCTGGCTCGACTTGGTTTAGATCTGCTGCCAACTGATCAAGTGTTGTGTTCTTATGTGATTGACAAGCAGTGCAATAAATACGTCAAAGGTAAAGCCCAGCGCAGACTCAAGCCCACCGCTGATCGGTATGGCATTGAGTTATCTGAAGAAGATTGGCACGGGGCAGAGGCTGACGCCCGCGCAGCGGGGCAAATATTTCTCGCTGAACTTGCTGCCTACCCGGAATTAAGCGCATTTTCCGTTACTGAACTTTCAACAACGGTGAATCTTTGGCGAGATCAGCAAGATCGTGAATTTCAGGAATGGCTCGCGCGTCAACCTAAGCGCTAATTGAAATTGCCTGTTGCGGGCTGGAAATTCTCAGATTCTCAAGCAAGGCATCCAGATCAACGAGTGCGATGCGCGTATCCGTATCGCTACACCCGTAAGGCAGTACGAGTGTGTTGTTGTGAAGAAGTGCACCGCATGAATACACAACATTAGGTACGTACCCTGATCGTTCGTCTGCACTCGGTGTGAGCAGTGGTTGCGATAATTGACCCAGAACCAGGGTTGGGTCATTGAGATCCAGCAACATCGCGCCGATGGCGTATTGCCGCATCGGGCCAACACCATGGGTTAGGACGAGCCAGCCATCGCGCGTTTCGATGGGGGAGCCGCAGTTACCTAACTGCACAATCTCCCAAGAAAGGTGTGGGGTCTGAATGAGCACCACCTCTTCCCAGTGGCGCAGATCATTCGAGCAAGCGATGCCGTTGCTTTCTCGGTCAGCGCGAGACAGCGCATAGTACGAATCACCGATCTTGCGCGGGAATAACGCCATTCCTTTATTGAGGGATCCGGGGCCGGTGAACTGGGTGATTGTGAAATTATTGAAGTCTGTTGTGGAAATGAGTTGAGAGGCAATTTGTTGGCCGTTGTATGCGGTATATGTTCCAAAGTATTTGCGTGACTCATTGTCCGATTGAAACTCAACCATGCGGACGTCTTCCATACCATTCTTTTCGGCAGGCGATTTGGGCATGATTACACGTTCTTGAAGCGGAACATCTTCGGCAAATTCAAGTCCGTATGTTCCAGCCGCGATCCATTCAAAGCGGTCAATGGTGCGAACAGCTGAGCCACGGGTGAGTTTTTGCTTTCGAAGTTCATCCAGTGCCCGATCTAAATCACGACGACTGAAGAATTCGGGAAGAGACTCAAGAACAAAGTCGGAATTGGTTTTGTCTCCGCCCATGTCGTTAATTTGGTGTTCAAATGAGAGTCGAGAAAACATGATGGGGGTCCCCATCGGTTGAGTTGAATACTGCGGCGCTGGATCAAACATGATGGTGTTGTCGACATCAACGACTCCAGTGCGAAATTCAATACTGGAAATATGGCCTTCCCCGACAGCACGCAAAGTCATGACGAAGCGAGTTGATCCTTGGGCAAGATCGCTTTGGTTCGGGTGAGCAACAATTGATGGATTGAAAAGAGCGGCTCCTTCAATCGAGTACTCCTGTGTGAAGTACGCGCCAATCAGGGCTCGTTGGGCGACTGATAAGCGGCCGGTAGCCACCAAGCGGTGCTCCAGCATGGCGAAATGCTGTTGCCAGATTTCGTGCAGGTTTCTATGGCGACCTTTAAATACGGTTTCCAGTTCTACAAGTTGGGCGTCGACCTCTTCAGAGGTGAGGGTAAGGACTCGTTCCAAAATTGCTGAAGCACGCGATTCGCCAGATGCGATCAATTCCTGACCAGGCAAGAAGATTCGCGCAACCACCCTTTCGCAATCTGGTGCGAGTAGATGATCGGTGCGAGTAACCCATGAGGGGTTATGAGGCAG
>CANFTO010000062.1 GCA_947449945.1 Actinomycetota bacterium | reverse complement strand
GCAAGGTTCACACTGCATCAATGGCAGACATGGGTGCAGCCTGTATCGCTTCCGCAGGTAAAGGTTGGCGCACGGGAACCGCTGCAGCGATGACGGTGTTCCCGATCATTCCTGACAAAGAAAAGTACGGCGAGATGGGTCGGGATACCAAAGAGACCTACGGCGAAATTGGTTTAAGTGCGCACTGGATGAAAGTGATGTTGCATTACCTATTCATCTACAAAGCAAAAGCTCGCCCGTTTTGGTACTTAATCCCCGAATAGAAGGTTGAGTCACAAATGTCAACGATCGAGACATTTCCCAATGCACCGGTACCGACGGCGAAAGAGTTGAAGGCGCGAAAAAGCGTGTTCTTGCAGGTATTTCGTTTCGCAGGATTGAATCTAAAAATGATTGCGATGATCAACAAGGGCCACCACTAGCAAGTTAGCCGCGAGGAACGATGGTGAAACGCAGGGTCATTTGCACTGGGCTACCGATCGCAGCTTCACGAGCGCCGACCATCGTTCCTGTTGATTGCGCATTCGAATACGAGCCTGAGCCTTGCAAGAAACTCATGACGCCGCGGAAGTTTGTTTTCGTTCCACCAGTAACAGGCACTGGCAGTGCTTGGCCATCAACATGGAATGCAAGCTGGGTGCCATCAGCCTTTGTGATCGTGAAGTAACCGTTGAAGGGACCATAGTCATTTTTGTACGCCACATCGCCTTGCAGGCGAATCGAAACGGGCTCTTTACCCCAGTTCGCAACACCCTTGAGATCGTTCCAGCCGTACTTCACATTGCCGATGGTGTTCAGGCTGGTGCCAACGCTTGTGAGCGTCGTAACGAGCACAACCTCTTGAGCGGCAGGCGCAGCTTGTGCAGGAGTAGCAACGACGACTGCGAACACAGCCAGTACAGCAGCGAGAATTTTCTTCATGGTTGAGCAGACCTTTCTAGAGTCGAACTTCATCGAGCGCGGTGAGCACCCACGGACCTTCTTCGGTAATTGCAACAGTATGTTCCCAATGGGATGCCCATGAACGATCTTCGGTTATGACTGTCCAACCATCCTCAAGCACTTCAACCTCGGGAGAACCAATGGTGACCATTGGTTCAATGGCGAGCACCATCCCTACCTTGAGTACAGGACCGCGACCTGCAGCACCATAGTTAGGAATAGGCGGCTGCATGTGCATGGAAGTGCCAATGCCATGACCGACGTAATCCTCGAGAATGCCATAGGTGCCAGCAGCTTTTACCGTTGCTTCAACTGCGTGACCGATATCGGACAAACGATTGCCTGCACGCGCTTGACCAAGCCCAGCCCACAGTGACTGTTCGGTAACCTTTGAAAGTTTCAACACATCAGGCTTTGCATTGCCAACCATCACGCTGATCGCTGCGTCACCATGCCAACCATTCACAATCGCACCACAGTCAATGGAAATGATGTCGCCATCAAGAAGTTCGCGATCACTTGGAATGCCGTGCACCACTTCTTCGTTGATTGACGAGCAAATTGCTGCGGGGTAACCGTGGTAACCGAGAAACGAAGGTGTCGCATTTGAAGAACGAATAACCTCGTGCGCAATCGCATCGAGTTCTTTCGTGGTGATACCTGGAGCAACGGCAGCTTCAACAGCTTGCAATGCATGTGCGACGACTAAGCCGGCGGCACGCATCAGCAAAATCTGCTCAGGCGTTTTGAGCTGGATTTTCTCTTTCTTGTGAAACACCACGAGCGTTATGCGCCAAGTGCAATAAGAAGGCGGGCTGTGACTTCGTCAACTGAACCCATGCCATCAACGCGCACCAGAATGCCGCGTGCTTCATACACCGCAGTCAAAGGAGCAGTCTGCTCTGCATACACCTCAAGGCGGCGACGAATGACATCTTCTGTGTCATCAGCGCGACCTTGTTCTTGGGCACGCTTGACCAGACGAGTAACGACTTCGTCGACATCAACGGTGAGTTCAACAGCGCGATCGACGGCGAGGCCATCCGACTTCAACATTTCATCGAGCTCGCCAACCTGCTCAAGGGTGCGTGGGTAGCCATCGAGAAGAAATCCTGGACGGCAGTCATCCTGGCTCAACCGATCGCGCACCATGGCATTGGTGACGCCATCTGGAACGTATTCGCCGGCATCCATGTAGCGCTTGGCTTCAACGCCCAATGGTGTGCCTTGTGTGACATTGGCGCGGAAAATATCGCCAGTTGAAATATGTGGGATACCAAGACGATCGGCAAGTCCAACAGCCTGAGTGCCTTTGCCAGCCCCTGGTGGGCCCATAAGTACTAAACGCATTGTGCAATAACTCCTAGCGAAGGAAACCTTCGTAATTACGTTGCTGAAGCTGAGCTTCGATCTGCTTCACCGTGTCCAAACCAACGCCCACCATGATGAGCAGGCTGGTACCACCGAAGATGAATTTGCCTGAAACACCAAGCAACGCGAACGCGAATACTGGGATGACTGCAATGAGACCCAGGTACAACGAACCCGGTGCAGTCAAACGAGTCAGGACGTAGTCCAAATAATCAGCAGTTGGCTTGCCTGCGCGAATTCCTGGGATAAAGCCGCCGTACTTCTTCATGTCATCGGCAACCTCAACTGGGTTGAACGTGATGGAGACATAGAAGTAGCAGAAGAACACGATGAGCAAGAAGTAGGTCAGTAAGTAAACCGACCCTGTGCCGCTACCAAAGTTCTGCTGAATCCATTGCGCCCAGCCAGCGGTGCTACCGGTGAGCTGCACGAACAAGGTTGGGATAAAGAGCAATGACGAGGCGAAAATGACAGGAATAACGCCCGCCATGTTTACCTTCAAAGGAATGTAAGTCGAAGTACCGCCGTACATTTTGCGACCGACCATACGCTTTGCATACTGCACCGGAATTCGACGCTGCGCCTGCTCAACAAAGACCACCAGCGCCATCACAAGTACGCCGATCACGAGAGTGAAGGCGAAGGTAAATGCACCCTTGCTTCCCCACACCGACGCGAACTGTGAAGGAACTGTGGCAATAATCGAAGTGAAAATGAGGATCGACATTCCGTTGCCGATGCCGCGCTCGGTGATCAATTCACCGAACCACATGATCACAGCGGTGCCTGCAGTCATCGAAAGCACCATGACCAAGATGACCCAGATACCTTGATTAGGAACGATGTTCTCGTTACAGCCGCTAAACAACGCACCAGGAGTACGAGCAAGCGAAAGAATTGCAGTGGACTGGAGAACAGCCAACGCAATAGTGAGGTAACGCGTGTATTGCGTGATTTTCGCTTGGCCTGATTGACCGTCTTGCTTCAAGGTTTCTAGACGCGGAATCACCACGGTCATCAACTGAATGATGATGCTCGCGGTGATGTACGGCATGATGCCCAGCGCAAAAATCGACAGTTGCAGCAAGGCGCCGCCACTGAAGAGGTTAATCAGTGCGTAAACCGAGTTCCCCTGGACAACGTCAATGCAACGATGAACAGCCGAGTAGTCAACGCCTGGGGTCGGCATGACCGTACCCAAGCGATAGATCGCGAGAAGACCAAGGGTGAACAGAATCTTCTTACGAAGATCCGGTGTACGCAGGGCAGCCCCGAACGCACTGATGTGCACTGTGCCTCCTGCTTAGCTTTCGGTGACGGTCCCACCTGCGGCGACGATCTTGTCGCGCGCAACGGAGGAAAACGCATCTGCGCTGACCTTGATGGCTACTGCAATATCGCCCTGTCCGAGAACCTTAACTGGGTGACCCTTGCGGACCGCGCCCTTGGCTACCAGATCTTCAACAGTGACGTCGCCGCCTGTTGGAAAGAGCTTGGCCAACATGGCTACGTTGACAACCTGGAACTCAACCTTGTTTGGGTTCTTGAAGCCCTTGAGCTTTGGAAGACGCATATGCAATGGCATCTGGCCGCCTTCGAAGCGAGCAGGTACCTGGTAACGGGCCTTGGTGCCCTTGGTGCCACGACCAGCGGTTTTACCCTTTGAGGCTTCACCGCGACCCTTACGGGTGCGCTCGGTCTTAGCGCCCGGAGCTGGACGTAAGTGATGGACCTTGAGTGCCATGGTTACTCAACCTCTTCAACAACGACGAGATGCTGCACGGTGTTCACCATGCCGCGGATTTCTGGGCGGTCTTCCTTGACCACAGTGTCATTGATGCGCTTCAAACCCAAGGAACGCAACGTGTTGCGCTGGGTAGCAGTGCCACCAATTTCAGACTTCTTCTGAGTCACCTTTAACCGTGCCATTAGCTTTCCGTCCCTGCTGCCATAGCGCGCAGCAAACGAGCTGGCGCGACGTCTTCAAGAGGCAAACCGCGACGAGCTGCAACCTGAGCTGGTGATTCCAAACCCTTCAATGCAGCGATCGTGGCATGCACGATGTTGATGGCGTTGTCTGAGCCCATTGACTTGCTCAGGATGTCGTGCACTCCTGCGCATTCCAATACGGCACGAACTGGGCCACCAGCGATAACGCCGGTACCAGGAGCAGCTGGGCGCAGCATGACTACGCCTGCGGCTGCTTCACCTGTGATTGGGTGAGGAATCGTGCCTTGGATGCGAGGAACCTTGAAGAAATGCTTCTTTGCTTCTTCAACGCCCTTTGCAATCGCTGCAGGAACTTCCTTCGCCTTGCCGTAGCCCACACCAACCATGCCGTTGCCGTCGCCGACAACCACAAGTGCGGTGAAACTAAAGCGGCGACCGCCCTTAACGACCTTGGCCACGCGGTTAATCGCGACCACACGCTCAACGAATGCGGACTTCTCTTCGCGAGGAGCGCGCTCCTTGCGATCCTTGCGCTCGCCTGCTCCGCCTTCGCGTCGCTGGGTTGCTGCCATGGTGTTTCCTCTTCCCTACTTGTCCGAATACGTCTTAGAAGTCCAGTCCACCTTCGCGGGCGCCCTCAGCGAGAGCGGCCACACGACCGTGGTACTTGTTACCGCCGCGGTCAAACACAACCGCGTCGATGCCGGCCTTCTTGGCGCGATCGGCGACCAGCTGGCCAACCTTGCGTGCCTTTGCGCTCTTGTCGACGGCGTCGACACGAAGATCGGCTTCCATCGTTGAGGCTGATGCCAACGTAAGACCCTGGGTGTCGTCGACAACCTGAGCCACGAGGTGGCGTGCTGATCGGGTTACGACCAAGCGTGGACGCTCGGCAGTACCTGAAACCTTCTTGCGTACGCGGATGTGGCGACGCTTGCGGCCAATGACATTTTTGTTGCCCTTGCCAAGCTTGACACCGTACTTGCTCACTTCTTACCAGCCTTTCCAGCCTTGCGGCGGATGACTTCACCCTCGTAACGCACACCCTTGCCCTTGTAAGGCTCTGGTGGACGAATCTTGCGGATGTTGGCGGCAACTTCGCCGACCTTTTGCTTATCGATGCCCGAGATCTTCAACTTGACTGGGCTTTCCACCTGGAAGGAGATGCCTTCAGGTGCAGGTACCAACACTGGATGGCTAAAGCCAAGCTGGAACTCAAGATCAGTGCCCTTTGCCGCAACGCGGTAACCGGTGCCAACGAGTTCAAGTGACTTTTCAAATCCTGTGGTTACACCGATCACCATGTTGGAGATCAATGTGCGGCTCAAACCGTGCAATGCACGTGAACGACGCTCATCGTTTGGGCGAGCAACCGTGACCACACCATCTTCGATGGTGGCAACGATTGGCTCAGCGACAACGATGCTCAAAGTTCCCTTAGGGCCCTTGACCGTGACGTTCTGGCCAGCGATGTCGATGGTGACACCAGCAGGAACGGCGATTGGGAGACGACCGATGCGTGACATCAGATAACCCCCTACCAGACGTAGGCGAGGACTTCCCCACCTACGCCTTTCTGCTGTGCCTGACGGTCGGTGAGCAGACCGTTAGAAGTGGACAGGATTGCAATGCCAAGGCCGCCGAGAACGCGAGGCAATGCGGTGCTCTTTGCGTAGACGCGAAGACCTGGCTTTGAAACGCGACGCAATCCAGCGATTGAACGCTCACGGCTAGGGCCGTACTTGAGATTGAGTGTCAACGTCTTGCCAACAGTTTCGTCGGTTTCGCTGAAGTCGGCGATGTAACCCTCACGCTTCAAGATTTCTGCAATATGCAGCTTGATCTTGCTGTGAGGCATCGACACGGAGTCGTGGTAAGCAGAGTTTGCATTGCGCAAGCGCGCAAGCATGTCTGCAATCGGGTCAGTCATTGTCATGTTTTTGGCCTAAGGCCTTCCTCGCTGCGGTTTCCGTTAGGACCTTCAGCGTCGTGGTTTACCAGCTGCTCTTTGTCACACCTGGCAGTTCGCCAGCATGTGCCATTTCACGGAGACAAATACGGCACAGGCCGAACTTGCGATAGACAGAATGCGGACGACCGCACTTGTTGCAACGCGTGTAGCCGCGAACCTTGAACTTCGGCTTTGCTTGTTGCTTATTGATGAGTGCTTTCTTCGCCATGGCTCAGGCCTCCTTGAACGGGAATCCGAGAAGGCGAAGCAAGGCGCGGCCTTCATCATCGGTCTTCGCAGTGGTGACAAGGGTGATGTCCATGCCACGGGTGCGATCGATCTTGTCTTGGTCAATCTCGTGGAACATTGACTGCTCGGTGAGACCGAAGGTGTAGTTACCGTTGCCGTCAAAGTGCTTTGGTGACAGACCACGGAAGTCACGGATGCGAGGAAGCGCAAGTGAAAGCAAGCGATCCAGGAATTCCCACATGCGATCGCCACGAAGAGTCACGTGTGCACCAATTGGCTGGCCTTCACGCAACTTGAACTGCGCGATCGACTTACGGGCCTTGGTGACCTGTGGCTTTTGGCCGGTGATCTCGGTGAGGTCGCGGATTGCGCCTTCAATGAGCTTTGAGTCACGAGCAGCTTCGCCGACACCCATGTTGACCACGATCTTGACCAACCCTGGGACCTGCATGATGTTTGCGAAGTCGAATTCGCTCTTCAGTGCAGGAACGATTTCTGCGCGGTACTTAGCCTTCAAACGAGGTGAAGTTGCAGTAGTCATGCTCAGATGTCCTTACCTGTGCGGCGCGAAACACGGATGCTGCGCTGTGCTTCGTACGTTGAGCCATCTGGACGACGCTTCTCAACGGTTTCCTTGCGGAAGCCAATGCGAGTTGGGCGACCGTCTGCTGGATCGATGATCATGACGTTCGAGGCATGAATGGGAGCTTCAACCGTGACGATGCCACCAGTCTGAGCGCCGCCGGCGTTCTGACCAATCTTGGTGTGCTTCTTGACGCGGTTAACGCCTTCGACAATGACGCGTTGAGCTTCAGGAAATACTTCGATGACCTTGCCCTTGACGCCGCGATCCTTGCCAGAAATAACCTGAACAAGGTCGCCCTTACGGATATTGAGCTGTGACATGGTTACAGCACCTCCGGAGCCAACGAAATGATCTTCATGTACTTCTTGTCGCGCAGTTCGCGACCAACAGGTCCGAAGATGCGAGTGCCGCGAGGCTCTCCATCAGCCTTAAGGATGACAGCAGCGTTCTCGTCGAAACGGATGTACGAGCCATCCGGACGGCGGCGTTCTTTCTTCGTGCGAACGATGACCGCCTTAACAACGTCACCCTTCTTTACGCCTCCACCTGGAATGGCGTCTTTAACAGTGGCGACGATGATGTCACCAATGCCGGCGTAACGGCGCCCTGAGCCACCGAGTACACGAATGCACAAGAGCTCCTTGGCACCCGTGTTGTCGGCGACACGTAGTCGCGACTCTTGCTGAATCACTTCATTCTCCTGATCGTCTGCCGGTTCTCATTTACCGAGCCTGGCGGAACTGACTTACTTGGCCTTTTCGAGGATTTCCACAACGCGCCAGCGCTTTGTCGCTGACAACGGGCGGGTCTCCATCAGAAGCACACGGTCGCCGATGCCGGCTGCGTTTGCTTCGTCATGTGCCTTCAGCTTGCTCGTGCGACGCACGACCTTGCCGTAAAGCGGGTGCTTGAAACGGTCTTCGACCGCAACAACCACTGTCTTGTCCATCTTGTCGCTCACGACAAGACCCTCACGGGTCTTGCGGTATCCGCGCTTGACGTCACTCACACTTGCCTCTTTCGCACTCATGCTGCTCCACCCTGAACTGGGGTGATGCCTAGTTCACGCTCACGCAGGATCGTGTAGATCCGTGCGATGTCTTTGCGCACTGCGCGAAGTCGACCGTGGTTCTCAAGTTGTCCGGTTGCACCTTGGAAGCGAAGGTTGAACAGTTCTTCCTTTGCTTCACGAAGCTTTGCGGTGAGTTCTGCGTCATCAAGATTACGCAACTCGCCGGCCTGGGTACCTGCTGCCATTAGTTCTCACCTGCTTCGTCGCGCCGAACAATTCGGCACTTCATTGGAAGCTTGTGCATGGCACGGGTCAGTGCTTCATGCGCAATCTTCGCATCTGGGTAATCGAGCTCAAACATGATCCGGCCTGGCTTCACGTTAGCGACCCACCATTCAGGTGAACCCTTACCGGAACCCATGCGCGTTTCTGCTGGCTTCTTTGTCAGCGGACGGTCTGGGTAAATATTGATCCAGACCTTGCCGCCACGACGGATGTGACGAGTGATGGCAATACGAGCCGATTCAATCTGGCGGTTCGTGATGTAGCCATGCTCGAGAGCTTGGAGACCGTAGGTACCAAAAGTCACCTCGGTGCCACCCTTTGCCACACCAGTGCGACTTGGGTGATGCTGCTTACGGTGCTTCACGCGACGTGGAATCAACATGATTAGCCTTCCGTTCCCACTGGAGCAGCCTCAACTGCAACAGGTGCAGCCTCAGTTGCTTCAACTGCAACAGCCTCAGCGGCGCCTGCATCTTCAGCACGTGGACGACGTGGTCGGCCAGCTGCTGCTGATGGACCCTTACCCAAGCGTGCGGCAGCTGCTGCTGCTTCGCGCTCTGAACGGGTAGCAAGTGCATCGCCCTTGTAGATCCACACCTTCACGCCGATACGGCCGAAGGTGGTGCGAGCTTCGTAGAAGCCGTAATCGATGTCAGCACGAAGGGTGTGCAAAGGCACGCGACCTTCACGGTAGAACTCGGTACGTGACATTTCAGCGCCACCAAGACGACCAGACACCTGCACACGAATGCCCTTAGCGCCGCTCTTCATGGTGCTCTGCATGCCCTTACGCATTGCGCGTCGGAATGACACACGGGAGTTCAACTGCTCGGCAATACCTTGAGCAACAAGCTGGGCATCGATCTCTGGGTTCTTGACCTCGAGGATGTTCAGCTGAACCTGCTTGCCGGTGAGCTTTTCGAGATCGCCACGGATGCGATCAGCTTCTGCACCACGGCGACCAATCACGATGCCGGGACGGGCAGTGTGAATGTCAACGCGGACGCGATCACGGGTACGCTCGATTTCAACCTTGGCAATGCCAGCGCGTTCCATGCCTTCAGACAAGACCTTGCGGATCTTGACGTCTTCTTGCACGTAGTCGCGGTAGCGCTGTCCTGGCTTCTGCGAATCAGCAAACCAGCGAGACTTGAAGTCCGTGGTGATTCCGAGGCGGAAACCATGTGGATTTACTTTTTGACCCATGGCCTAATCACCCTTCCTTCTGGTCTGACACAACCACGGTGATGTGGCTGCTGCGCTTGCGGATACGGTAAGCCCGACCCTGTGCGCGTGGACGGATTCGCTTCATCGTTGGACCTTCGTCAACGTATGCCGCGCTCACGACGAGCGAACGGGCGTCCATCGCGTGGTTGTTCGTTGCGTTTGCAATCGCACTGGCAAGAACCTTGCCAATTGGCTCACTTGCTGCCTGTGGTGCGAATGCCAACACCGCCTGGGCGTCGCTTGCGTTCATGCCTCTGATGAGGTCAATCACGCGGCGCGCCTTCATGGGCGTGACGCGGACGTACCGCGCTTGGGCCCTGGCTTCCATCGCTATCCCCTTGCTTCGTCGTGTAATTCAGTAATTGAGTAGATGAGTAGTGCGTTCGCCCTTAGCGACGCTTTGCCTTGCGGTCGTCCTTGACGTGACCCTTGAAGGTACGTGTAGGAGCGAACTCACCAAGCTTGTGGCCGACCATGTTTTCGCTTACGAAAACTGGCACATGCTTTCGTCCGTCATGCACTGCCAGGGTGTGACCCAACATTGCAGGAACGATCATTGAGCGACGTGACCAAGTCTTGATCACGTTCTTTGATCCAGACTCATTCTGAGCGTCGACCTTCTTGAGTAGATGGCCGTCGACGAACGGGCCTTTCTTGAGGCTACGTGGCATGTCTTCCCTTAGCGCTTCTTGCCGGTCTTGCGGCGACGGACGATGAACTGATCGCTGGCCTTGTTGCGCTTACGCGTACGGCCTTCTGGCTTACCGTTTGGATTCACTGGGTGACGTCCACCGGAAGTCTTACCTTCACCACCACCATGTGGATGGTCGACCGGGTTCATTGCCACACCACGAACGGTTGGGCGCTTGCCCTTCCAACGCATACGGCCAGCCTTGCCCCAGTTGATGTTTGACTGCTCAGCGTTACCAACTTCGCCGATCGTTGCGCGGCAGCGCAGATCAACGTTGCGGATTTCACCTGATGGCATACGCAACTGTGCGAATGGGCCGTCCTTTGCTACCAACTGAATGCTGGTACCTGCTGAGCGAGCAATCTTTGCGCCGCCGCCTGGCTTGAGTTCCACAGCGTGGATCACGGTACCGACGGGGATATTGCGCATTGGCAGGCTGTTACCAGGCTTGATATCGGCTGCTGGGCCGGTCTCAATGAGGTCGCCTTGCTTGAGCTTGTTTGGCGCCAAGATGTAACGCTTCTCGCCGTCCGCGTAGTGCAGCAAAGCAATACGTGCGGTGCGGTTTGGATCG
>CANFTO010000061.1 GCA_947449945.1 Actinomycetota bacterium | reverse complement strand
GCCGTCTTAATGAACGCCTTGTCGTTCTTAAAGTGCTTGCCGCCCATGCGGTATTTGCCGGGAGGTAATGGAGTCTTCTTGCTGCGCTTAAGCATGTTGATAACCCTAACGGCTAAATGAGTCCAAGGTGGTGCGCCCGTTCGGTCAGAAACTCACGAACACTTGGATGCGCTGCCTGATTGATGATGTTGGTGGCCTGTTCTTTCTGAGAATGACCAAACACCTCGGCCATACCATTTTCGGTAACCACCGCGCTGTGTTGAAAACTCGTGACCGGTTCAGCGAGTACCGGCACGATCGTTGATACGTCAGCCTTTGGATGCCAACTTGGCAGCGCAATGAAACTGCGGCCGCCGCGCGCATGTAACGCACCAACAATGAAGTCGGTTGATCCACCAAAACCACTAAAGATTTTGTGGTTGATACGGCTGGCATTTGCTTGATCAAGAAGATCGACTTGCAACGCTGCATTCACACTTGTCATTTGCGCTTGACGTGCAATGGCACCTGGGTCGTTTACGCGCTCGGTGCGCATCATGCGAATGGAGCGATTGAGATCAACCCAGTCGTACAACTCTCGGGTACCAAAAATAAAAGTTGAGGTTAAAGGGATTTCAGCGTTTAATGCACCGGCCTTAAAGAGGTTCAACACACCATCGCTGAACATTTCAGTCCAGATGCGCAGACCCTTGTGTTTCGTTAATCCGGCAAGCACCGCGTCAGGAACACCTCCAATGCCAAGCTGCATTGTTGATCCGTTATTGACTACCGCAGCAATGCGATCACCGATTTGCATTGAGAGATCACTCATCGGACCCGGATCATGTGTAGGCAACGGCTCATCAACTTCAACGAGGTAGTCAATTTCGTTTTCGTAAATCTGCGCATCGCCGTAGGTGTAGGGCATTTGCGGATTTGCTTGCGCGATCACGATGCCACCGCGAGCTCTGGCTGCTTCGATCGCAGCGGGAAGAATATTGACTTCGGTTCCAAGGCTCACGGTGTCAAAGCGCTGCACAGATGTGTGGAGTAGGACCACATCTGGTTGGTAGTGATCGCGAAAGAGCACGGGTACCAAGCTCAGGCGGCTTGGGATGTAGTTGAGATTTTCTGCGCCACGCATTCCCGGACCAACAAATGCGGTTTCGTAGGTGATCCCAGGGCGATTGGGGATCGGCTTTTGCGCGTTCAACATATGCAGGCGGTAGTGCTCCACCTGGCCGTCGAGTGCATTGAGCAGCACCTGTGGGGTAGCGAAGTTGCCAGACGCAACCACCCGCGGATTCTTTGGTAGCGCGGAAAAAATGCCGGCTAATTGCTCCTGGGTGATGACTCGCATAGAGCCATTCTTTCGCGGTTTGCTCCCTCATGGGGCATCGGGAAGATGTCTGTTCTGTGACAGAATGGCCAAATGCTGCCTGAATTCGCCTGGGGTGACGTCAAGGTTTACGTCGCTGGTCATAACGGACTCGTGGGTTCGGCAATTGTGCGAGCCCTCAAGACCGCCGGGGTGGGCGAGGTTATCGGCTACCGCTCTTCCGAGCTCGATTTGCGCGACCGCGAGGCCACGTTCACTGCGATCAGCGAAGCAAAGCCAGACATCGTGATCGACGCCGCGGCAAAGGTCGGCGGCATTATGGCCAACTCCACCTACCCAGTTGAGTTCCTGCGTGACAACGTCTTGATTCAGACCAACATCATGGATGCCGCTCATGCGATCGATATTGATCGTCTGCTCTTCCTTGGTTCTTCCTGCATCTACCCACGCGCTGCGACCCAGCCAATTCGCGAGTCTTCATTGATGACTGGCCCACTTGAGCCAACGAATCAGGCCTACGCGATGGCAAAGATCTCAGGCATCTTCTACATCGAAGCTCACCGCACTGAATATGACCGTCACTGGATTTCAGCGATGCCAACAAACTTGTATGGCCCTGGCGATAACTTCGATCTGGAAACCTCACATGTGTTGCCGGCATTCATTCGCCGTTTCCATGAAGCCAAGGTTTCTGGTGCACCTTCGGTCACGGTGTGGGGCACTGGTTCACCTCGTCGCGAGTTCTTGCACGTTGATGATCTTGCAGCCGCATGTTTGATGTTGCTACAGAAGTACGACTCACACGAAACCATCAACGTAGGCCTTGGCGATGACATGCCAATTAAGGAACTTGCCGAAACCGTTGCTGCTGCAGTGGGTTACGAAGGCACAATCCAATGGGATTCCAGCAAGCCTGATGGCATGCCACGTAAGTTGCTTGACACCAGTCGCATTAACGATCTTGGTTGGTTCCCACAAATTTCATTGGCAGATGGCATTGCCAGCACGTACCAGTGGTACCTCGCTAACAACGCTTAATCGCGTTTTACTTTCGGAGGAACGGTGGCAGGCAACGCCCACGCAATCCCACCTGTTCAGGTTCTCCTTGCAGGTCGTACTGCCGCACTCGTGCGTTTAACGTGCAAGCCTGGAATGCGTCCAGCGTTACTTGATGTGTTGAACAACTACATGGATCGCTTGGGTGAAGAGCCAGGCACTGAGATTTACACACTTTCCATTGATCCGGATAGTGACAACCTTGTGTGGTTGTACGAAATTTTTGCAAATGACGAAGCACAGTTGGAACATCAACAAGCAATGGCTCTTGCGGATCTCATTCCGGCAATGCAGAACTTGCTCGATGGACCGCCGGCAATTCTGCGCATGTCGCCACTGCGCTTAGCGTTGCAAGAGACCGTGCTGGAAGACGATTTCGACCTGTAATTACCGCTGGCGCCCAAGCTTTTACCTGCTGCTATTCACCGTTTGCTTGCAAGACTTCAATTGATGCGATTTCTTTGGTTTGTGCATCAATGATTGCTTGCGCCAGAGTCTTCACTTCTGGATTCGTAGTGGTAGTCAACACATCTTGAGCCATTGTGATTGCACCCTTGTGATGCGCCGTCATCATTTGCAACCACAAGCGATCAAAATCAGGGCCGATTGATGCTGAGAGTGCGGCCATGTCAGCGGCAGTCATCATGCCGGTGTTCATGCCATGGTTTGCAGCGCTTGCATCTTCGTTCGCGCCCCAGTTCTTCAACCAACCGCGCATCACGGCAACTTCAGGTGCTTGTTCGGATTTGATTTGATCCGCAAGGCTTTTTACGTCATTACTCGAAGCTTGCGACAACGCCATGTCTGACATTTCAACTGCTTGTTGGTGATGCGGAATCATCATTTGCGCAAACATGATGTCGAGGGCTTGCGTATCAACTGACGGGCTTGGAGCCACGCTGCTCATCATCGGCATTGGTGTTGATGGCACTGCTTCCTCAGATGATCCGCACGCGGCAAGGGTGCCAACAGTTGCGAGTGACACTGCAGCCAGTGCAATTGTGCGACGCCATGTGGTGCACTTCATTGAAGGTTCCTGAATGAACTGACGAGGCATGGGGAAGCCTTTCTGGGTATTACGAAAACGGCGGTCTGTCATCCAGTTTAAGACTGAACTTGCCAGCAGTTCGCCACAGTTTGGCAGTGGCGTCTTTATCTTCCTCAGTTACAAGATTGCCCATCACGCGAAGAGCGATGGTCATCAAGAACTTCGAGCGCATGCCAACTGGGCCAAAGGTGTTGATGAACCCAGGAACCGTCAACAATCCAGCAATTCTGCGGGCAATCGAGAATGCTGTTCCGTATTGCACGCTGAGTTCACCTGGCCACGCATGCGTGAGATCTGCTTGTGGGTTGTTTGCGGTATCAGCCAGCATTTCGGCTGCAAGATGGCCGGTTTCAAGTCCGTAATCAATGCCTTCACCGTTCAGTGGGTTAACGCAACCTGCTGCATCCCCAATCAACATCCAGTTCTTGCCAGCAATGTTGCTGACTGCACCACCCATCGGAAGTAGGGCAGAAGAGAAGTTCTGCAATTCACCATCAAGCTGCCACAACTCGAACTGCTGCTTTGTGTAGAGCTCAGTCAGCGAACGAAGATTGATATCGGCTGGACGCTTATTTGTTGCCAGCGTGCCAACTCCGATATTTACTTCACCATCACCAAGCGGGAAGATCCAACCGTAACCAGAAAGCACTTCATTTGTTTCGCCACGCAATTCAAGATGCGATGAAATCCACTTGTCATGTGATCGACCACTTGCAATGTATGCGCGGCCGGCAACGCCATAAGCCGTGTCTTTATGCCATTCACGCCCAAGGCTTCTTCCGAGTTGCGATTTGGCACCGTCAGCCACCACCAGGCGCTTGCAACGAATTTCTTTGGTCACGCGCTTGCCGTCTTCACGCACTTCGAAGATCACAGCTACAACGCGGTCGCCTTCTTTCACCACATCAACAGCGCGGTATCCGTCTGCAGGAATGGCACCTGAATCAAGGGCTACTTCGCGAATTTTCGCATCGAGTTCCATGCGGGGCACTGCCGAGCCAAAGTTGGGTAATGATCCACCGGGCCAAGGCAGCAACAAGGTTTGCTTGAAACCTGCAGCCCGAAGGCCCAGATTGCGCGGCTGCGTTTCCAGCCATTCACCCAAACCCAGGTTTTGAAGTTCATGCACCGCGCGCGGGGTTAGGCCATCACCACAGGTTTTGTCGCGGGGGAAAGTTTTGGCGTCGGCCAAAACCACATCGAGTCCAAAGCGAGCCGCCCAGGCTGCAGCAGCTGAGCCTGCTGGGCCTGCACCAATAACTAAGACATCAGTCTGAGTGGGAACAGGTGCGGGCACGGGTTAATTCTCATGGGTTGCTCCCGGTGGCCCGCGCTTGGGTAGAAGTCTGGGTAAGGCGGGACGAATTCGGTTTTTGACCGGTCAAAGCAACGTTTAGAGTTCCTTCATGCGCAAAATCACCTACGGGGTAATCGGATTGAGCTTGGTGGCAGGCACGATGGCAGTGGCAAGTGCCTCCCAAGCAGCGAGTGGAACTGGCATGTATGCAACATGGACGGCGAGCGGATCTTCCGTGTCTGCCTCAGTTGCAGGAACCACCTTCCCAACGATTTCAGGATCTGTTGTCGACGGCTCTGTTTCAACCGCCGTATCGGCAACGTTGACAGGCTCATCGCCTTTCGGTCAGGTGTACGGCACCTCAAGTGGCAAGACATACCTATCGAGTGGTCTTGCTGCTGGCAAGAACTCGAGCACCACGACATTGACATTCAACGCAGCGACTCCAGTTGGCACCTGGGGATTTGCCCTCGGTGACATTGATGCTGAATCAGTGACGGTGACTGCAACGAACGCAGCAGGTGCTGCTGTGAGCACGGCAAACTGGTTTCAAAGTGCGTTCAATTACCAATCAGGTAACACCGATCAACCAACATGGAATGCCGGCACCACCACACTTGTGGGCAACACCAATGACACCAGTGGTGCTGCGGGTTGGTTCAAGCCAACTGCTGCAATTAAGACCATCACGTTGACGCAAACAAAACTTTCGGGTTTCCCTTCGTACCAACTGTGGTTGGCAACGGACACTTCTCCAATGCCAGCAGTGACTCCCACCGCATCTGCGACCGTCACGCCAAATGCAACTGCCTCGGCTTCACCAACTGCAACCGTGACAGCTTCAGCAAGTGCAACCGTGGCTGCGCCTGCCTCAGCAACACCTACCGCGACTGCGCGTTGCACGTCAACGGATACTGCGTTGGTGAATGGAAGCTTCGAAGATCCTGCGATCCCAGCGAAGTCATACCGCCAGCTTCTTGACTCACAGGTTCCTGGTTGGACCACTACAGCAACAGATCACAAGATTGAAATTTGGTCGAGTGGATTTATGGGAGTGACTTCACCCTCTGGTGAGCAATTCGCGGAATTGAATGCGACCCAAGATTCTGAACTTTTCCAAGATGTAGCAACGGTTCCTGGTCAAAAGCTGGTGTGGTCCTTGTATCACCGTGCACGTGCCGCTGGCTCAGTTGGCGACACCATGAGTGTCAACATTGGAGCAGCGAGTGCCGCTCCTAATTCAGTAACAAAGTTCACCGATACGTTGTCGGAAGGTTGGGTTCTGCACACTGGAACCTATGTCGTGCCTGCAGGACAGACCTCCACTCGGTTTGGTTTTGAATCTGGTGCAACCGCATCTGGCAATAAGAGCGTGGGTAACTTCCTTGATCACATCTACTTCACTCGCGAAGTATGTGTTCCAGCTGAAGCACTTGTGCCACCGGCGGATACCAAGCCGGGTGTCACCCCAACTGCCTCTCCAACAGCAACCCCATCAACTGGAACGCCAGATAATCCGCTCGTTGATGAACCTGGCAAGCCAGTCATTATTGATATTAAGGACATCCCCGGGGTTCCTGATGGTTCAACCATTAGCGATGTGAAGCCACCCGCACATGGCACCATCGTGGTCATCGACAAAGACACCATTCAGTACACGCCAAATCCTGGCTACACCGGTGAAGAGGACATCACTGTTGTCATTAAGGACAAGGATGGAAAAATTCAGACCGTTGAAGAGGTCGTTGAGGTTGGTGTTCCACAAGTAGTAATCAATTGGAAAGCTCCAATGAAACTTCATACTGGCATCAACGTGATCATCAACAAAGTGTTGAAGACAAACGCTGGTCAGAAAGCTGACGCGATCGTTACCTGCGGTCCGCTGCTTCGAGGCAAGTTCATGGACGCCATGGCTGACTGCCAAGTCAAGAAGAGTGGCAACAAGATCACTGTGTGGGTGTCTGGTTCAGTGCCAATTGGTGCGGATATCGCATTGAGTGCTCCGGCCAAGGGCAAGTACCTCGAGCTTGATTCCAATACGTTCCTGCGTAATTAGTACTTCAGGATTAAACGTTTCGGCCCGGACTCCTTTTGGGAGTGCCGGGCCGAAGCGTTATCTAGGGAAGCTATTAACGCTCGCAGGTACACCATTCTTCTGTGGTGAACATTGACTTCACTTGGTCCACATGTGCACCGCAACCGGTCCACGTGGTCTTGCCACACTTCGAGCAGGCGATCGGGCTACACATATTTCCTCCAACAGAATTCGTTGAAAGGAATATACCCCCGGGGGTATCTAAAAGACAACTCTTTTCAGGTGCGGCCCGCCTCACTTAGGGTGCCCTTATGACTATTGCTATCGGTGACACCGTCCCTGACGTTGAACTTTTCGTGATCCCAGAAGATCGCCCAACCCCTGTTTCCTCAAAGGACATCCTGAGCAAGGGCCGCGTGGTGTTGTTCGCAGTTCCAGGCGCCTTCACCCCAGGCTGTTCCAAGATGCATTTGCCTGGTTTTGTGAACAAGGCAGCTGAACTGTCCGCCAAGGGCGTGGACTCAATCGTGTGTATCAGCGTTAACGATGCATTCGTCATGGATGCTTGGGGCAAAGCTCAAGGCGTTGGCGAGCAATTCGTGATGGCCGCTGACCCTCAAGGCAAGTTCGCACTTGCTGTTGGCATGAATGTCGACGCTCCAGCACTTGGTGGCCTTCGTTCAAAGCGCTACGCCATGGTGATTGAAAACGGCGTTGTTACCCAGTTCCTTCCAGAAGAAGACGGCTTCAACGTGCTGGCATCAACTGCCGAGTGCGTGCTCGACACCCTGTAAAAACTAGCGCGCGATCTATCGCGCTGATGCTCTACCGTTGCAAGCATGCATCGGGGGAGCGCAATAGCAATTGGCCTCGCGGGTTTATTGATGACCTGCGGGGTCGTTGCTATTTCGCCAGCAGATGCGGCACCCCAAAACGCACAGACACTTTTGACCTCACTTCCGGTGTCTCCTGAACATGCCGGTGGTTACGACCGTTCGCTGTTTAAACACTGGATTCGACAAAACGGTTGCACCACTCGTCAAGATGTGTTGATTCGCGAGGCCATCGGTGGTCGACTCAATGGCTGCACCATGGTTGATTCACGTTGGTATTCCGCATACGACGGCGTCTCCACAAGCAACGCGCGCACCTTCGACATTGATCATGAAGTGCCATTGAAAGAAGCCTGGGATTCAGGTGCCTGGCGCTGGACTCCTGATCGTCGCACCGCATTTGCTAATGATCTTGGGTACGTGAATTCATTGATTGCGGTGTCAGCATCATCGAATCGTTCCAAGAGTGATCAGGATCCAGCTGAGTGGATGCCGCCAAATACGTCTGACACGTGCCGTTATGTCAAAGCCTGGATTGGCGTGAAGTACCGCTGGCGATTGGCTGTTGACTCGCTCGAGAAATCTTCAATCTTGCGATTGCTACGCGGATGCCCGTTACAAATGGAAGTGCCTGATTTAGCTTCGTAGCTTTTTGCTACACCACAATGCAAATGCCAAGGACGAGATTTGGTACATCAAGGAAATCAACAATCAATGCGATTTCTTCATCATCAACACAGGTAACAAAATGTTGGTCGCCCTCGGTATGCACAATCGGCCAACGGCGAAGGTCGCCACCAAGTCCAATACCTACAGCTTTTGAAGCTGCTTCTTTCGCAACTACTGCGCTCAACAAAGTGATGCGTTCTGTTTCATACAGTTTGGTTTCGGTTTCAGTGAGTACTCGCGCAACTGTCGGTGCTTGACGATCCGCGTTCTCAACGTCAACGCCTACTGCTTCAGCGCTAGCAACAGCAGCGACGATCACACCTTCCGTGTGAGCAAGCGAAATGACCGGCAGCGGAAGTTCATTTGGAACAGCCCAAGAAATAATTGGTGCGCCTTCTTCAGAACGAGAGATCACGAGATCTTTCGGATGCACCGTGGTGAGTTGGGTTTCCAACATAAAGTCGCTGACCGCTTCCTTCAATGCGACTCGGCCCAGTAGCCATTCCATCTTGCGCGTGGTGTTTGCCTGCATCGTCATCCAGGTTTCACACTCGGTTGAGGTCAAGTGCTTGATAGCGATCTCTTTGGCAGTCTCTTCTGTATACGTCTTTAATTCTTCAACAAACGTGACATGGACGCGCGCGAGTGGTCCCACCACACACGAGTACGTCGCCATGTGGTGAAACCTAGATGGTTTATTCCTACGCGACAGGCGAAACACATAACCCGTATGGGTGAATTGGACTACCTTTCGATTTCCAATCATCGAAAGAGGGCTCATGAAGGTTTGGTTCATTACTGGTACGTCCCGAGGCTTTGGCCTGATCTGGACCCAGGCAGCTCTCGAGCGTGGCGACAAGGTTGTGGCCACTGCCCGTGACTTAGCACCTCTTGATGACTTGGTCGCAAAATATGGTGATTCGATCCTCACGTTGAAACTTGATGTAACAGACAAAGTCGCTGTTACAGCTGCCGTGAATAGGGCAAACGATCACTTTGGTCGTCTCGATGTGATCGTGAACAATGCTGGTTACGGACACATGGGTTACCTCGAGGAACTCACCGAAGAAGAGATCCGCGCTCAGTTCGACACCAACGTGTTTGGACCAATCTGGGTTGCGCAGGCAGCGCTTCCAATCCTTCGCGCTCAAGGCTCCGGCCACATCATTCAAGTCAGCAGCTTGAGCGGTCTGACTGCTTCAGGCGGCATGGGTTTGTACAGCGGATCCAAGTGGGCCCTTGAAGGCATGTCGGAAGCTCTTGCTCAGGAAGTGCGCAAATTCGGTATTAGCGTGACTCTCATTGAACCTGGTGGATATGCAACCGGCTTTGGTTCTGCTGGCCGTAGGAACTCCGCACAACATCCTGCTTATGTTGAATCACATGAAAAACTTGGCAAGTTGCTAGCAACGTCTGCCGGGTCGGACGCAACCGAAAGCATCGAGGCACTGATGAAGGTCGTCGATGCTGAGAAGCCACCAGTGCGCTTGCTATTGGGCAACCAGGCCGTTGATGTACTGCATGGCATGTACGACCGCCGTCTTGCTCACTTCAAAGAATGGGAAGATGTTTCTCGTTCAGCTGGGTAATAATCCGCAACCGAAAGGCTCAACTATGCGAACTCGAAATTTTGTCCTCGGTGTCATTGCTGCCACTTCCATTTCGGGATTTGCGGTATCACCTGCTTTTGCCGCCATTGCGGTACCAGCACCGGCAACGTCGGTATGTAGTCAAGATAACTACGCATGCCTGTCCGTCAATCAAGCCAAGGTTCCCGCTGGCCAAACAGTGATCTTTAAAGGGTCACTGAGCAAGGTGGCCATGAAGAATCTTGCAGCGTGGACACTGAAAGACAACATCGTGTGCCTGACTCGATACAACGCGAAGCCTCTGGCTGACGGATGGCCAAGCACCACCCTTGATGGCGCATGCGCCCCGGTCAATAAGGCCGGCAAGTTCACGATCAACGCTGAGCTTGGCACCAAGGGTTTGCATTACTTCGGTGTTGAGATGGGCCCATGTCAGGCCGATGCGGGCCTTTGTGGCAATGGTGACCCTGGATTAGTCGGGGTTGGCGGTAAGACTGCAGTTGCACTGACGACCACCTAGCGATCCACCAGCCTTCACTTACCTGAGCCCCCGACTACTCGTTGGGGGCTCACGTTTTGTCATGGGAGCGAACTAGGTCATGCTGTGCCAGTGAGTGGTCGCCTCGTCATCATGGGTTCGGGTGAAAATGCCCCGGCAATGATCAAGCTGCATCGCACCCTGATGGACGGACTTGGCGATGCACCCAAATACATGATCGATACGCCTTATGGCTTTCAGGTCAATGCCGATGATCTTGGTGCGAAATACCAGCAGTACTTCGATGAATCTGTGGGTTCCAAGATTGAACTTGCCAAGTGGCGTCGTAAAGATGCATCAGTGGTTGAGCATGAGCGCACGCTTTCGCAATTGCAGCAGGCTTCATGGGTGCTAGCTGGGCCTGGTTCTCCGTCATACGCCCTGAATCAATGGGCAGGCACACCAATCCCTGCTGCATTTGCTGATCTGGTGCGCCGCGGCGGAACTCTCATCACGGGTAGTGCTGCAGCAGCAACGATTGGTGCCTACGCAATTCCGGTCTATGAGATTTACAAGGTTGGCGTTGATCCGTACTGGTTAGACGGCATCAATCTTCTTGGTGATTTGCTGGGCATTCGTGCTGTTGTCGTTCCCCACTTTGATAACAAAGAGGGTGGACGTCACGACACCAGCTGTTGCTACATCGGCTTGCATCGCCTAGAAATTCTTGAAACACAGATCACCGACGGCACAGGCGTGCTTGGCGTTGATGAGCACACAGCAGTGGTGATCGAAATTGAAACTGGGAATGTTTCTGTGCATGGTGCTGGCGGTTTAACCCTGCGCCAAGGTGGTCGCACTGTTGTGGTTGCCAAT